>DAOMZH010000432.1:0-8801 GCA_035437985.1 Polyangium sp. (in: bacteria) | reverse complement strand
CATTTCACGCCGTGTCCCGTCCGCCAGCGTAACAACACGCACAACGCCATCGTCACCTGCAGCGCCTACCATCAGCCCATCGGGCGAAATCGCAACGGCATGGAGCGGATCCGACGAAAGTACGAAAGCTGCCTTTTCTTCGCGTTTTGCCGTCGTCCAGATTCGCAGTGCACCATCGGCTCCGGTTGTGACGAACGTCTTGCCATCAGGCGCTTTGACAACACCCGACACGCCGCCTGTATGTGCCGCAACTGACCACGCAACGTCGCCATTGGTCGCGCGTAATGCATACACCAAACCGTCGGCTGCGGCGCACAAGACAACATCGTCCAACACACACGCTCCAAACACGTGTGCTGGCAACGCCACCCCCCAAAGCCGCTTGTTCGAGGTTGGATCAAATGCCGTAACCTGACTCTCGCTCCGCACACGCACGCCGCCAATGGCAACGAGGCGAGACGCCGTAGCGATGGCTCGAATCTTCTCAAAATGTCCTAGATCCAAGGCCATCACGCGCCTCCTCGAGCAAACTGGGCAACACCAGGGTGTGCGCGGTCAAGATGCGCGAGCGTCGCAAGGCAAGCTTGTTGCTCGCCTTTGGCTGCCGACCCGACCATCTCCGATAAAATGGGCACGACGAGCGTCGCGAATGCAGCGTCGGCCAGACCCAAATCGCGCACGATCTCCACAACGTTGCGTTTTACGATACTCGCGGGCAAACGCCGGCGACCTGTCGTATCTCGCGCCTCCTTCGACCGACCAGGGGGCAACGTGAGCAGCACGGTTCGCAAAAGTGTTCGCAACGCATCGAGATCCGTAAAATCGCCAGCCCTCTCGAAAACCTCACCCGACACCTTCGGCGGCTTGTAGCCATCCGGCAGCGAGCGCGGTCGATGCTTTTCCCACAAAATCCGAACAGCGAATCGTTGCACTTCACGGTCGGCGCTTTGCATCAACCAGCCGAGTTTGTCCGCACCACCCAGACGCGTGTAGTGCCTCCGAAACAACTCCATCGCCACCTCGCGCGTCCGCTGCTCACGACTTTCCGCCATCCCCAACACACCAGATGCCGAAAGCTCCTCGGGCGCGAGCGTGCATGACGGATCCGCCGTCGCATCTCCCGCACCGAGAAGCGCTTCATGCGCCAACGTGCGCACCTCCTTGGCGGGGCTATCTCCAAGCTCGTACACACGCGTGTGATAGCCCCAAGCACGCAGTTCCGAGCGCGCGATGCCAATCCCGAACTTCCGCACGTCGGCCCGATCGTCATAAAGCATCGGCCACACGCGAGCCGCCGTGTACACATCACGATCGAGCGCAGCCTTCAAGCCGAGCGCCTTCGCTTCTGTCTGCGCCGGTCCCAAGATCGGATGGTGGCAACGCAAATAGGTCTGGGCGAAAACTCGTACAGGCTCCGGTTCTTTCGCGCCTGAGGCGAGCGCAAAAAGTCGCGCCACCCCCGCTTCGTGTTTGCCGCCTTCGTCGAAGTCTGCCGGCTTCATGCTCTGCAAAAGAATCCGATGCGCAAAATCGTGCAGGCTCACATCCGCGCGTTTTGCAAGCGCCAGAAGCCATCCAAGACCCAAATCACGCGGCGAGACGAGTTTGGAATTACCCAACACCAGAAGCGCAATTTCCCTGTACTTCGGGTGAAAGACCAGCTCCTTGAGCTTCGCGACATCAATCCCGGCCGGCAAAGCGTCGGCCTTTTGCAACATCTCGCCAATGCCTTGCGACAAACCTTCCCGCGTGAACGCTGAAAGAAGCCATCCTGCATCAATCGAAACAAGAGGCATCTTGCCAAGGGCACTCATCGCTTCCCGAGTGGCTCGGTAATTGTCCTTTTGTCGCGGATCGTCCAGGACTCGCACGAAAAACGTCGGGCCAATCGCCCCACGCGGGTACTTCTTCTCAATGAACTCCAGCGCGAACGCGCGTTGCGTATCGCCCCCGTAAATCATGTCGACGAGCCAGCTTTCCGGCACGTCTTCACGACCGAAACTCTTCAGAATCGATCGCTTGGCCCACTCTTGCGTTCCGTCGATCTCGAGCATTTGGCCCAAGTGAACGAAACCAAGCTCGCGCGGCGCCTTCGCCGTCAACATCTCCGTGGCAAACTTCGCCGTGTCTTCGTACGAATTGCCAAACCGCTCATCCATCCGTGACTCGTCCGCAAGTCGCAACAATCGCTCGACAGGCATGTCAACCGCATGCGCACGTGCATAGGCAATCGCGTACGTCCGCGCCTTGTCACACGGTGACGTGAGCAACGCGAGAACCCCATCGTGCAGCCCACGCTCGCGTAACTTCGCTTGGTGAAGCTCCGGCGTGCTCGCCAAAAGATCGACCAAAAGCTCGTGCACCGGCTCTACAGGTCGATAACAAAGCCTCTCGAGCCACTCGACATTTGGCGACCGAAGTACCTCGGGAAAATGTTTGCGCACGAGGGTTATGGCAAACGACGCAGCCGATGAATGTTCCGCTGCCTCGATGAGATACAAAAGCGGCTCGGGACCGAGCTTCCACGCGTCCTCGAAAGGCGTCGCGATTGTCGCGACAGGTGTGTTGGTTTTTCCCGCTCGACCACGCCGGCGCGGCTTGGGACGCACCCTCTTCTGTTTGCCCACGATGCTCGATGCGATATGAAGCGATTCGAAGTGCGCACTTTCAGGCACACGTGCGAGCACTTGAGCCGCAAGCAACGCGTACAGCCGAGGCAACGCCAGGGCGAGCGAACGCACGTACCGCCACGCACGGCGGCGCAAATACACAAGGGTTCCACGCGAAGCCACGCCTTCGGTACGCCGACGATGGTTCTGCGCCTCCACGTCGAAACGCACGGCAAGTGACGCAAAAAGCTCAAAATCGTAGGCTTCTTCCGCTCGCTTGTAGATCCGCTTGAGACCCCCGAAAATCCCAAACACCAGCGGCGCATCTTTCGCGAGGAGCAGCAGCGACGCTCGCGTTTGCTCCGTCCGGCGTTCGTACAAAGCGACCAACATGTCCGCGAGTGCAAAACGTGGAGGCGGCGGCGGGTCCGTCTGCGCAAGAAACCGCTGCCAAGCCTCGCGCGCCGCTTCACTCCGCCGACGCTTCGAACGTTGATACGACGCTTGCCGAAGCTGCTGTTGGAACGTCGAGAACGACCACACACCTTCGCGTGGTGGTGTGTCCGGTGTCGGATCGTCCTGTTCGACAAACGATACGACAACCTCGGCAAGATCAGTCGCGTCGGATGCGGCGAGTTTCTCGAGATCAGTCTTCCAGATCGGTGTGGTTTGCATGAGCCTCCCTACCCTCCGGCCATCTTCGTCGCCTGCGTTATACGCGCAGAAAGGAACGTGTCGCCGCGTGAATTCATCGCCTCGAGGTGCTTGCGCGTCGAGGAGTTGTTTCGTACGAGGTGTGCCTCGAGATGAGGCAAAAGCAGATTGAGTTGTCGTGACCAACCCGCGCCGCTCGACATCGATCGCCCTGGGCGATCGAGCAAAAGTACGCCGAGTCGAAACGCGAGTTCCGCATCACCAAGCGCTTCGATCTCTCCCGCAAGCCACACGATTCCTGGCGGAGGGTTTTTCGCGTCCGCCCACTGCGCCATGGCTCGTTCGAACGTTTGCGTCGGGAGTTCGTAGAGCAATTCGAGCGATCGACCAACCGAGAGGCGTGTGCCGCTCGAGCGTGTGGTCAGACTGAGCACCCGATCGAGTTCACTCGCAAGCCCCGGGTGGTCTGTCGGATTCACCCCCCCAAGTGCGGCAAGAGCGTTGCGAGCGCGTCTGTGCGCCTGAGTCGTGACGAAACTTCGCTGCCCAAGCGAGGCCGCAAGTTTGGCAAGCGCCGCTGCAGCTTTGCGAATGGCCTGCTCGGTAGGTTTTTCCTTCAACTCGGCAAAACGCGTCGGCAGATCGAGTTTGGCTGACGCAGCCTGTGCGCCTTTGGCCCCGGCGACAACAGCCGCGTCTGCGCCTATCGTGGCGACTTCGCTGTAGCCTTCACGAAGTTTTTCCGCGATCTTTTTTTCGAGCTCTTTTTTTGCAGCGTCTTCGTTTGGGAAGTCTTTTTCCTTCCGCTGTCCCTTCGTGCCTAGCCGTCCGAACTCGACGATGAACGTCGCTCCAGATGACTCTGCTTGCCAGAACTTCGCGCTTTTCCCTTCAACGAATTCAAATCGCCGCACGCGTCACCCTCTGCGCGTGACCTTACTCGATGCGCCAGAGGTTTTGTTGAGGATGTTGATGACGCGCGCATTGCTTCATGTGTGTAATCCAATCAACGTAGTCGCCTGTGGAGCACTCGAGAAGTTGTCTAAACTCCCGCACGAGAAAAAATATTGGGGGCATGTCGATTTTTCGAACGGAAACGGTCGGTATCGGTTCCTCACGAAGCAGCGACGTCTTGGCGGACGATGGAGCAAAGCGACGGGAGCGATGACGAGAAAGGGTTTACCGTGAGCGGTCCGAAAAATAAAGAATTCGATGATCTACCCAAATATTTGTCGCGGAAACCGATTGCCCCGGCACATGGTTTCCGGCGAGTACGCGAAAGACATTGTCAGCCAGGCATTACTCGACGCGCAAACGCCGACAAAACCTCGACCGCCGGCAGAGGACGAAAAGCGCATGAAGGCGTGGTTATGGACGCTGATGAAATTTCGAGCGCGCGGAGTTTGGCGAATTCAGCAAAAACAGAATATCGAAATATCCTGGGATGACAAAGCAAATACGTGGGCCATTACCGAACCACCAGTTTGAACATTTGGGGCTTCGAGTCGCCTTCGGCGCTCTTCGCCCCAAACCCCACATTGGGTAACGACGATCGAAAATCGTCAATGGTGGGAGGCCGCATTAAACGAATGAAGCCCGTAGAACTGAGGCCAGCAGCAATCATGCGTGTAGCAGCCATTGCGGTCGTCGTCGTGCACGTCCTGAATATCGCGGTGCATGTCGCGCATGGGTTCGCACCGGCGCCGCGTGAATGGTGGCTCGACCTTTTCGACGTCGATACCGAGGCGAACATTCCCACGTGGTTTTCGTCCGCGTTGTTATTGACATGCGCGTGGGCGGCCTGGCGGATGTCTAAACGTGGTTCCGCACCGAGGGAGCGCCGAGGCTTTCTCCTGATTACCGTACTTCTCGCCATTGTATCAGCCGACGAATCCATTGCCCTTCACGAGCGGTGCGCGGCAGTGCTTCTCGACAAACTCGATGCTGTTGGCATTACGCGACTCTGGGTTTGGGCTTTTGGTGCAGTCATCGTTGCGGGTTTGGCCGCCGCGCTGATTCCGTTTTTACTAGCGCTCGAGTCACGTCAACTGCGTTTTGGGCTATTCATTTCCGCGGTCGTGTTCGTCACCGGCGCGCTCGGTTTCGAGGTGCTCGGGCAGCATTATGCGGCCACACACGGCTGGTCAAACCCGACGTATGTTGCGCTTTCTGCGATTGAAGAATTCCTCGAGATGTGTGGGCCGCTTATTTTTTTGCATAGCGTTACGCGCGAAATCGCGAAGTCGTCCTGAAATTCGGCATGTTCCGTGGGAGAAACGGACGCTATTTTGCCTCGTGCCGCCCTACCACCGAGAGAGCGGGCGGGCGAAACGGGCCAATCTACGTTTCGTGCGAACTGGGAGTGCTTTTCGATTTGGACCTCGGGCACGTCAAGAGCTAGTAAGCACGGATTCCGTTTGCGGTTTGTCGGCTTGCACGTTTGCCTGCCCGGATGTACCGTTGCGCCATGTCCAACGACGTCATGCGACCCCACGAGGGATGGTTCCGTCGCGCCGAAACAAAAGTCCAGGAGCCTTATGACAAGGCCAATGAGCAGGGCATAACGTTCGCCCAAGAAGCGCGTCGACTGCGTGAGCGAAACGATTTGGCCAAGGCCGACGCGACATTCGTCAAGGCCGCATCGTATTTGCGCAAAGCAAGCGAAATCGAACCAAGCTTGCATTATGCACACTTCAACCTGGGCGTCATTCTTCTCGAGCAATCCGCTTTGGTGCGGGCCCGGCTGGAACCGGAACGAGCCCTCGCATTGCTCGACGACGCAGAGGCACAATTTCAAAAGGCATTGCTAAAGCAGTTGGAGGGAAAGATTTCGTAATGGCCAATGGCCTCCGAAAGCCTGAATTCCGAACGCATGTGTTCCCATATGACGTCGCCCAATTCGCCGTCGATGGATCAGTAATTCGGGCGCTTCGCCCACCATGGTCTGGGTTCTTCTGCTGTTCGGAATTTGGGTACAGGCTTCGGTGCGGGTTTTTCCGGTGCACTCGAATTCGACCCCTCAGGTTTTGGCGAGGCGCTCGGCACGCTCGGTTCCACCAAGGGGTTTGTCTCTGCGCTGGCAACCACGGGCGCCACCGGCGCGCTGACCGACTCGCTCGATACAGCCGACGCAGCAACCGCCACCTGCCCCGGTGGCTCCACTCGCGCAGGCGCACTGCTCCCGACAAACGGCTTGACCACAAACCATGCGCCCAGACCAACCACCAGCATCACGCACATCGATACGAGCACCAACGAATTCATGCGTGGCGGTCGTGCAGTCGGCGCCATCTCGATCTCGAGCTTTGGCGTCATCTCCATCTGCGTCGACATCATGTGCGTGGGACCCATCGGCGAAGATTGGTTCACCGAAGGCAGCAGAATCGTTGTTGGATCCGCCTCAGGCTCGAGTACCGCCGGTGGAGTGACCGCGGCTATGTGTTTAGAATCGGGGCTGTCCTCTGGCGATGCAACACCCAGCACATCCGCCAGAGCAATCACGGCGTCGCTCGCCGTTGCAAATCGTGCCGACGGATCTCGTGCAGTGGCCCGGAAAAACCATAAGTCGAACACTTTCGGTAACTGCACGCCAAACTGCTCCCGAGCCCGCGTTACCGCCGATTCTCTTGGCCCTTGCGCCACGTGCATCGCAAACGCCAGCACTTCACCCGCCGCCTTCGATTCTCGGTACCAATACGGCTTGCCTACAAGAAGCGTGAAAGCGATCATTCCCAACGCAAAAATGTCCGTCGCCCCAGACACGGCACTCATCATCAAGAATTGCTCTGGCGCCATGTACAGCGGCGTGCCCAACGATCGCGTCGCATTCGCTTGCGTCGATGCATCTGATACGATCTTCGCGATCCCGAAATCGAGCACTTTCACGCGCGCTGGACCTCGCTCGCGCTCACACAAGAACAAATTGTCCGGCTTCAAATCACGATGCACGATACGCGCCCGGTGCGTCTTGTCGAGCGCCAAACTCGTTTCGTACAAGTACTGCACCACGTCTTCCTTGGGCAATGCACCGACGCGTTTGACGCGCTTGCCAAGTTCCTCGCCGCGCAGAAGTTCCATCACGAGAAACGGCATTCCCGTCGGTTCGTCGATGCCGGCATCGAATACATCCACGATGTGCTCGCTCTCGATTTCCGCAGCCACTTGGGCCTCTTGACGAAACCTCTCCCGAAGTTCGTCACTCTGAACGTAGTGCGCATGCATGACCTTCAGCGCTCGACGGCGTTTCGTCTCGATGTGCACCACCTCGTACACCGCCCCCATCCCGCCGGCAGCGATGCGTCGTTCGACGCGGTACCTTCCGGCAAACACCGCGCCTATGGTCAAGTCCGACACAACGGCTCGTTCCATGCTCGTATTCGCTCCTCGCCCGAGACAGCGTGCCAGTTTCACCGGACAAGCTACCCGATGGACAAACCTAGTAGTGCAAAACCAGAAGAAGCGTCAACGTAATTTGAAGCGATGCGTGATTGACGCAGGTTTGACCTGACGTTGGAGCAGATCGGCCGGGACAATCGGAGTCTGATCGGAACTGTGTTCAGGTGAAGAGAAGCTCAGGCAGCTCTTCGCGACCGAAGATTCGCCGATGGCCTCACATCGGGCGCGAAATCGCAGGGCCCACCGGGATTGTGACCATTTCGCGCGGTCAACGCGGAGATCGCTGGGTGCCCTACCCTCGCTCGCGCCGCCAAACGCCCGTTTCCACACCGAGGACGAATGCCTCGTGATTGTCTTGCCCGTCGCGGCCGTTCGGCGTAGTTTTTCCTCCCCATACTCGAATTTCGTGCGGAGTACAGCGCTCCGTAAGTTCGTGACCGTCAAGCTTCGAGCAAACCCACGCGAATCCACGGGCCTTTGACCATGCCACGCGGACCGGACAAAAACGCGAGCAAGGCTTGTTCCAGGTCCCGATCCACAAATTGCCAGGTGCTCCGAAGGTAATCGATGAGCATATCGCGAATCTCGGGAGCGACGAGGTGCAGGCGGTCATAGGTGGCCTGGGCAGAGGAGAAACGGATGCCTGGATAAACGAGGGAGAGAGGAACAAGAAAAAAGCGGGGGATCCTTCGAGCGCGTCAATTGGCCCGTTGTACTCGCTATGCCAACGCGGCGAATCACTGCCGAGTTTGCTGACGACGCGTGGCAGGCAAAAAGTTTGACGCAAAGGTCGACGTCCTGTAACGCAGCTCTATGACGCAGGACGAAGAGACCGAAGAGCTGAATGGCGAGTATCAGCGCGAGACCTTCAACGACGAAGTCACGGACATCGAGAAAGAAGATACTGGTGACGCATCGCCGGACGCCAAGCCTTGGGACCGCTCGAAGATTCGCATCAGTACGAGGACCTTCTCGTTGCGCCAAATCGTGGACATGATTGCCGACGGGGAAATTGATCTGGCCCCTGATTTTCAGCGGTATGATTTCTGGAGCAATGCGCAACAATCAAAGCTCATCGAATCGATTCTATTAGGCATCCCCTTGCCCACCTTCTATTTCAATCAGGATCAATCAGGGGCTATG
>DAOMZH010000431.1:0-8825 GCA_035437985.1 Polyangium sp. (in: bacteria) | reverse complement strand
GGTTTTCGATGAACTCAATGACGCGGATTAGGCATTTTCAGCTGGTTCGATTCGTTCTGGCGCTCGCCATGGTGTTCAAAGCAGCGTACGGCCCCGGCGAAGAAAACGAGCGATCTCGACTGGAAAAAATTTACCATTCGTCATCCACATTCGAGAGAGTTTGTCTTGCCTGGAAGTTTGGACCGTGATAGCGTAGGCGCATGACTGCGTATCGCATGCTGGCACCGGGGCCGTACACCGTGGATCAGATTCGTGAAGGAGATCCCTACGAGTTGTCGAATGGGAACTTGATCGTTTGTTTGCCTACGGGTCGACGTGGCGGACGGTCGAACGCGGGGGGAGTGCAAGCGCTGGACACGGACCCGGCGGTGAAGTCGGCGGGGGTGGATGTGGGTTATTCGGCAAATCCGGGTCATTTGCGAGCGCCGGATATTTCGGTGGGCAATGTGGATAACGAGCCGGGATGGGCGACCCAGGCGCCGCCATTGGCCGTGGAATATGCAGACCGCGGGCAGGACGAAGCGGATTTGCAGCTGAAGATCAAGGAACTTTTAACCGAAGGTACCCAGTTCGTATGGGTCGTACGGCTGGTTGGACCGCGGCGAGTGGAGATTCACGTCCCGGGCAAACCCATGAGTCTGGCGTACAGTGGCGAACAACTCAAGGCGCCTGGGATTTTACAAAATCCGGTGCCAGTCGATGCGCTCTTCGATCGCGAAGCCGCGCATGAAGTCACGTTGCGCAATCTGTTGCAGCGCAAAGGTTTCGAGAGCCTCGATGCTGTGCGCGAAGAGGCCATCCGCGAAGGGAAACTCGAAGGCATCCGCGAAGGAAAACTCGAAGGCATCCGCGAAGGAAAACTCGAGGGCGTGCGCGAAGGAAAACTCGAAGGCGTGCGCGAAGGAAAACTCGAAGGCGCGCGCGAAGGAAAACTCGAAGGCGTACGCGAAGGAAAACTCGAAGGCGTACGCGAAGGAAAGATTGGGGCGCTTCAGCAAGTGCTTGCCGCACGGGGGATCGCAATCACCAACGCCCAACGGCGCAAGATGAAGACCACCCGGGACCTCGCAAAAATCGACACGTGGATAACCAAAGCGATCGTGGCAACCAGTGCGGACGAGATCTTTGCGCAGGTCAAAAAAACGCGCGCACGCCGCGCGTGACGTTCCAATCGGCGTAAACAGACAAATCCGCGGGCTGGAACGGGGTGGGTAGGAAAAACCATTCCACCAGGCGAAATGGTTCTTGGCCTCGACGGACGCAAGAAACAACCGCACCGTCGAACAGGCAGCGAGTGCGGATTTTAGTTTTCGACTGGCCAAAGATTCGTATAGAGTGGGCGTGATCGGAGTTGCCGTGACCATCTTCAACGACACCCCTTACTGCTTCTTCCCCTTCGATACCTCGGTCGCCCCCACGATGCCGTCGCTCACGCTCATCGTGCGCGGCACCTTTTCGTTGCCCACCCACGGCCCTGCAATGGCCAAACCCAAGGAAGAACAGGGACCGCTGCGCGGCGATGAGCAGTACCTGGACGAACTCGGGCGCAGCCTTGCCTACTCGACGGACCTGGTGCCGATGAAGCCACGCGGCGAGGTGTTGGTGTACGGCACGTGCCACACGCCTGACGGCTATCCGCGGCCAAGTCACGACGTGGCGATTCAGGTTGGCCCCATTCGCAAGGCGCTGCACGTCACCGGGCCTCGCGCGTTCGTCGATGACATGATGGGTCGTGTGGTGCCAGGACGAACTGCACCCTTCACCGTAATGCCGCTCCGATGGGAGCTCGCGTTTGGCGGGATGTCGTTTTTGCAAAATCCAATGGGTCGCGGGATGGAGCCGATGCCGGATGACCATGGCAATCTTATTCCGTATTTACCGTGCATCGAATATCCCGAGAGTCGAATGACGGCGCCGAAGGACCTTCCAGTTCCGGCAGGGTTTGGCCCGATTGCTCCGCATTGGATGCCTCGAGCCAAATTACAAGGCACGCGGGATCAGCGGTGGGCCACTTTCCGCGCACCGCTTTTGCCAAAAGATTTCGATCCCGGTTTTTACAATGCAGCGCCTGCCGATCAACAATTGAAGAAAGGGTATTTCACGGGGGACGAGGGGGTCGTGCTGAGCGGCATGCATCCGATGTATCAGCGCTGGGCAACGTCCCTGCCAGGGAAACGGGTGCGCGTGTTTGCATTGGTGGACAATGCCGAGGAACATGCGCAAAAGGCTTATGCGCCGGCCAAAAAGTTCGTCGAGGTACGCATGAATCTGGACACGGTGCACATCGATGCGGACAAAGCCGAAATGGTCTTGGTTTGGCGCGGGCAAATCCCGGTCAAAACGCCAGATTTTGTGGAAATCGAGGATTACCACATTGCCGAAGAGGACGTGGCGAGCGAACCAGCCACGATCGACGAGCACCACGCCCGATATTTGGCAATGAAGCAGCCGGCCCCCCCTGCCGAAGCGCCGCAGGATACCCAAGCGCAGCAAAAAGAGCCCGAGCAAGACAAAGACATGGACGCCAAAATCGATTTTGCGCAGGCCGAGGTAACCAAGGTGCTGACGAATGCGAAGGTGGATCCGAAGATCATTGCCGAGGTGAACAAGACCAAGGATCCCATGAAAATGTTCCAGCTGCTGGAACACCACGCGCGCCTGAAAATTGCGGATATCGAAGCCTTGACGGTGAAGCTGAAGGGCTAAGCTTCCACCGTCACTTTTTTGCCCCCAAACTTGAGGGTCGTGCCGGTGATATCGATACCCGCGGCGGACATGTCAATAACTCCGCCTCCAGGCCCCGAAATCTTGATTCCGTTGCTGGTCATTTCGATCTTGTTCGTACCAAACGTCACGGTGAGTCCCCCAGTTTCGAGCTTCACGCTGGCTTTGCCGCCATCGAAATTGAGTTCAATGGGCTTGTTGGCCTTGAGCGTGATTCCTTGGGCTGCGACAATGTGCGCGGAATTGTTCGCGTCGGCTTCCAGCTTGATGCTCTTCGGTTCGACGAGCGCTTTGGTATCGGGTTTGATTTCGAGCGCAATCTTGTTTTTTGCCATCTCGAACGAAGTCCCAAGCGGCACTGCATTCACTGCCTTTTGCGCTTGCATTTGAATGATACCGAGAATGACCCCCGCTGCGGTCACTAGGCCATTGGCGACCACGCACGCAATGCCTATCTCCTCACCCACATCGAGGGCCCCTTTGACTTTGTCCGGCTGGTGTTCTGCGAGCCCCGAGACCGTCGCTGCATAAACGGCACTCGCCAATGCGGCAGCCGAAGCGAGGATCTGAGCCAGGACCACGTAGACCTTTTCGACCGACTCGTACTTCGCATAAACATGATGGCTCGATGGATCAATGATCCCGAACTTATGCTTCCGCGCCATGCTCTCATTGCTTTCGGAACCATAATCGTAGGTTTCGCCATTGACGCTCGTCGTCATGGTCGCACCCTCGATGGTAATACCCATCCCGATCGTTTGCTCGACGCTGATGCCTACGACATTTTGATACGATACCCCAAGCACGTTCGCGAAGGTCAAACCCGCCGAGAATGCATAGTTTGCCGAGAGGCTGAAGGCCGTTTGGAAATTGGTATTGATCGAGGCCACCGACGCCCGGGTAAAGGATTCCGTGACCCAACCGCCAAACTTCTTGTCCAATAAATTCGCGCTGATCACCAGGTTCGTATTGGGATCCGCGGTGACCGAATAGGTGCGCCCCGTCGTGCTCGACGAATTCGACTTCGAGAGCATGTTCACGCCTTGGGACGCAATGAGATTAATCGTGCCCGGCGTGATCAACGCAATGCCATCGTCTTTCGAATAAGCGTCGAGCTGCAAAAACTTCGTCGATGCAGCCGTGACGTTCTTGTAGGCCAACTCCTCGTCATCGTGAAAGACACCAAGCCGGAAACAGGCCTGGACCGATTGGTTGTCACCCTCGGGCGGGACGTACACGACAAACGCCTGCGCGTCCGAACGCGCAATGGGTGACGGAGGTGGCGGAGGGGGCGGCGGGGGCGGCGGTGGTGGTGGTGGGGGCGGCGGCGGAGGTGGCGGAGGGGGCGGAGGAGGTGGTGGTGGTGGAGGGGGCGGGGTCTGGTCGGGCATGATCGTGCTCCTACTTCGTTATTGGGTATCCGCGGGCCCCTGAACGGGCGTTTGAACCGCAATGGTGCCGCCATAGGCACACATGCACTTGCTTTGCACCGTCGCCAACGGAATGCCTTTGGACGACATGATGCTGGACGGAGGTGACCATGGGGCGACGACCATGGGCACACACGGCATTGGGGTGAGTACACCGAGGGCCGCTGCAGTTGCCGAGGCAACCTGCGGATTGCCCATGCTCTGGCACATACCAAACGGCGGAATGTTGGAGGCTGTGAATTCGGTTATCGTCGCGGAGGGCATCGAGCCGAAAATCATCGGCAACCCCGGCTGCCCCTGTGCGGCAAACACCGAGGGCGCCACGCCAAACGTGCACGAGAGCATCGTACCGGTACACAAGAGTTTGGGCATGTAAAACCTCGTCTCCGTTATTTGTCGCGGAAGGTGACGCGAATGCCTGATGACGTTTGAATGCGACCCGAACTGTTTTCCGCAAGCACCACGGGCGAAGGCGTCAAGGGATTCGGAACCGCACCGACGATGAGCGGACGATCCGGATCGCCGTCGACGAACGCCAGGAGCACTTCGACGTCGGCCTTCAGCGGAAAGTGCGTTCCATAGCCAGTTCCCGCATGGTTTTGCAACATGCGGACTCGATGCGATGCTTGCCGTTCGTTGCGCCCCGCCGTGTCGAACAAAAAGCGCACCAGGTACCGACCTTGATCATCGATGGGCGCGTGTTTGTCCGTCCCATACCCGGCTTCGTCAATGATGCCCGTGAGAAACCCGTGGATGCGCGGTTTTGGCGTGATGCGCGGTGGTCGATACATACGATCCGCCGTGATCGCTCGGAACGAATTGACGTACGACCCTTTTTCGTTCGTGTGCCCCACCTGCTGCGTCGCTTCGTGCGTCACCTCCACGATGAGCAAGTCGAGCGTATCGAGATCCGGGTGATTCGACACAGTCAGACGCATGCCTGGTTGGACAAACGGGAGCGTGCTTTTGCCGACGTAGACGAGCTGCCGAGCCTGGTGTTCTTCGGCGCGAACCCGAGCGATCGTCGCAGCCTCTTCGGCCGTTTTGACATGCGCTCCGTACTCGACCACTTCGCCTGCGTAGCCCACTTCGGGGGGCAGTTCGTGTTCACCTCGCGGGGCCACTTGGGGCAAACGATAGTTGTAATCGTGAACGGTATAATATTTGGACGCCAAGCGATGTTCGGCATGCAATTCAAAAACGCTCGCTAGATCGCCTCGAGGATGAAAGTCGGCTTCGCGTTTGCCGCCGTGACCAAAACCTCCCGCTATGTCCGTAAAAATCATCACGTCGTATTCGTCGCCGTGATGGAAGTAAAAACTTATGCCCACGTGTTCCGCCAAGCGCGACACGAAGGCGAGGTCGGTTTCTCGATACTGCACGACGAACTCACGTGGCGCGTAGGTGGCTTGGAGTTGGAGGATCACGTCTTCGCCAGAGAGCCCGACGCGGTCGAGTTTGCCTTGGAGCAACTCGGGCACGGTGTTGCCGAGGAAAATCTCCTGCATGAAGCCAAGCTCGAGGCGTTTGGCGCGGGGCATGATGCGGAATCGATAAGCGCGCTGTTCAGCGCTGTCGGCGAGGTGATCGTCGACTTCGGCAATGATGCCGTGGATGCGCTGCGCGTGGTCCTCGTCGACGGTGTCGAAGATGATCGTGACGGCCTCGCCGAGGATGTCGGGAATGCTCAAACCTTTGCGGTCGAGACAAACGACGAGCAAGTCGAAGGCGTACAGCTGCGAGATGGCCGAGCTGCCGGACAGTCGGAGGACCCGGAGGTTGTCGCAATCGAACCGGTTCGATTGCAAGGAGATCTGGAGGAGCGGCTTAGCGTTTGAAGCGGTCATAAGCACCCTTCTTGGGATGAACTGCAGCGGCAGCAGCTGGGGCCTTGGGCGGAGGTGGCGGGGCTGGCGGCGCCTTTTGAGGCGCTGGCGCGGGTGCGTCCTCGCGGAACACCACCCGTGGCGGACCCTCGGGCGCCTTGGCGGGCGCTTTGGCGGCCGGAGGCGGCCCGAAGTCGAGCGGCGGTAACTCGGGTAAATCGGGCACCTTCAGGGCCACCGTGCTGACTCCAACCTCCGGAACGGCGACCGGCTCGCGTTTGCCCCAAGGTGTGGCGGCAGCGGACGCGGGCGTGGCGCGAGACGGCTCTGAGGGCCGATCTTTGGGACCGGCAAACGGCAAATGAGCATCTGCACGCAGCGCCCCGATGTCGATGGTCGATTCATCGTCGATCGTCCACAAGTTGCTGGATATAGCGAGCCGAACCGTGGGTTCATTGTCGCTTGGACCCAGGCCATCCGGGGCGGTTGCTGCGACGCGCAGGTACGGGATGGCGTTCGGACCTGGAAGTTCGATGTCGGCGTACCAATTGAGGGTGACGCGGCGCCTATCGGTATCCAAAACGATGCGCTTGCATTCGAGGAGCAAGTGTGCCTCTTCGGGACCGAGGTACGCGCGAGCCAGAGGGGCGCGTGAGGGCAGGGTGATGCTGAGTTCGGGCTGCTCGGGGTGCAGGTTGTGGAGCAGGATCTGATCGCCGCCTTCGATCTGGCTGCACTGCTGATCGAGCGGTGCGCACTGGTAGTAGTTGAAATCCAGGTGATCGGGCAGCACGACGATGGCGTCCCGGCCCGGTTGGGGCTCGGGGGCGTTACGCAAAAAAGCGAGCCGTTCAGCGGAGCGACGCCCAAGCGGACCTAGACCTGGACAAGCTTGGTTGGTCAGGGCCACGCTGCGTTTGTCCACGATGGGTTTGCCGCGGCGGATGAGGGAGAGACGAACCGTGGTCCGGCCGGTGGGAGCAACGACGGCGCCCGCGTGAACGATTTCAGCGCGAGGCATGTAGGGGACCAGGTCGTTGGCGGTACGTACGGGATGCGCGGCATGATTGCCGTAGTGCCGATCTTGGTCATCGACGGGATCGGCCGGAACGGAGGTCAGTGGGCCTGCGCCAAGGGCGTAACTCGTTCGAAGGACGAGCGTGACATGAAGGGTGCCCCGGAAATGCCAGAGGAGTGCACCGTGCTCGATGTTTCCGGTGGAATTGATGGAAACGGGCCAGACTGTGGGCATCGTGGTGAGGCTACCACGGTTGATTTACGCACCACAAGACAATCCCATGGGCTCTGAAGGGCCTGGTTGCGATTACGAAAGTCAAGGGAATCGATGTGTGCGAATCGGGCCGTTTTTATAGCTCGCCCATCATCCTCGAAACGTTGGGCGCCGTCATGTGGACTGGGTAGGCCGGTTTGAAATGGAAAATCCGGGTGCATTGGGCCAAAGGAACGCGGGACCGAGGAATAGAAACGCGACGAGCATTCCGGCTTGCAGAAGGTACACGGCAATTCGAATAAGATCGGTGACGAGGATATCGAATCTAGCGAAAGGCGACGGTTGTTGCGTAATGGTGTAAATGGTCGCGAGCAAAAGCGCTCCGGCGAGAAAACGTCCGCGATTGTCGAGCAGACTGCGGGGCACGGACAAATCGACCAAGGTTTTGAAGGTTATGGCCCCGAGCATAAGGGCGGTAAATGCGAGGATGGGGGATGATATTTGCTGCGTTGGAAAAGATTCCCTCAACGGATCGATAATGAAGGCCGATGGGACATAACTGAGATCAAAAGTGATCCACATGGCGTGCAGGACCGCAATGGCGACGCCAAGGATATTGGTCACACGTCGAAGGTCAGCGAGTCCAATTTCGCCTTGTTGGCGAAGGCGTTGCAGGCCCGGAATGAAGGCGGAGACGATTTCGATGACCACTGCGGCAATGATCCACGGTATGATTCCTACGGCGATCAGGTGATTGCTTCCTGTGTCGACGGCGGTCGAGGTGGGCAAAGGAATGAATCGCGCTCCAATATAGACAGCAAACGGGAGGAGCGTAAATAGGAATTGGGAGGATCGATTCGGGGGCTTGGGGGACATGGTCGGGCCTTTGCGGAATGGGAACGAATGCGCGTCAAGTCACGGGATGTTTACGTTCGAGTTCTGCCAGGTAATCGGAAAACCCTAGACCTGTCTTCATATCGTCGTACCAATCCGGGTTTTCCTTTTCCATGAGGGCCAACTTCGCCTCGAGCATCCCAGGGGACTTCAGCCAATCGCGCTGCTTCAACTTAGGATCCGTGTCGATGACGTAATGCAGCTGGTGCATCATTCGCGCGTAGATTTCGTCTTCGGACGCATTTCGCATCCGTTCGATGGCCGCGCGGAGAATATCGGGCACGCTCCCTCGTGGGGTATCGACCCACATGCGGATCATCCCTTCATAAAGGAAGAGCATCAGCTCCGCCAAGGTGTACTTATGACGACGACGGTAGCACAGCGTGTCGAGTTTTTCCCAAAACGACAAAACTGCTTCCAGCCGTCGTATGATGATTGGAATGGACCTCAGCTCTGCCTCGATGGCGAGCGACAACGCGCCCCACGGATACCGAGACACAAACGCTTCGTATTTCGACCGAAAGACCATCCGCCCAGCATGAGTTCCCGGATTCGCTACCAGCCCGAATTCATCTACGAGGTAGAAAAACCAGCACAGTTTGCGCGAACCAAAGGCGACTATGCTTGCTTCTACTTGCGCACAGATCATCACCGAGCCCGGCGGAACCGCGATCATCTTGGGCTCTGGAAACTCCTTACCCTCGTCGAATCGTTTGGTCC
>DAOMZH010000430.1:0-8825 GCA_035437985.1 Polyangium sp. (in: bacteria) | reverse complement strand
ATCTGGAGCGCTCGAAAAGCAAGTTGGCGATCGTTTGATCGAGGCCCGCGCGCGCGGCGCTCACGTCACGATCGGACCTCGAGCACCGGTTTTCGACGATGCGTTTCGCCCTGTAGATCAGGCGTTTGACGAAAAACGACTCCGTGCGGATGGGCGTTTGGGGCCACTCGTCCGCGAGGCAGCAGATGCAGTTTCGGTGGTGAGTCAAGCGGTGGATCTGCTTGGTTTGCCGACGCAAGCGTGTGATCCGCACTCGGTGTTCGTGACGGTGCACGAGGATGCCGAGGGGCAAGCGCGGGTGGTTTTCGTGATGAATCCGAGCGATCGACACGTGGCGGCGCGAGTTCGTTGTGGGTTTGTCGCATCGCGGGTCGTCGATACGCTCGACGAAAGCGAGTTCGCGGTCACATCGGGCGTCCTTGAAGTCGCCATGCGTCCGCGTGCGGTGCGGATGCTGAAAATCGTGCTGTAATTCGATGGAATGTGTGCGAAATGAAGGTAGCGTTGCGTCCGCGTCGCATGTCTCCTAGGAAGAAAGATGGATTGGGGTTTCGGATGGCAGGTGTGAGTCGGTTGGGCTTTCGAAGCCTGGGAGGAGCGTTCATGCTAGAGCAGAGCGGCCGCGACAAACTCCTCGGGGACCTGCGTCTTGTGACGACGAGACTTCAACGGGGGCTTGGGGCGAAGAGCGCCACAGGCGACTCGAAGCCCCAAATGTACAAACTCGGCCTGATCTTGGCAGTGCTCGGCATCACGTCGGCGGGATGCAGCGACATTCTGGGCATCGAAGACATCACGTATCAGGAGCCTGCGCCTGTTGATCCATGTTTTGACCCTGAAGGATTTCAGGGACTCGGATGTTTTCGCTCGGACGGCGACTGCAAGCTGACGAAGGAACAAATTCCGAATGCGTGTACGGATTCGCCGTGCATGCCGTTCGACAACAAGATTCGTCTTGGTTTGTCCGCGGCGGACGATCTGCCCGACGTTTTGGACAACACGCCAATCATGTTTGACAGTCCAGACCCGAGCCCATTTCCTGCATGTCCAAGTCCAAGTCCAACGAATCCCGTGGTCGTGGTGGTGGGTTCGAACGCGATTAAGCCCATTGTGGATTATGTCAGCACCGAACTCTCGCGCAATGAGAATCCCGTTACGGTCCTGTTTCAAGGCCAGAGTTCATGTACTGGTGCAGCAGCGATTCTTCGGAACCTGGCCGTAAAAGAGGAATTTACTTATTGGACATATGATATGAATGGCACGCCCCAGGAAAACCATTGCACCTTGGCAGAACAACAAGCGGACATTGGCGTATCCGACGTTTTCGCGACGACGTGCGGGCCCGACATGGCCTCCGTCAATGCAACCGAGACCCTCGGGCCGATTCAAGCGATGATATTCGCAGCTCCGCGAGCGTCGACGGAGAAATCGATTAGTGCCGAAGCAGCACGGCTGGTATATGGGTACGAGGGGTCGTTCAACAATGGCCAATTCACGTCTCCTCCCTGGACGAAGCCGGCCCATATTCAAAGCCGCAACGCTGCATCTGGCACCCAGAACCTCATTGGAAAATTCATTGGTGTTCCGTCAACAACTTTCAAGGGGCATCAAAATGGCAGCACTGGAGCGATGATTGCATCGCTGACCGACCCGACGCTGACCGACCCGAACGCGACGATCGGTCTTCTCGACGTCGTCAACGGTGATAAACATAGTACGGAAATTCGAGTTCTTGCATTTCAAGCGGAAGGGCAGCACTGCGCCTTTCAACCCAATGCCAGCGAAGGATCTTTGGATCGCCGCAATGTGCGGGACGGGCATTACGTCTTATGGGGACCATTGCATATCTTCACTGGCCCCAATGTTTCCCCCGAAGCGAGCACCGTCGTCAAGTACCTCTCGCTGGAAAAAGCACCGCCATTGTCTGGCCAAACTGAGGCCCAAAGCATGATTGCCCTCCTTGGTGCAACCGTTCGCGGAAGGCTCGTCCCCGCGTGCGCCATGCGGGTGCAACGAAGCTCCGAAGGTGGGCCATTGTCGACGCTCATTCCTCAAAACACATGTGGTTGTCGGTTCGAGGCCGAGGCTGGCCTGGACGTCTCTCTCGCATGCAAGCCATGTACTTTGGAGACTGAGGAGGCTGATTGCACATCCCCAGACGCACCAAAATGCAATTTTGGATATTGCGAACAGCAATGAGGAGGCTTCGAGGGGTTAGGTCATGAACGCATCGGCATCCACCAATTCACCGCCCAGCATGGGAGTTGTTCCTGGCGATATCATTGCCGGGAAATACCGTGTTGATCAGATTATCGGGCAAGGAGGAATGGGAGTCGTCGTCTTGGCCACGCATATTCATTTGGACGAACGCGTAGCCATCAAGTTATTGCGACCCGACGGTGCCGAACGTAGCGAAGCCGCCGAACGATTCATGCGAGAAGCGCGAGCGTCGGTCAAAATCAAGAGCCAACACGTCGCGAAAGTCATCGATGTCGGAATCATGGTCGATGGTCGACCTTACATGGTCATGGAGTACCTCGAAGGCCGAGACCTCGGGGAAGAACTCGATCGCAATGGCCCAATGCCCGAAGCGGTGGCGGTCGATTACGTTTTACAAGCCTGTGACGCCTTGGCCGAAGCGCATAAACGCGGCATCGTGCATCGGGACCTCAAGCCGTCCAATTTATTTCTCTGCAAAAATCAAAAACCACCGATCATCAAATTATTGGATTTTGGCGTTTCCAAGTTCCGGGGCAATTCCCTCTTGCCCAATACATCGCCTTCCTTGACGTCCGAAGCTGCGCTCCTCGGCACACCGTATTACATGTCTCCCGAGCAAATTCGGAGCGCCAAAGACGTCGACGAACGCGCAGACGTGTGGGCCCTGGGGGTCATTCTTTACGAACTCATTTCTGGCCGAGTTCCCTTTCATGGGGAGAGCGCCACGGGCGTACTCGCGGCGATATGCACTGACAAACCACGTCCTTTGCACGAGGTCTGTAATACTGTTTCGGCCGATGTATCCGAAATAGTGGGCGCGTGTCTCGAAAAAAACCTCGATGAACGAATGCCCAATGTACGCGAACTCGTCCGCGCGCTGGCGTCGGTAGCCCCGGACAAAGCTTCGACGATCGACGAACGTTTGGCGGGGATAAACATTGCAGGTTTGACGGCCGATTCGAGTCGGGCCAGCGTGCCCGAGATACGTGAGCCCATTTCGATTCGGTCCGGCGCGCCCATGTCGCGAGACGAAATGCTCATTGCGACCGTCGGAGGAATGGTGCAGACCAAACCGCCCCCGCGTAATCGTTCCACACTGGTTGCAATAAGCGTCGCCATTGCCCTCGTCTTTGGTGGAATCGCGCTATTCTTGATGAGCCATAGTTCGTCAAACTCGTCGACGGACGCATCTCCAGCCATGAGCACAGCAATGGCCTCTCCGACCCCAGGACCTTCGGCAATGCCCGATTCTCCGGCGTCGTCGACGTCGACTGCATTGCCAGCTCCTACAATCGAGCCGGTGCCGATGGTTCCAACGAGTGCACCATCATCATCGACTGGCAAGACCCCCCGAATCCCCCAAACCATTCGATCATCATCCACCCCGGGCACCATTCAATTGGGCAAGGAGGTGGAAACGCGGCGTTGAGCCATAGGTTTCCTTGTACGCATGAAATCGACCGTCCTTTCCGTTCGTCATTCGTTCCGGCCCATGATTCGTCATTGTTCCATGTGGGCTGCGGGATTGATTTTGGCCGCTTCTTCGGCTGCTTGGGCAGCTCCGACGCCCGAAGACGTAGCCTTGTCCGAAGCATTGTTTCGCGAGGGCAAAACGCTTTTGCAGGAGGGCAAATTCGATTTGGCGTGCCCAAAACTGGCCGAAAGTCACCGGCTCGATCCAGCAGGCGGTACGCTCGTAACGCTGGGACTTTGTTATGAAGCGGCGGGAAAAACAGCGAGTGCTTGGGTCGTATTCGGCGATGCCTTGGCGTCTGCGGAACGAGACAAACGGGCCGATCGCGTCAAATTAGCGAAAGAGCATATTGCGGCCCTCGAAGCGAAGCTTTCGTATTTGACGATCGAACTTGCGCCGGAAGGAATTGGGACGACGGATTTCACATTGACGCGCGACGGTGCGAATGTAAATCGAGCTGCGCTCGGTACGGCTTCGGCGGTCGATCCTGGGAAACACGTCATCACCGTGGCAGCGGTAGGTTTTAACCCGCGGGAGATCGAGATCGAAGTGGGAGCGAATGGCGATCGGAAAAAAGTCGTCGTTCCAGCGCTCGAACGTATCCCGGAAAAACCGCCAGAGGAAAAACCACCCGAGGACAAACCCGTCGAAAAGCCAGTAGAAAAGCCCATTGAGACGCCAAAACCGATCGTGCCCGTAGCCAATACGCAAGACACGGCCCAAGGCATGCATCCGGGACGGATTGGGGCCCTGGTGGTCGGGGGCGCTTCCTTGATTGCCTTGATTTCCGGAAGTTATTTTGGCGCTCGCGCCAAATCGCAACACGATGAAGCGCTGAAGTCATGTCCCGCATCGCCGTGTTCCAATAAAGAAGGAGTGGGGCTCAATGATGCGGCCAAGAGCGACGCAGCTGCCTCGACAGGACTCGTCGTGGGCGGATTGATTGGTGCCGCGGGAAGTATCGCGCTTTGGGTGGCATTTCCAAATAAACCTGCGCCGTCTCGAACCCCGACGACAGCGATATCGGTGATTCCCGTCATTGGAACCACGAGCGCAGGCACATTCGTCGTAGGAGCTTTCTGAGGCCCTTTCGTCCGCACCAGACGTTGTTTGGCACAAGCTTGACGTCTGGGCCGACGTAACGCATTGATTCCGGACAAGACGAGGCAAGTATCGGAATGGAACACGATCGTCGATTGTCCGTCGTCCTCCGAGTGGGACTCGTTGTCCTATTCGTTTGGATGGTGTGGGAAGTTTTGGTCCCCATCATGCTCGGCGGCCTGTTTGCCCTCTTGATGCACCCAATTCGCCAACGTTTGGAACGTCGAATGGGACGCGCGCATGGCTACGCTCCGCTCGTTTTGGCGACGAGTACGCTCGTGCTGGTCGTCGTGCCGTTCGTCTTCATTGCGATCGAAACGGTGCGTTCGATCAATCGAATATTGGCCCGAGATTGGAGTCCGCTCGTTGGTCGCTTGCAATCATTTTTTACCGAGGGGATCTACTTTCGAGGTCGCACGATTCACATTGGTGGATCGGAAATTCAGTCGGCAATTCAGGATTTAGGGCAACGATTGGCCACCGAGGCGGCTAATGCGGTCAGCGGCATTGCAGCTGCCGTTCCTTCGATCGTGCTCACGGTATTTCTTTTTGCGGTGGCGCTTTATTACTTTTTGCGTGATGGTGAAGAACTCGTTGATTGGTTGTATAATCAATCGCCATTTCCGGATGATCAAACGACGGACTTGTTTTCCTCCGTGCGCGAAACGGTCGACGGGGCCATTTTGGGTATCATTGCCACCGCGCTCGTGCAAGGGGGACTCACCTTCACGGCATTGGCGATTTTCGACATTCCCAACGCCTTTTTGCTGGCCATTTTGGCGATGGTACTCTCCGTGATACCACTAGTGGGAACGACGCCAGTCACCGTGGGTTCGGCCATTTATCTTTTCGTGATTGGCCGATTTGGAGCGGGCGTGGGGATGATCATCGCTCTCGTGATCATTGGTTTGTCGGACAATGTCGTGCGACCGTGGGTGCAAAGTTCGCAAAGCAATATGCATCCGCTCGTGGTGCTGCTCGGTATTTTCGGTGGATTGGAATTGTTTGGCGCAGCGGGCGTTTTTCTCGGTCCCGTCGTCGCCGCAATGGCCGTTTGGTCCGTGGAAACCTACGTAAAATACAACGCGCCCGATCTCGCGGAACTCCGTGCTTCCCAATCACCGCGTGCCTCCCTCGCCTCGCGCACACCGCTACCCCCGCGAGCAGCGACCGCAACCCCCACGCCCAGCCCCGTGAAAACGCCACCGAAATAATGGTTTGTCACATCCAGCCTTGTTCTCGGTAAAACAAGACCATGTCGGCGAGCGATTCGTCCAGCGGCCGACTCGAATAACCGAGTTCATCCGCGGCCCTTTGCGACGAAAGCCCCGCCCGAAACGTACTTTGCAGCGCCATTTCGAGCGATAGTTTCGGTGGCTGTCCCGACAAACTCGCATTTTGCTCCATAGCCCGGGCAACACCCAAGACAACCCGATCGGGCACCGTAACTCGGGGCGGTCGTCCTCCGGCTACATGGGCAATGCGCGACAAGAGGTCGAAGACCGATAGGATCTCACCGCCCAAGATATATCGACGTCCCGACGGAGCTTTGGCTGCCGCCGCGATATGCGCCGTGGCTACATCGCGGACGTCGCATGTAGTTCGAATACCCCGAGGCGCAGCAAAACCGGTCATTGTCCGGGTCGCCAAGAAAAGTGGCAATACGTTCGCTTTCCAATCTCCAGGACCAAATACGGCCGTCGGATGCGTAATGACGGCGTGCAATCCTTCAGCCACGGCGCGTAATACTTCTTGTTCCGCGAGCCATTTCGTATGGGGATAAACCATACGCAAAGATTCAAAATTATAGATGGATGTTTCGTCGACGGTAACGACGTTTTTCGTTGGTGGATAGGGTTTTCCGATGGTTGCGCCCGTCGACGTGAAAATGAATCGATCCACTGCGGCTTTTTGGGCCGCTTGCAGCATGTTGCGCGTTCCCACGACATTCGTGTGTTCGCTCTCCGCCCACTTTTTCGTCCACATTTGGACATTCGCCGCCACGTGATACACGACGCTCGTTCCGCGCATCGCTTCCTCGAGCATCGCGACATCGTCCAAATCACCCCGAACGATTTCCAAATTATTCTGGGGCAAATCCCCAGGCAATGCACCATTTCGCGACAGTGCCAGCACGCGATGACCGCCATCGAGCAGTTGGCGAATCACTTCATATCCGAGAAATCCGGTACCACCCGTCACGAATGCCGTCTTGCTTCGTGCAATCATGCTTCACCAACGTTCTCACCAACGTTCAATGGGCCAGCCACGACGTTTGGCCACCCGCAAGAGTCGGGGATCGGGATTGATCACAATGGGCTCGGCCACTCGTTCGAGCAAAGGCAAATCACTAATGCTGTCCGTGTAAAACGTCGCTTCTTGCAAAACGAAGCCGAGGCGTTCGGCCAATAACTCGGCTCGTTGCAATTTCCCGTTTCCCAAACACAGGGGTTTGACCGCGCGGCCGGTGAATTGTCCCGCCTCGTCGATTTCGAGTTCACTCGCGACGACATGATCGATTTCCAAGCGCTGCGCAAGAGGCCCTGCGGCATAACGAGTCGCGCCCGTCACGATCGCGCATATGTCTCCCTGCGCGCGATGCTTGACCACGGCTTCGCGGCCTTTTTCCGCAATATGGCCCTCGACATACTTGGCAAACCAATCTTCGCATTCCCGGACAAACGCTGGTTCCGACACCCCCCGCATCGTCGAAAGAACGTTGTCCGCGAGTTTGTCGGCGTCGAGCACCCCGAACGTGTATTTACCAACCCAATAAAATGTCTTGAGTAAGTCCCACGTCGTAGCTCGACCAATGTCGCGTTGGTAACGCATGTAAAGGCTCGCCGTTTCTTTGCGGACGAGCGTGCGGTCCATATCGAACAGTGCCGCACGAACCTTGGGTTTGTCGACGCTCATCCCGATAACCCATAACCACGAGCCAACGTCGCTGAAAACAAATTGCAAAGCGCGTGAAAGAGCACGCCGGCCCCTACTCCGCGGCTCCGCGCTCGAAGCCAACCAAAAAGCAATGCCGGGAAAAAGACCGCCAGGCGCGTCGGAATCGGGGTCGTGAGCCAATGACCCACCGCAAAAATAATGGCCGAGACAAGCCAACCGAGGCCGAGTTCGGCGCCGAAGAGACGAAAACGCCTTCCCCACGCGGCGTCGAGTTCCGTCTGCAAATACCCCCGAAAAAACGCCTCTTCCGGCAGCGCGACGACCAAAAGTTGGCCGGCGATTTCTTCGAACCAAGGAGATCGAGGAGCCGACAAAACAAAAGGCATCCGGGCATGCCAAAACCATTTGAACCCAAACCAAAAAGGCGGAAAAACGATTGCACAGAGCAGCAAGACCCAAAGCGCCGAAGACGCTGCGTCTTTGACGATCCTGCGGGGTTCGAGCGGAAGAGGTTCCAAAAGCCCCCCTAGCGACAAACCATGCTCACGAATGACGTGTTCGTCACCGCGAAGCACGAGCCACCAGGTGGCGACGAGAAACGCCAAACCAACCAGCGTTCCAGCATCGAGAAGCGGCACGATGTATGTAAAAGGACGCCACAAGGCAACGAGATGACCTCGCGCAACGGCGGTCGCTTGTTGCACGTACGGCCCGACGTACGACAGTACGGTCACGACAAACGTCGTCGCGAGAGCCGCCCAAAGAGGTCGACGGGCACTGGGACGTGGCGAAACTGCTTCGATCGTGTTTTCCGTAGGCGGGGCTTGAACTTCCGGGAGCACGCGGCGTCCAACATACTCGGCTCTGGGTCCGAACGCGAGCCCGAGTGACGTTCGCGGTTAAATTGCCGTTTTCTGGCCTTCGCAAACAATCCGAGTAAAAGTTCACGCATGAACCGTTTGCTTCTTCGCGCGCTTCGCCCTGTTGCTTTGGGTGCCCTGGTGGTTGCCGGGGCGGTTCTGGATCCTGGGATCACCCAAGCATCGGATCCGTTTCTGAATGTTCCCGATCCGAACTTTGCCCAAACGACGGTCGCATATCGTTATGCGAACATGACGAACGACGAAGCCCT
>DAOMZH010000429.1:0-8849 GCA_035437985.1 Polyangium sp. (in: bacteria) | reverse complement strand
CGCGATGTCCTTGAGCATCTCCTTGCGGCGATCACCAAAGCCCGGCGCCTTGACCGCTGCGCAATGCAACGTGCCACGAAGCTTGTTCACGACGAGCGTCGCGAGCGCCTCGCCTTCGATGTCTTCCGCGATGATGAGCAGTTGCTTCTGGCTCTTCGCAATCGCCTCGAGAACCGGGAGAAGATCCTTCATGTTCGAGATCTTCTTCTCGGAGATGAGGATGTAGCTGTCCTCCATCACGCACTTCATCGACTCGGCGTCCGTCACGAAGTACGGCGAGAGGTATCCGCGGTCAAACTGCATGCCCTCGACCACGTCGAGCATCGTCTCGGCGCTCTTGGCCTCTTCGACCGTGATGACGCCTTCCTTGCCCACGCGTTCCATCGCGTCCGCGAGGAGCTTGCCAATCGTCTGATCGCCGTTGGCACTGATCGTACCAACCTGCGCGATCTCCTTGGCATCTTGCGTGAGCTTGGCGGAACCCTTGAGGTGTTCCACGACAGACGTAACCGCCTTGTCGATGCCGCGCTTGATCTCCATCGGGTTGTGGCCCGCGGCAACGAGCTTGGAACCTTCGCGGTAAATCGCTTGCGCGAGAACCGTCGCCGTCGTCGTGCCGTCACCCGCGATGTCGCTGGTCTTCGACGCAACTTCGCGCACCATCTGCGCGCCCATGTTCTCAAATCGGTTTTCGAGCTCGATTTCCTTCGCCACCGTCACGCCGTCCTTGGTGACCGTGGGCGAACCGAAGCTCTTCTCGATCACGACATTGCGGCCCTTGGGGCCGAGCGTGACCTTGACAGCATCCGCGAGGGCATTGACGCCCGCGAGGATCATGCTGCGAGCGCTTTCGTTGTAAATGATTTCCTTGGCAGCCATGTTGAATTCTCCTCAAAAAAGGGCGTTTGTCCTGATCAACTTTCGAGCACGCCGAGGATGTCGTCCTCGCGCAAGATGAGGTGCTCTTCGCCGTCGATCTTCACTTCCGTACCCGAGTACTTTCCGAAGAGGACGCGGTCGCCCTCCTTGACGTCGAGCCGACGAACCGTGCCATCTTCGAGCACCTTGCCATTACCCACGGCGAGAACGGTGCCTTCGACCGGCTTCTCTTTCGCCGTATCGGGGATGTACAAACCCCCCTTGGTCTTCTCTTCTTCCTTCAAGCGCTTGACAATCACGCGGTCCTGGAGCGGTCGGATCTTCGATGCCATCGTGAGTTCTCCCAAATTGACAATGCGTAGGCGCTCCTACCGAAGGCCAAGTCGTCGTCGCGGTTTCCTCCGCGCACCCCTCCGACGTTGACCGGGGAGCGAAACGTTGCCGTTCGATTGTTAGCACTCGCCTTTGGTGAGTGCTAACGAGCGGCGCGCAGAATAGTCACCGATTTTGGAGAGTCAAGGGGTTGAAATCATCGAGCTACGATCAAGTTGGCAGCCGCCTCCCGAGGTGGCCAAAAGTCCCTAGAATCATGCAGAAATCCACACGGCCCCCGTTGGCGTTCGTCCGCCGACCGCAGTAAGATCCGTTCACGAAGCACACGTCGGTCCTGAAAAATGTTTTGCATCTTTCAACCGCATTGTTGCCTCGTATGTCGGTCTTTCCAGGTCGAGCTGAGCTGTCGGGCGCGTCGCGTCTGTAAGACCATAAACTCTTCGGCGCGTGCTTCCGGAAACGAGGTGCCCCGTGAGTAAATCACCCAGCATTGCGATTTCTCCCAGTGTAGCAGAGTACTTCGGCAGTGTGGTCGACGATGCGTTGCGTTTGCGAAACGTGCAAGCATCTGCAGCGGCGTCGCAATACGTCGTTGGTGTTCTTTGCGATTTTGCTCGCCCGCAGGGTGAAGCGGAATCTGCATTTTCCAAGCCGCTCACGTTTCAACTCCGTGATGCGTTGGAAGCGCCATTTGCGGAGCGATTCCGTCGTTTACGGACGCTCGGGGACAATGTCCTCTACGCTGTCGGTTTTTTCGGGGGGCACATCGAACTGCGGGGAATCGATAGAAAATACGTAATGCAGGTCGGATCTTCGGCTTATTCCAATGCAGCGGCGATGCTCCACGCTCCCGGTGGATTGGGCAAATTCGACGTTCTCGAAGAGCTGGCCGTCAAATTCACGGAATTCGTAGATGTAGTGGCCGAAGTGGCCGAAGGGGCCATTGCGCACGGAACTCGAAACGAACAGGGAATCGTGCGCTTGTATGAACGATGGTTACGGACGGGTTCGTCGCGGATCGCCGAGGAACTCGGCGCAAGGGGAATCATTCCGACACGAGCCGTGGAGGGGCTCAATTGACGGCAAAGTCGTTGCCGGCGCGAATCCAGGCTGCAATTTGCCGAATGTACGGCCTCGATGATGCGCCGGCAGTGGACGATTTCATTCGGCCCAGCCTCGAAGCAAATGCGCGCGAGGTGCTTTTGCTTCGGGAAAACGAAGACGGAGTCGAGGTGGCGTTGCACTTGCCTGCTACGGCGCTCGACATGAAAAAAACGCTCGGCTTCGACCAGGTTTGTCAGGTCATTGAAGGCGTGAGCCATTTCGTATTTTTGGTGGAGCGGGCGCGTCGCGAATTGCCGGTGACGCAACTCGAACTCGAGCTTCAAGCCGAGGTCGACAAATACGTGGTGTTTGTCCACGACGCGCAACGATTCGAGCCGCATCGCGCGGCACGCGTACGGGCGCGACTTTTCGAGGCGGTATCGTATTTGGATCCGCCAGGTACCGAGAAGGGCGATCGTTATCGATTGGCCAACGAATTGGCGGCGCGTTTTTCCGGCACGCTAGACGAGCGATTTGCTCGGCGTGGGCGATTCGAGCAATTGTGGCAGGCATTGCGGAGGTTTTACGCTGCCGGACAAAACGAGAAGATCAACTTGGCGTGCGCGGCGTAAAGGCGGGAGCGATTTTACATGGGCGGGTTGTCGCTCGCGCGTGTGGTGAGTGCTCGCGCAGAGGCCCAGATGCAGATCTTCCTTGCAATCCTTGCCAATCCATGTTCTCCTTTTCCGAAGTTCGGTCCGAGCTTTCAATCCAACGATGGATAGGGGACATCCATCGTGTCATTCGCCCTTACTCCGAGCCCTGAATACGAGATAATTCGATGAAAGCATACAAAGGTTTCCTGGGGTTTGTTTTTTTGGGACTCATCGCGTTGCCGATTGCGTGTGCCACGGGGGATAACCCGAACACCCAAACGAGTTCTGCTGGTGGCGAAGGCGGAGCAGGGCAAGGCGGCACCGGTGGGTTTGTCGGTGCTGGGGGTTCGGGGGGCGGCACGCCATTGCCTTTCGATCGCTGGCTGGCATTCGATTCTGATCGCGAAATCTTCAATCGCGACATCTACGTCATGCGGCCTGATGGTACCAAACTCACGCGCATGACGACGGAACCAGCGACGGACCGGGAACCGGCATTTTCACATGACGGCAAATTCATCGCGTTTGCTTCGGATCGTGTTGGCGCGACGATGCAGATCTTCATCATGAAACTTCCCCAGCTGACCGTTACGCAATTGACCAATCGTACAGAGGGCGCTGATCAGCCAGCTTGGTCCGTGGATGACAAGGTCATTGCATTTCATAGCGGCACTGCGTTTTACACGATGAACATCGATGGAACGGGCGAAAAGAAGTGGGCCGAGGGGCCAGATTTGCTCAACGCCTATCAACATCCGACGTTTTCCCCGGATGGAGTTTGGCTCGTCGCGGATCGTGGGAACCTGATTCAGGCATTCAAACTCGACGGGACATTGACCAAGGAATTGGCGCCGAACGTGCCGAACACGCAAAACATGCCGACCGTTGCGCCGACGAGTGCGCTTTTTGCTTTTGCTACATATTGCAATGAGAAAAGCATCTGGGTGTCGCCGATGAGTGGTTTTACCGGGGACGCGTGTAGTCAGACGAGCCGCCTCAGTCCGATGGGCCTATCGGCAACGCGACCTGCGTGGGGGCCGCTTGGATTCGTGGCTTTCGAAGGCGGCGCCGAGGGGTCGGCGGAGATCTATATCGTTCCCGAAAAAGGCGGCGAGGCGGTCAATGTGACGAATGACAAGGCAGACGATCGCAATCCAGCATGGTCACCGCTCACGGGTGCGGATGTGCCGGGATAGCAGTTTGCTCTAGGTGGCTGGTGTTTTTCTCAAATCTTACGTTGCGGCACCACCATATATGGAGTCGGAATGCTTCATAGACCCACATATGTAGCGTGTCGACTTTGCGAAGTTGGAGTTCGACACCAGCCTCCTAGTAACTGTTGCGCGCCCGAAGACGTTGGTCGAACGACGGGAGTTTTTTCATTGGCCGGCGGACCCTTGCCGACCCTCCGCTAGAGTTTTTTCATTGGCACATGGTCGCCTTCGACCATGCCGGAGAGTTTTTACTCACGTCGGAGGTCATTGGTTGACCTTCGGGAAGAGTTTTTTCTTTCGCGGAGGGTGTGCGGTGAAGGTGGAGAAGAGGAGCTACTTTGATTTGCGTGTGCGTCGCGGCGTGGGGGGTTGATTTTTTACGTGTGAAGCCAGTAACGTGACGATTTTCTTACGCAAGACATCAAATTCTTCAATCAGTTTCGATTCTAACCCGGCATCGACATTAAGCCGAATGCCAACGCCACCATAGACGGCCACCCTTCGGGGGGCCGAACTGGTGAGGCGCTTACGAAACTTTGCGAGTGCCTCGTCGATCTGTTTTTGAGGGGCGTCGTCCTTGACGACGATATCTAGAAAACTCAGGACACTGTTACCCCCGGGACGCAAATCGACATCCTGAGCAGTCAGAATGCCGGGCTCATGATCGGCGATTCGAGTTAAGTCTGGCTTTTCCCACTCAATTTTTGCATATTCTTTTGCGCGATGCTCATGTAGGAATGCATTGATTCCCTCTCGAATTGGGAACGGCGACCGCACACGTTGGGCTGTGATGTACATCGTTACACCTGCATTTGCTTTCGCGGGGATTGGCCATTCTCTATATATTCTTCGTACAGAGTGTCTTCATACGCGGTATGGCGAATTGGCTTGGATTTGCCTACAGACACTGAGAGATCTGTGATTGCAGCAGCAACCCGAACCCTTTTTGAATGTTTCGGATGAATAACTTCCCCCAAGTCACGATGCCCAAGGATTGTCCGTTCAATTGAAAATGCGATGAGCCGATCGCGAAATTCCGTCCCTAGATCATGCAATGCACTGAGAAAACCTTCCCAATCTTCATCGGCAACATAACTTCCAAGCTCCACCATGGGATATTGGAACTTCTCCAGTCCGCAAAACCAAGCAAGCTCTTGAACTCCTGAAAGTTTGGCATATGCAATCTCCCATTTGATGGTCGCGAGCGAGTCTTCCTCATCAATGAAATCCTTGGTCGCAACGAAAATATCGGTGCCAAGTTCGTCGATAAGATAGGGAGGCCAAAGTAGCTCGCCAAGATGCGCCGTCTCGTTCCATATGCGGCGCATGAGGCAAACAAATGCCAGGGCTTTGCGACCATCGAAGCTTCCGCCAAACGTCGTTATGGCGAGGGCGCGGCCGCGAGCCGTCATTTCCAGCGATGTATCAAGCGCGTGAAATGCTGCAATTGCTCGCGTCGCCGAATCAAGTTGGCTTTGCTTTGCATAGTCGAACGGTATCGGTGCAACAGGCTCGTGAGTCCCAAGTTTTGCCATTCGGAAATGTGAAAACTCGTCCTCATGTTCTTTCATGGCCTCCCGAACGAGAAACATTGGCAAGTCTTTGCGATGTAATTCCTTGCAAGTCGTTTGATCTGGTTCAGGTACGACAGATGCCCATCGCAAGCAAAAACCAGAGCCCCGCCCGATTGTCAACCCCTGGGTGGGATTATGTATGCAGTTGCGACAAGAAAATAGTTCCATACTCAGGATCTCACGAAGAATTGTTGAATATGCCGCCTTGCCCATTCTGACAAGTGTTTGCGTTCAATACGGGAGGTGTTGAACTTCCAGTTGATGAGTGCCTCGCGGCGTTTACGGGCTCGGTCGAGTGCACGAGCCGCAAATTCCGCGGCCTCCGGGTTGCTCTTGTTTCGAGCTTCGTGTCGGAGCTGCTCTACGATCGTTTCGTGTACCACGACTTCATGACCATCGTCATATATCTTGGGTTACAGCAACCTCCAAAGCTGTGTGCCAAAATCGCGGATCTTTGTTGGATCGGTACTAAGCGAGGTAAAACGCGTCCGTTTTCCGCGCGCATGTACGATGTGCTCGGCATACGTCGAGCTGTCCTCTAGATTTGGCGGTGTGACACCATCGGCTTCATCACCTCGATAATAGTCAGGCATGATTGGGTCCGTCTATGGTGAATACTGGCATATCAACGAGGCGTTCACCAAGTTGCGCACATCTTGCCCTTGTGAATCGGATTGTCAAGTTAAGGACGCTCGAGAAAGACATCTTGCGTTTTTGGCGCATTTAAGTTTCTCCTTGCAATCACGCCCCACCTCATGGTTTCCTTCCCACATGGCTGCCTCCAACCTCGATTCCCTCGACCCCCAAGCTGTATCCAAAGCCTTTTCTGCACTTCGAAAAACACAAAAGCGTGGTCAAAAAAGACCCCAAGCATTACCTTGCCTCGGACGTGAATGATGCGCCCACGCATTCGAGCGAAATCTTGCGCCTGCTCGGGGAAGCTCGAAACGAAAATGCAAAAACCTGGGCCGATATGGTTGCCCGCGCCTGGATTTTGCTTTTGGAAGTTTATGGCGAAGTGAGCAGTGCCGGACGTTGGCTCTATCGTCACGACGAAGGGGAAACACGTTTTCCTTCGTTATGGTCCGTTGCCCGAGCAGGTCAGGGAAGACCCAAGAAAACCGCATTGGAAGAGCCATCTGCGGAAGGCAATACGCAAGAAGGCTGAGTCATCTCGAACACTCGAGGTCCCCATGTCTGCCGAAAAGAAACGTGTCCGTGACCGATTCCGAAACACTGTATTCGAGCGTGATGGGCACAAATGTCGCATGTGTGGCAAGTCGGACGAACCTCTCGACGCTCATCACATTACCGATCGGAACCTCATGCCCAATGGCGGGTACGTAAAAGAAAACGGCATTGCGCTGTGCCCCGGTTGTCATGAAAAAGCCGAGGTTTTTCATAGCACCGGCACTGCATTACCGGGTTGGTCACCCGAGGACCTTTATAAGAAAATCAACTCTTCGCATGCAGCAGCCACGCGAGCGTCACATCGGCTCGGCAATGAGTGAAGCCTGTACCGGCCTAAATCAGATTCGAGTAAGAGATCAATACGTAGTGGTGGCGAGCCAAGCCAAACGATTTCGTCCTCACGTGCATGATGGAGCGCATCGATGATCCGCGGCGGGGCTCCAAATGCTCGAAGCGCTTTGCATACAGCGTCGATGTTTGTTCGTACAGGATTTATCCAAAGATCGATGTCCTTGGTGTAACGAGGCCGGTCGTAATGGGCGACTGCGTAGCCGCCAATGACCAGGAACTCAACGTTCTCGTTGGCGAACTCCGCCAATAGATCGCGAAAGTCTTCGTGGATCTCCATCAGGAATCCTTGCGAGTGCCATTTCGAGCACGGCATTCAATCTCACTTCATCCGCGCCCGCATGCCAGAATCGAAAATCCGCATAACGCTCCTCGTCAAATGACACGACGCCCCCTTCATACGTGGCGAGTCGGCGTGCAGCACGAGCAGATCGGCCGGAATCCATGAGCCTACCCTACCATGATGCCTGGTGATGGCAATATGAATGGCCTGTCGAAACCGAGATTCTCACCTCTGTACTCTTCGAACTCCATACTTCACACCATCCCGTTCGTCCGGAAATACTCGACCGCCCGCTCCACACTCGTCCTCAGCGGAGTACACGGCATTCCCAGCTCCCGACGCGCTTTGCTCCCATCGAAAAAGGCAAACCGCTGCATGTATTGCACACTCTTGTACGTCGCGAGCGGCGGCTCCTTCGATATCTGATCGCTCCAAAATTCCATTCCGCGCGCTACGCCTCGAGCCAATACCGACGGAATCGGCAATCGTGGTGCACGTACGCCCGCAACATCCGCCACCAAAGTGAAAAACTCGCGCAAAGTCACATTGTGATTGCCCAAGAGATATCGTTCCCCAATGCGTCCTTGCGTCTCGGCTGCAACATGCGCTTTGGCGCAATCGTCCACATCGATTGCACAAAAACCACCTTCGCCCACGCCGGGCACTTTTCCTCGGAGCAGATTCAAAATGATTTCACCGGTCGGTGTTGGTCCTACATCTCCCCGGCCAAACGGAAACGCTGGATTCACACACACGAGCGGCAAACCTGCTTCGGCCAAACGCAAGGCCACTCGTTCCGACTGCCGCTTCGACGCGATGTAGTCGTTGGCAATGTCGCCAATGTTCCATGTCGTCGTCTCGTCCGCTGGGGTTTGTCCCTCCCCAAGTCCCACTGCGGCGATCGATGATGTGTACACGATGCGCTGCACACCCGCGTCACGCGCTGCGAGCAGCGACGTCGTCGTGCCTTCCAAGTTCACGCGCCAAATCGCGGATGGATCGCGCGACCAAATTTTGTAGATCGCCGCGAGATGAAAAAAAGAAAACACTCCGTCGAGCGCTCGGAGCAGCCCTTCGCGATCGTTCACATCCACCGGAATCTGCTCGACGCCCGGCAAATTCGCTAGGTTTGTCGTGGCAACACCAGGCTCGACGAGCGCCCGCACCTTGCGTCCTTGGGCCACGAGCTCCCTGACCACAGCGGATCCGATGAGACCCGTCGCGCCACTGACCGCCGCGATGTCGTTCGAGTTCGTCATGCAAAGAGGGTAGTGCGTCTCGACCTAATCTTTGTCGGGAATGTCCTGAGCACCTTTTTGTTTGTCAG
>DAOMZH010000428.1:0-8869 GCA_035437985.1 Polyangium sp. (in: bacteria) | reverse complement strand
CTTGTCTTCGGGCGCTTTGGGTTTTGGAGGCGCAGGCTTTTCGCTCTTGTCGCTCTTGTCTTCCGCCTTGGGTTTGTCATTCGGGACTGGTTTGTCTGGAACGCTCGGAGGCTTGGCCGGCTCGACCGGCACTTCGTCTTGGTCGTCGCTTCCGGAGGGCGCTACAGGGGCTGGCGGCGCAGCTGGAGGTGTTTCAGGGGCCGAACCACCGACGGTATCGACGTCGACGAGTTCTTCCGAGTCGACTGGCACAGACGCCGTTCCGCCCAAAATGTTCGCTTCGGCCGGAGGTTCGACAGGCAGCACAGGGGCCTTGCGCAAACCAGCTGCCCCGATCAGCGACGCGTGTGCCAGAATCGACACCATCACCGCCGTTCGCATCACCCACGTACCCTTTGCCATGTCGACCTACCTTGGATCGCTGAAGGTTCAGCGACACGAGCAGGACAACGCAGCCGTCATGTCGTTCCCGACTGGATGAAACTAGCATGAAGGTTCTCGCCCTCTCCACCTCGACACACCGCGGCAGTGCAGCCGTCCTCGACGATGATCGCGTCCTCGGCGTAAGCGGTTACGCAGACCTGGGCGGACATGCCGAACGCATTTTTGCCACAGTCAGCGAAGCGCTCGACGCAGCTGCCGTTTCCCGCTCCGAGATCGCCCTCGTGGCATGTGACATCGGCCCAGGGTCCTTCACCGGCGTGCGGGTGGGAGTTGCCTCGGCCAAGGGCCTTGCGCTTGGTTTAGGCGTGCCTTTGGTGGGGGTTGGCTCCCTGGAAGCCATGGCCGACGCTGCCTTCGCTACAGGTGCAGCTAGGCCCCAAGACATCGTCGCCACGTTCCTCGATGCCAAAAAGCAAGAATTCTTCCTGGCCGCTTATGACGCATCGGGTCAAACGTTGCGGGCACCTGCCCATGTGCCAATCGCGGAGGCGTCCCGGATCGTCGAGGTGGAATTGTCACGGTTTCTTCAGGAAAATGTTGCGATTTGTTTGGTGGGCGAAGCTGCACTTCTCGAGCCGTCGTTGGCAGTGCGGTTGGTGCGAGGTCCGATGGTGGACCTTCCGGATGCTGTGGCGATTGGAAAGCTCGGCTGGCGACGCTTTGCGTTAGCGGGAGCGGACGTTGTGGCTTTTGATCCAGCGCTTGCGGAACCGAGTTACGTGCGACCGCCGGATGCAAAGCCGATGATCACGAGCGTCGCGAGCTAGTGTAGAGTGCGAGGTCTGGATGGACGAGTCGTCTGAAACCGAGCAAGAGTCGCAAGGCGCCGAGAATCCGCTTCACGCGCGATTTGGCCGGCGTTTCGAAGCTGGGGACATCCTTTTCAACGAAGGCGATCCGGCGACGGATGCGTACTTGCTCGAGGAAGGCCGAGTGCGTTTGATCAAGCGTATTCGGGGCTCCGAGCGCAGTATTCTGGTGTGCAAACCGGGTGATTTGTTCGGGGAATCCGCGCTTCTCGAAGGTTCCGAACGATCCTCGACAGCCGTGGCGCTTTCGCCTGGCATCGCGCTCGTGATCGATCAAGCGACGCTTCAACACTTGCTCGAACACAACGCGACGATCGCCTCGCGGGTTGTCAAGCAACTCGTACGGCGGTTGCGGGATGCCGAGCATCAGCTGGAAGTGACGATGCACACCGATATTCAATCGAAGGTGGTGCGAGCGCTTTTGGAGCATGCGCGGCGGGTGCGCGAGCCGGGAAGCAGTGGGGCGACCTTTTCGATTTCGCCGATGGAACTGGCGGCGCAGGTGGGTCTGGACGTGGATACGCTCAAGCGAAACGTGCAAAAGCTTCGCGATGGGCAATACGTTCGAATTGTGGACGAGCGGCTAGAAATTCCCAGTATCGAGGGATTACGCAAATATTTCGGGCTTCTTGGGCAGCGTGACGAGCTGGCGGCGGAAGTGCCGGAGGCGCGTTGACGGCTGCTTGAATTTTCCAGGGATTTCGCTGGGGCTGAAGTCCGTCCATTCAATACATTCAATACATGGTTTTCCGTTGCTGGTCGTTCGCCAGGCGGGAGATTCCAGTCCAAATTGATTCTTTTTGGGTCTTGGTGCTTTTTGCAGGTTGACGCTTTGCCTTGGCTAGGGTACCCAGTTTTCCCCCGCTGGCTGTGCAGATAAGCCCCGGGGTTGGCCGCAAGAACCATCAGGAAGTACCATCTGCTCATGACCGAAACGCGCAATCTTTGGGGCAAAGCAACGAGGCTGGGCAATTTGCACAAGCAGTTTGTCTTTCCCGGTTTTCTTTGGCCTAGTTTTCTTCGGCCTGCTTTTCTTTGGGCTGGATTGCTGTCGCTTTCGGGATTGGGTTGTTTCTCGTCGGATCCGCAAAACCCGGATGACGACGATCCGAAGGCGCGGGCGCAGTACGATTTGGCCCGAGTTGCATTTCAGGCGGGAAATTTGCGGGAAGCTTTGGGGCACGTGCAGGCTTCTTTGCGGATCGACGAGGGGGATCCCGAGGTGCATTACCTCGGTTCCGTCATTCTTTTGGCATTCTGTGCTGGAGATGAGACGTCACCGGATTGCAGATTCGAGGAGGCGGAAAAATATGCGCGCCAAGCCATCGAAACTGCTCCACAAATGCGCGACGCCAAAAATATTTTAGGGGTTATTCTCGTACATCAGAAAAAATATGATGATGCTGTCGCCGTGCTCGAACCTTTGGCGAAAGATATTTTGTATGGTTCACCGGAGAAAGCTTGGGGAAACTTAGGTTGGGCTTATTTGGAGCGAGGGAATACGGACGAGGCGATTGTCGCATTGCGTCGTGCATTGGCCGTCGAGCCTCGATTCTGTGTCGGTAACTACCGGCTGGGATTGGCATTTGAGAAGAAAGGAGAATTTTCTCTCGCAAAAGAGGCCTTTACGAAAGCACTCGAAACGGATAGATCGGAGTGCAAGCAGCTTCAAGAAGGGTATGCCGCACGGGCTCGTGTGGCGGCGAAGGCTGGATCTGTAGATCTCGTCCGCGCAGATCTCGAGCGGTGCCGGGACACTGGCCCCGCGACAGCGGTGGGAAAACGTTGCACCGCCGAGCTCAACACTCTTCAATAAAGCTGACAGTCGCGGAAAAACCGGTTATGCTCCGCGACGGTTCAAAGGAGTTTCACGTTGTCAAACGGGTGAATTGGAATGGATTCGATTGGCCGTTATCTAAGACATGCCCGCGAATCAAGGGCAATGAGCGTGGAGGAAGTCTCCCGCGCCACTCGTATTCCCGTTTCTGCCATCGAGCGGATCGAGGCAGACCATTTCGATGACCTCCCTGGTGAAGTGTTCGTCCGAGGGTTTCTCCGCGCCTATGCTCGTGCGGTTTCCATTCCCGTTGAAGAAGTTTTGGCTCGGTATACAGCAAGCCGGCGTGTTGCAGTGGTCACAACATTACCTGTGACTTCGCCCATGCGCGGCACGCAAACCCGGCGATTTGGCGTAGCTTTCGCATTTGTATTGTTGCTTATTCTTTTTACGCTCGCTCTCAGCATTGTCATGCGACCTCGGGGGCATGACATGCCTCCTGAACTTTCGTTTTTTGACGCTCGGGGCTCCGGGTCGCCTATCGGCGCCCTCCACTCCAAACCCTTGTTTGCCCCGGGTCAGCACGAAGTTTCTTCGGACAAACCAGCCCCGACGGTTGGCATCTGAAGCGGTCGCGCAATCAGGTAGCCAAGAAAAACTTCCGCACCGACGCGCTGCTCGTTCGGCGGATACCGGTTGGTGAAGCCGATTTCATCGTGACCTTGTTCACGGAAGCGCGCGGCATTCTCTCCGCAGTCGCCCGTTCAGCACGGAAATCGTCCAAGCGGCTGGTAGCGCTCGAGCCCATGCATTTGCTCCGTGTTTCACTGGACGAACGGGACCATCAAGAGTTGGCGCTCGTCATTGAAACGTCGATTGCGCATCCGCGATTGCATTTGGTGGAAACGTTGGCGCCCATGGAAGCGGCGGGAAGGGCATTACGTTGGATTCGAACGGTGGCTCCTCCGAATACGCGTGAGCCGGCGCTTTTTGCGACATTGAATGAATTATTGGATGCGCTGGATGATCCGTCGCGTGGGGCGCCCGAGGTGCAATTGGCGACGGGGGGATTACGCGTTTTGGCAGATATTGGATTTGCATTGGTGCTCGATCGATGTGTGCGTTGTGGGCGGGCGTGTCCGCTGGATGCGCCGGCGTGTTTGGATCCATTATTGGGAGGATTGGTTTGTCGGGCTTGTGGTGGTGCACGACTTGTGGTGCGTGCGGATTTGCGGACGCGGATCGAAGCAGCGGCGGCGGGAGATGATGGGGCGTTGCGGGTCGAGGATGCGCGGATTGTGATTGATTTGGTGGATGCGGTGATTGCGGCGCATGCGGCACCGATTCGGTGATTGTGCGGGTGTATTTCGATAGGCGCGCATTGGGAGGCTCGATTTCTCAGCATATGCGGCACCCCGAACTCGCCCGCCCCTACGGGTCGGGCTCAAACAGCGGGGCCCCGCCGCTGCGCCGAGAAATCAAGCACTCCCAATGCTTTACGTCATGCAATTCGAAAAAAGTCAAAAAGCCAATTCACGGATTCATTGGCCAATAACGACGATGAGCCTGGGGTTTTTCCGGATGCGGGTCAATTTCGAGGAAAGGTCGTCCGGGGGCGCCGCGCGGGAATGCAAAACTGGCGGTATTTGCATAGGTCTCGCCCAATGCTTCGCGATGGGTATGTCCAAAAATAACGAGGCGCGCACCGGTCGCGTCGACGATTCGTTGGGCTCCGTCGGCGAGTTGTTCGGCGGTGGTGCCGCGATATCGATTGTGCCCGCGAGCCCAGCTGGAAGCCATGGCCAAAGCCCCGAGAGAAAAAATGGTTTTTCCGGATCGATTGTGCCCCAAAGCCATGGTGGACAAACCAGCGGTCATGGCAATGGTGGACAAAACGCGATCGAAATAAAGGCGCGAGAATGTGCGGCTGATGCTTTCGAGGGTCGAGGGAGCGCCAAGATCGAGGAGCGTGCGGGCAAGATCGGGTGAGACGCCGAGGGCTTCGGTAAAACGAGCGATTTCTTGTTCTCCGAGGGGTTCTTCCAATTTCGAGCGGCGGCGAAATCCCGGACCACTGCGGGCAATCGCCAAAATCGCCGCATGAAAATATCGATAAATGACATAGGGCGCTCGAGGACCATAAAACGAGAACGCCGACAAGAAAAGCTTCAATGGAGTTTCGTCGTTCATGTTCAAATATCGAAAAGCCCCCGTTGGCGCAATGAATTGTTCGACAAAATGAACGCCGAGGCTGGCTTCTCCAAGAACGAGCGGATGGGTCGGCGCATTGTCGGGATCGAACAGATGACCGTGCTCGATGTGCAAATGGTTATCCCGGAAAAACCACGGGGTCGTGCGTAAACGTGCGCGAGCTTCTGCGGGCAGTTCGAGGGCTTTTTCCAAGGCCGTCCGGAATTCGCCAAATCCCAAAGCGGCGTCGTGATTACCACTGACGAGCCACAATTCACCGCCTTGCGTGATATGCCGACCCAGCGCAGCTTTGGCGAGGGCGTGGGTCGTAAAAACTTCGTCGATGGCGCGATCGAGCGGCTGTTTGGGAAGGTCGGCGGAAAGATCGAATAAATCACCCGCCATGACGATTCGTGCGCCAGGGTGCATTTCGACGAGCCGAGCGAGATCATCAGAAACGGTGCGCGGCGTGGATCGAGTCAGGTGGACATCACCGAGCGCGATCATTCGGAGCGAACTGTTCATGGTTCGTTGTTATGACGCGGGCGACCCGAACGAGCAATAAAATCTTTGGGGCGATGGCCTGCTGGTCCTATCGACAAATCAAATGAGCGGCGTAAGGAATTGGGCATGGAGAGTTCGATTCGTCGTCAGCAGGAAGAAGCGCCTTTCGTCATGGAGCGAATTCGGTGGGCGCTCGAAAATCGAGATGCCGAGGCGTTGGCCAACGTTTATGCCGAAGATGCGGTGATCGAAGAGATTTCGAGTCTGCATCCGCCGGCACATCCGGTGATTGTTCGGGGGCGAAAAGCATTACTCGAAAGGTTCAAAGGAGATTTTTCGGTGGATGCGGTTGGTGGCTGGCATCGGCGGATTGATAATTTGGCAATCGTGGATGCTGTCGAAACGACGGAATCGATTGCTTTCACCGAGGTGCGCACGTACGCGGCTGGGGACAAGGTGATTACGCAGCACATGGCGCACAAGGTCGGGGGGCGCATCACGCATGATCGTTTGGTGATTGCGCGGGATTCGGAGTAATCGAATCAGTCCTCGAATCAAAGGGCCGATTCGATAGCCTTGGAGAGTTGGGCGTAAACGGGGCTATCGACGACGAGTTTGCCGCGATGGCGAAAGATGATTTTGCCTTCGCGGCTGACGACCAGAAATGCGGGAATCGACGCGGCGTCGTGTTTTTTCGACCAAATGCCTTTGTCGTCGAGGAATGTCGGATAAACCATTTTTTCTTCGTGTGCGGCGTCGGTGACGCTTTTTCGTTCACTTTCCGCATCGGTCGAATCGAATTCGCTCACTCCGGAGACCCGCAGACCGCGGGCCTGAAAACGTTCGTGCAATGCCAATACGGCGGGCACGGACGCTCGACAAGCGCTTCAAGTGGGGTGCCATGCTTCAATGAGCACGACATGTTTTCCTTTGGTTTCGGTCAAGGAAACGGGAGAACCATTGACCCAGGAGCTCGGGTCGAGCGAGGTAAACTCGGCAATCGTGGGTGCATCGGTCGACGAAGTGGCGTTTGCGCGGACGTCGTCGTGGTTTTTGTTGCATCCGAAACCGAGCGCGATACAGAGCGCAAGGGGTAGTGCGTAGATAAAGGAGGGACGCGGCATGTTGGGTACATACCACGATTTCGAGGGCCTGACTATCGACGATTTTCAGGGGTGTACACGGCGCCCCGGACGATTTGGATGCCGCCGAAGATGATGGCGGCCCAAGCGAAGACGTAGGGCAATTCTTTCGTCGAAGCTGTTCCGGAATACGTCAGTGCATTGGCGGCGATGCCGATGCTGCAGCAAAGTGCGCCCAACAGCATCGTTTTTTTTCCCGATTCGCTCGCCATGGCTCCTCCGTGAGAAGCGCGGTGCCTAGAAAGTTCATCATCTATCACAACTAACGAAGCGTTTGGAAGAAAAAAAATCCGGGCGGTGTTTTTTCCGCCAGATGTCAGGTTTCGACCTTGGAACTCAAAAGCCGCGCTAGCCGGTCTTTTTCGATTCTAACGGCGATCACTTTTTCACGTTGGGTGGTAACTAAACCGGGCAGGCTTTTTTTGGGTTTGCGTACGTAGCGACGTTCGACGTAGCTGACGTCGCAGATGGATTCATTTCGAGCATCGCTGAAATGGGCGGCCAAGGTAGCGGCGTCGACGAGGAGTTCGGAGGGGCAGGAGTGATTTTTTTCGAGGGGGACGATGACGTGGGCGCCGCGCATATTTTTGGCATGGAGCCAGAGATCGTGGGGTTTGGCAAGACGCGTGACGAGTTCGTCGTTGTCGCGACTGCTGCGACCAACCCAAATGGTGGCTCCGTTCGCCCCAGAAAAACAATGGTATGGTCTACGTGCGTCGGGGACATGTCGTTTGGCAGATGAAACTGGCGCGATCGCCTGTACTGCCAAACCCTGTGCGTGCATGTGCAGAGCGAACTTTTGCAATGCATCCCAATCTTCGGGTACATCCTGAAGGGCTTTTTCCAGCGCTTCGAGCGAATGCATGGCAACTTGGGTATCGGCAAGTCTTTTTTTCATGACGTCGGCACCGCGCTGAAGGCGCCGAGCTTTTTGGAAGAGTTGCTGAGCCTGATCCTTGACGGGTTTGTCGGGGGCGAGTTCCACCACGATCTTTTCGTTGGTGCTCCAATCGAATAGTTCGGCGCGAAAGGTTCCTCGGGTTATGGTTTGTCCCTGGGCCAATAACAACGAACCAATTTTCTGGAGTCGAGGGACGTCATCGAGGCGCTGAAGGTCTTGCGTTACAGCCTGCATGCGGCGTTCGAGCTTTTTGTATTTTTGACGAATGATTCCGGCTAGTTCACGCCTGTGTTTTGTGAGGACATGCACGTCACTCGCGCCAAGGAGTTTTTCGCCATCGGTTTCGAAAAAGCCTACTCGTCGTGGCGGATTCGTTGGTGGTCCAAGGAATTCATGATTTGGGGGCCAGGTGACGATGGTTGTTGCGCCGATGAGTAAACGCGCGGAGCCTTGGCGATCTGGGTAGAGCACGAGGCGGATCGGATGGAGGTTTGGACGTTCGACGATGATCCAGAGGGAGTTGTCTTCGAATTCGAGGTTACGAAGATGTGCGCCGATGAGGTGGGCGCGAAGTGCGGCGAGGAGTTGGTGTTGGCGGTCCGCGGAGGCTCGAGGTGGTTTGGCGAGCAAGGCCACACCGGAAACGATGGGTCCGATGCCGACGCCGAGGAGGATTTTGCGTTCTTTGTAGAGATGGAGGACGAGAAGGCCGGTTTCTGGGACGAAGGAAGCGGCATCGAGGCGGGCATGGGCGAGCTGAGAAAGGCTTACGGAAAGGGCATCGTTACAAAGGTCGAAGAGAGGGCTGGCCATGCTGATGGGTTCGCCGCTGGTGCCGTGGGTCATTTTTGGGTTCCGTGACCGATTCGAGACCAGTTTTGTACACCCCTTGTAGAGCCTTTTCTACGCAGTCTCTTGCATCGCATGGTTTATGCTGTATACATGCGGGCGTCGGTGTCGAGAAGCAACGCTCGCGTCGATGGCCACCAAATGGCCCCATGGCGGAATGGCAGACGCCGGGGATTTAAAATCCCTTGCCCGAGAGGGCGTCCCGGTTCGAGTCCGGGTGGGGCTACTAGCTGAAATCATTAAGCTTTCTACG
>DAOMZH010000427.1:0-8886 GCA_035437985.1 Polyangium sp. (in: bacteria) | reverse complement strand
TCGACCTCGATACCGTCGACCGTCACAGGCATGGCTCGCATGAAGCGAGGGCTGTTCTTGTGGGGCGAAGGAGCGTGTGGGATGGATCCGGTCGTCATGGTAGCGCTCGAGGTCGGGACGACGAAAGAACGTCTCGTGGGCACATATTCGGGGGGCAAGTTCAGCGTCGAGCTGGAGAAGCCGGCTCAATTTGGGAAACTGAGTGATCTGTTGAAGCAATACGACGTGGCGGTGGATTCGTGGCCGCCTGTGTTACGCGAGGCATTGGATTTGGATGCCTGGCTTTGGGCCGTCGATTATGGGTCGCTCGCGATTGGCACGACGTCGAGCACGACGATTGCATCGAGTAGTTTCAAAGCGGCGTCGGGCGTGACGTTTCCGACGGAGCTCGAAGGCGCGCAGTTGGCGCTGGATTCGTCGGACAGCGAGCAGAAGACGTATACGGTCGCGAAAAACGGCAAAACGCTGAAGTATTCAGCGACGAAAACGAACGACACGTATACGATCGAAGCGAACGTCTACAAATTCGTCATTCAAGGCGTCTACGAAAAACCCTACACAATCGTGAAGGGGCTCCTTTCCCTGAAGGCGGTTGCGTTTGGCATTACAAACGATCCGGGGGTGGATGCCAAGGCTTTCGAGACGACGTGTCGCAAGGTGCTGCAATCGGCACATGGCGGCAACGCGCTGCCCGCTTGACATTTCTGGGCTGAAACGAGCACACAATGACCACCAGCATCGGGCTCGGAGTTGCGATCCACACGCCGCTCTCAGGGGTAGGCGAGTCCGATGTGTCGTTTTTTGGCCAAGCGACGATGCTTGGTCATCCATTTACGATTCGCGGAGGAAATGCGTCGGGGTCCTGGTACATCAGCGCCCAAATCGACGGAACGATCGATTTACATTACACGCTCGATAATTTGTTTGGCGAAGCAAACGGTTCGGGGTTTCTGCCACCGGGATTTCCTGCGCTCACGTTATCAGATTTGTCCTTCACGTTCGACGTGGACTCGGGCGACTATGATGCGCACGGACAAACGAGTGCCGCGGACTTGACGCTGGGCGGAACGACCTTTGAAAATGCAAGTTTTGCACTGGATCTAAGCTCGAAGCAAGGTGGCTGGCAAGCGGCGCTGGAAAGTCGGGTCAAATGGCAGGGGGTGGATGCGCAGCTCGAAGTGCGCCTCGCTCCCAACGCAACGAGCATTCATTTGACGGCCAACCAATTCGAGTTTTCAATCGGTCGCGGCAAGACGGAGCACGGAGCCAATCTGTTGGCCTTGGTTCGTCCAGGAACGGGAGCTGGGTTTCACGAAGTAGAACTCGCCTGGGCCAAAAGCGCTTGGCAAACCGCGCCCTGGGATTCTCGACGTGTTTACGCCGCGGGCATTACCGTGCGGGCGCTGTTGGTTCTGGGCGAGACGAGCGTAGGGCGGTTGTTGCAAATTGACGAACCATTACGAATTTCAGTCGACACGCACGAGCTCCACGTCGAAATCGGCAACGACGAAGCCAAGCCCAAGCTGAGACTTCCCCTGCGTGGGGCGACGACCGCGGAAGAAGCGAGCGACGCCGATAACGATGCAAGCCGTAAAAACGATGAAGGTGCGGACGCCGTCGAAGCGGCCACGAATGCGCAATTGACGATCACGGGTCCGCTGTCACTCGGCGCGATCATTGACGAATTGGAAGAATCGACGGGTGGATCCATATCGAGCAGTACCTGGCGCGAATACGTCGGGGAATGTTTGGAATTGGAAAACCTTGGGCTTTCGCTAATCACGAGCCCAAAACTCGGCATCGCGGTGGTGTTGGATGCCCGCATTCAAGTGGGAATGTGGCTCGGCATTGCGGTGCGCAAGGCGGAGTTTCGCTTTATCCCCGACAAACTCCCGTTCACGGACGTGGATGTCGATGCGAGCCTGCAAGATGCGGCGATTGTCGTTCAAGTTCCGCCACTTGTCAAAGCATCCGTGGCGCTCATGTACGAACACGACGATGCGTCAACGGTTCGGGCGCTGACCGGTTCGGGGCAGCTGCAATTCTTCGACAAGTTGACTGTGGGATTGCTGGTTCATTTCGAGTGGAGCAAGAGCGTTTTTCAGGGCGCATTTGGTTTTGTATTTGCCAAGGGTTTTGCCGTTGGAACGCCGGCATTTCAATTAACGGGAATTGGTGGAGGATTTGGCTATCATCGCACGCTCGTTTTGCCGACGGCCGCGGAAGCTGTCGCGACGAACCCGATTGTCGCGTTGCTGAAAAACGATCCCGATGGCGACGCATTTTCCGATCCGACGCGCATGCTCGATCATTTGCACACGTTCATGGAGAGCCTCGAAAGCGAGCCTCACAGTTGGTGCGTAGCTCTTGGCATTACGTTCCGCATCGTAGAATGCGTCGATTGTGTGGCGCTCGTGCAGGCCGAGGTCCATCCGCCGCATTTCGACTTGGCGCTGTTGGGATTGGCGGATTTTGCGATTGGCGTATCGTCGTATTTGATTGGCCACGCGCAACTCGCGCTTTTGACGCGCTGGAATTCGAGCGACGACTCGCTGCGGATTTTAGGGTCACTCACGAAAATGAGTTGGCTGTTGCATCCGAGTTGCAAATTACGGGGTGGATTTGCGATTTGTTTATGGTTTGGCGGAGCGTATGCAGGAGATTTTTTGGTGGCCCTTGGCGGTTATTCTCCGCTCCTGCCGACCAAGCCTCACTACCCTGCCCTGTCGCGTCTGGGATTTACTTGGAACGTAGCCGATACATTGCAGCTTTCCGGGGATTTGTATTTGGCGATTGATCGCCAGGGCATGCAATTCGGGGGGCGTGCGGGCTTGAAATTCACGTCGCGCATTCTCGATGTGGAAGCGCAATTTTCGTTCGATGTGCTGACGACTTGGATACCGCCGTTTTTCCAGACGAAGGTGCGGGTCAGCGTGCATTTCGAGTTGCGGGCGATTGTGACGACGCGCCTGGGGCTGGTGGTGGATGCGAATGTGTACGGACCGCCATTTGGAGCCGAATTTCAGCTCATGATCGACATCAAGGCGTGGAAGCGGACGTTTACCATTCGCGCTGGATCGACGCTTGCTGCGGCCAAGAAATCAGCCACGCCAAGCCGCGGTGACGTGCTGAAATTCGCCAAGGGCGGCCAAACGAATGCTCTGCAGATCCAGATTACGGGACATTTATATGGTGGGCCGCGGCCAACAGGTCCCACGTACGTCGAAGCGTTTTCGAATACCGAAGCGGACCCGATGCAGCGTTTTCGCGGAGATGACCTGCAACTCACGGTGACGACGACGATTCCAATCAAAACAGTTTATCGTCAAAGGGCCACGCTTGAAATGCGGCATCCGTATGTGGGCGATCGCCTCGACGTTCGGGCCCTTGGGTGGTCCGATGTCATTTCCGACCTGATTTGGGACATTCGCGGTCCCACGGAGTCCGCCGACTGGGTGTGCATTCCCGAAATGACGCGACCTGTGGAAGCTTTATGGTATCTCCCGCCAAACAATGCGGAAAATTGGCAAGCCTCTGGGCGAAAAGCCATTACGAGCCTGCGTCTCGGAGCACCTGTTGGGCGACACGGTGAAGCAGGACTCGGATCTGTGCCCGTGAATCGCCTGCAAGATGCCGATATCGAGGTAGCGCTTGCGGTGCAATCACCGCCTGGACAAACTTCAGCGCCGCGGCCAGCGACGAAGACCGATGTTTCCGCACAGAATTACGCGGAAAAGCGGGCGAACTTTGGGCACAAATTGCAAGCGCTCGGTTTGGATCTCGAGGGGTGCAATGCGACGACAGCATTTCGAGCGCTCGAAGCGCGCCCGTTGCAAATGACCCGAACGCCAATGGTCCGAGGTAGCGCATCATGACGACACTCCTGCCCGAGCTCGATGGAGTATCGTTTGGCATGTACGACCATTTTCTCCCTGGCGTCAAGGCCGCGACGTTTACGTTGCATGTCGAATCGCAATTGAAATCACGCGAGACGGGGGAGGTCTTTCATCAAGAAACGCGCGAGATGCAGTTCATGGTCGGCGCCCCGCGTTTTTCGCTCGTGGCTCAGGACGAGATTCGGTCTTGTTCGCCACCGAATGGAGGTCGGGCCGATTATCGACATATTTTGCCCCATGTGGTGCTCGAACGCCGAGCATTGCCTTGGGAACGCCCACTGGATCCGAATTCACCGACGACTGCGGACAATGCGATTCCTTGGCTGGCTTTGCTTCTGTTTACCCAGGACGAACTAGCTGTCGACGGCGCGAGTATCCGCGAAATGACGATTGCGGAGATGGTTCGAGGGCCTGACGACGTTTTCGGGCCGGAGATTGATGTCAAACCGCAGGAAGTGGCGCAAACGGTCAAGGTCTTGGAATCGAGCGCCAAACTATTTCGGGCAATTTGTCCGCGTTTGGAAGAATTGCCTCTGCTCGCGCACGTACGCCGCGTACGCATGGCGGAAAAACTCGATGCTTCAGCGCCAAACGAACGCGATTTTGCTTTGCTCACCGCCAATCGTCTGGTGCAGCGAGGCTCGAATCTCGTGCTCCTCGTGTCGCTCGAAGGCTGGCGAGGATGGCTCGGAAACCATCAGGAGCCGGAGAATGCTAGGGTGCAGGTCATCGTGCTGCATTCATGGAGCTTCACGAGCAACGAGGGGGATGGCTCCTTTGCGGCGCATGTCGGAAAACTCGATGTCGGTCCATTTCAAGATATGTCGGCGATGGCCGCAACGGATGACGCAATATTGCAGGCGATGTTTCGGGACGGTTATAGCGCGATTGCGTATGCGCCCGACGGAGCCGCGAAAACGATTGCATGGTACCGTGGCCCCCTGGCGCCTGTGCAGGACGCGGATTTCGAGGCGAATCGGGCACCTTTTGATTCCGCGGATTCGGCGCTCATCATCGACGAAAACACTGGAATGCTGGATATTTCACTTTCATCGGCATTTCAACTGGGTAGGTTGCTTGCGTTGAGTGCCGCGTCTTTTGGGGCGGCTCTTCGTCATTGGAATCATACGAAGCAAATGGATATTTTGGCGCGAGGATCCACAGAATCATCCACGATGTCCTTGGTCGAAGAAATGGCGCGTTACGTGGCGAGTCACATGTTGAACTCGGAAATGTCCGATCCAGCATTTGCCGACGTCAAAATGGTAACGGAATGGTTGATGCAGGCTAGAATGCTGAACGGAATTCCATTGCGATATCTGGTACCTTCAGCCAATCTGCTCCCGCCCGAAAGTTTGCGGCTATTTTACTTGGATGAAAACTGGGTCGACGCCTTCACGGATGGGGCCCTGTCCCTCGGCGCGTCGTCTTCGCAAACGCAATGGTTTCACCAAGCCAATCGAGGTACCCTTCGCCAAACGTTGCGGACATTGATGATGGCCTCCCAAAAGAGATTCGACGCCCAAGCTTCCGCGCCTAATGTCGAAGAACTACCCATGTGCGGAATTTTGCTTCGATCTTCGCTGTTCGATCGCTTTCCAGGTATCGAGATCGAGTGTGCGGATGTGAATAATCCGGCCCAAGCATTGCCCATCGTGCGTCGGGACATGCTGGATCGTGGACTCTTGTTCGTGCTCGTCATGGGTAATCCCGGACAGCTACGCTTCAAGCTGCCACGCGAATCATTGACGTTTAGTCATGATGCTCGAGGGTTGCGTCCCCGACTCACGCGGACAAACGAAAAAAATCAGGGCGCCCGGGATCCAAATCGCCCACCCATCGCGATTGCCGAATATCTCCGCCAAGATTCACCACCTCGTGGAGTGCTCGACGTCCGCAAACTCCACGACAAACTCGAAGGACCGGCCGACAAAAGCAGTGCTCGGTTTGCCCTGCATTGGCTGAATGGCCCCGACGATGTCACGATTGAATGGTATCACGGGGCTTCGCGAGGTTCGTCATGACGACAACCCGGACTCCGTGTTTGATCCCGCTTCAGGTGAATGCGTGCGTCATTGATCCGCAAACGTTGTCGCGGACGAAGGATGTCGTGCAAGACAATGGGTCGGTTCGGGCGAGCCCGCATGCGTGGGCCTGGCACATGCCGAATTACGACAAACTCGATGCGCGACGTAACGAAGCATTCGATCGCGTATGGCCGCAACTCTTCGAATCGATTCCGCCTCCTGAATCGTTTGCCCGGGGAGGAGTTTGTCTCTCTGTAGCGCCTCCATCGGGTTTTTCCAAGCCGATCGATGACGAGGATCCGCACAGTTTGCCGCGTTTGCCGGACAGGTGGTTGTGGGTGCGTATTTTGCGCAGGACGCATGATACAGCCGGACGTTCGTTGAATGAAACGCCTCGTGTGAGTGCGTGGATCATCGATGCGGGGGTTCGCACGGACAATCCTGAAAGTGCGCCTCTCCTCACGACCAGCAAAGGTCGGATGAGAGCTTGCCGCGTAGGTGTTCAACGTTCCTTGGCCGAAGCATTACGTCATGGCCCGGACGAACCGCGAGTGCCTTTACACATTCAAGGCACCGATGAATCGGCGAGCGTGACGTTTGCCGCATTTGCGCCGGCAAACTTGAACAATGTGAGCTGCATCGATACGCTCGAAGATGTTTCGCCCGAGGATCTGCGGCAAAGCGTGCTCTCGTATTTCGTCATGGGTTGGTACCGCGATGCGGAGCACGACGATCCGTTGCTGAAGGAGGTTTTGGCAGGTAAAACCGCTGCTGAAATTCGGCGTAATCTGCATTTGGATGACGAGAACGTCCCCGACGTGAGTTTCCTTGGCAATCGGTGCATTTTTCATGGCCTGGTCGGTTATGTCGATTATTGGAATCCTCGTAGTTACCTCGGTCCAGCATTTGGCAGTCCGCAGGCCGAGCCGGTGCACCCTTGTACGGGCACGATGCACCATGAGCCCCAAAAAATTGGGTTTGGCGCGACGACGGAAGAAGCATTGGCCGCCTTGATCGCCGACATCGACCCACAAAATTCCCAGAATCCGCAGCTTTCTGAGACCTTTTATCGACTGCTGAAAACCTTGCTTTTCGATCGTATGGACATGTGGGACGCAATGGGTGCGGACGACATGATGCGCCATGCCGAACGCGACATGACATTTCATTCGGTTGCGGCGAGTTCCGAATGGATCGTCGGGCCGGCCGAAGGCTCGGATGCCTTTTCCACGGCCGAAAAAACGACCGATCTCACGCCCGAACAACAAGCGCTTCTGCAGTCGCTCAACGATCTGCAAAAACAAGCGGACGAGACAAACCATTCTTTCCAAGCCTGCTGCGAGACGCTCTACACCGCGTGGTGGCAAACGATACGCGCTCGCGGGCGGCGCAAAGCAATGCTCGATGACAACGTCACGCAACGAACGAGAGAGGCGCGTTCGTTGGAAGACGAACGGAATCGATTGCGGAGTGCGGTCGAATCGGCGCGGAATAAGTTACAAGCATCCATCGATTCGAGTATGGGACGAGGTGCGGCAAAGCTCGAATCAACGTCCACGAAATGGTTTTACTTGCCCAAAGAGCCGGCAGTGGCCATTCGTAATGTGGGCACGCAACTACCTCCGTTTCCTGAACAAACGCGCGCAAGGAGCGTAGACCTCGTCGCCCGAGAGCGCGCGCGTGGCGATTACGAACGACTTCAGCGGGCCCCAATTCGCGAAACGCTTCGGGCCTATCGGGATCCCTTTCTCGATCCCGTTTTTGATGCTCTCGCCGAGGAAGCGGCCCTGATTGAAGAGGCGATTGCTTCGTTGATGCGCGATGGCGGGCGCACGCCGATTTTTGACCAAAATTCAGATATTTCCCAATGGGAGCAGCGTAATGCCCGGGTGCTCGATCGCGCTGGACTCGTCGAGTTTTCGACGACGAACGGCAAAAACGCGCTGTTATCGCCGTCGGCTCAAATTTGGCTGCGCCAACCATGGGTTCCGCTTTTTCTCGATTGGGAAGTGGAATGGTTTCCCACGACGGAAGTCGACGACATCCACGAAGGCACATTGTTAAATGGACGAACCATTTTGGCGAGCCGCCCGCAAAATTTGATCCTTTCGCGGCTCGGGCGTATGGAATCAATGTCGACAAACATGGCCAATACGCTCGCAACGTGTCGCCATCTTTTTGATGATATGACCACGTGGGATGTCCTGGCGCAATCTTTGAGCGGTTTTCATCAGCAGCTTCTTTTGCGTGACGATCTTTTGCCGCGCGTGTTGCCCCCGGACGAACCATTGCGGCACTTCGTCGAGCAAACATCTTTGGGACCACCGAATATCTCGCCCAATCTGGAATTCGATGCGCTAAGGCGCGGGAGTGTGCGTATTCGACGGGTGTGGGTCGTCGATTCGTTTGGGCAAGCAAGTGCCTTGGATCCCACGGTGAACAGCGCGCTTGCGGCAACGGGACCTCAGCAATCGTTCCGCCTTGGGATTCGCCTGCTAGAGCCAAGCAGATTGGCCGTGAATCTCGAGAACGCACCGCAAATGAGTCATCCGGTGCGGGCGTGGATTTTGCCGAGTTTAGCCGATAAAGCGCTGGTGGTGTACGATGGCTCGGGCAAACCATTGGGGATGATTTCACGTCTTGCCGCGGTCAATGCGTTGGGTACATCGTGGCGTCCGGCATTGGCGCGCGCGCCGAAACGTCCGGAAGAAATTGCGGACCCCGTGTTGGCGGCATTTTTGACGCCGCTCGTGGGTGGCCCGGAAGCGTTTTCGCGATTCGAATCCCTCATGCGCCACGTGGACTACGCGCTCGCGCGTACGGCGCCCTCGGCGCGCGATACCTCGTCGCCGGCATCGATGCTGGGTCGCCCGCTCGTGCTCCTGCAAGCGCGGGTAGCGATTGAACGACGTGGCGGGCCCATTGAGGATCCGACGCTTCTTTATGCGGGTTCGCTCGAGCCT
>DAOMZH010000426.1:0-8887 GCA_035437985.1 Polyangium sp. (in: bacteria) | reverse complement strand
CTCTGACATCGCGACCTCTGGGTCGCACCAAAGTCCTCCACTACCGTTCCGGACTGTCCTCGTTCGGGTTTTGCGAGAAATGACTTCTCCTGCGAAATCGACAGCAAATCTCGATAACAAAGCATGATTGATCGGCGCAGTTCGAGCGCGGCAGCGCGAGTAACTTCGTTATGCGTAGCAGTGGGTTTTAACCCGCTGCGGGGCCGCGGGTGATGTGATGGTCACCGATTTGCGGAACGCTGTACTTCGTGTCGTCAGTACATGCCTGTGGCCCGCCAAATGCCCCTGGGAATTTTTACCTGGGCTCCGAGATCCATCGTGTTTCTTGTAGCTGGCAGATTTGGCGTGTTACAACATCGTAGGCAAACTCTAGGCCATGCCTAGGCACAGGAGAATGCGTTCATGAATGATGACGGTCGGCGCAGCGACACAAGCAAGCATTGGGCAAACGTCGCGGACGAACCGACTCGAAAACGCGCCGAGTTTGGCCCCAGCGACCCTGACACAGTGGTCGAGGGTAAAGCAAAAGAACGCTCGGAGCCAATGCCTGGCGATCAAATCGCCAACCGCTACCGCCTCGAACGGCGCCTCGGATCGGGCGGGATGGGTGATGTGTATTTGGCTCAGGACGAGCTATACAATCGACGAGTCGCCTTGAAATTGCTGCGTCGACACGTGGCGGGAAATCTCGTCGTCGTCAATAGATTTCGTCGGGAAGCTCGAATCACAGCGCAATTGTCGAATCCTCATGCCGTCAAGGTGTATGATTTTGGGCAGGCGGATGATGGTTCGTTGTATCTGGCCATGGAGTATCTCGAAGGCGAAGCGATGAACAGCCTACTCGAGCGGGAAAAACAACTCCCGCAGCAGCAGGTCATCGATATCGCGGTTGATTTATTGCATGTATTGACCGAGGCGCATGGTTATGGAATCATTCATCGCGACATCAAGCCCGCCAACGTATTTTTGGCCAAAGGTTCGCCGACAGGTCCAGCCGTCGTCAAGTTGCTCGATTTCGGAATTGCCAAATTGCGAGACATCGAAGCGACCGAATTGACTTCGTCGGGAGACGTTTGGGGAACACCGCGATACATGAGTCCCGAGCAAGCGCGCGCCAAAGGAGTCGATCAACGAAGCGATTTGTATTCACTGGGCGTGCTCATGTACAAGGCGCTGACGGGCACGTTTCCGCATGAAGCGGCGAATGCGGCCGAATTGGCGTTTGCCTTGTTGAACGAGGTTACGGAATCGCCCGAAAAACGGCGTCCGGACTTGGGCATTTCTCCAGCTTTGGGGAAAGTCGTCATGCGCGCGTTGGCCAAAGAACCGGAGAATCGTTATGCGTCGGCTTCAGCAATGGCTGCGGATTTGCGAGCGTTGACCAATGACGCGCTGGAAAGCGAGCCTCTAACAAGCAACAAAATCCCATGGATCGTGCGCACAGCGGCCACCCTTCCGCTGCTCGTCGTTCTTGCCTGCCTGCTCGAAATTCCGTTTGTCTTGCGACAACCATTTCCAGGTTTTGCGATCGAGTCTGGTCTTTTGGTTTCGGCGTTGGTCGAAGAATCATGGCCGGGAATCAAACAGGGCATTCAGCCCTACGATGTCGTCGTTGCCGTCAATGAATCACCCGTTCAATCAGGCCGCGACGTACGGGCTCGATTGCATGACGTTCCGGTCGGGACTCCTGTCGAATACACATTACGCCGCAATGAACAGCTCCTGAAAATCTCCGTTCCCGTATCGGTTTTGTCGCCGTTGGTTTTGCTCAAACAATATGGGTCCGGGCTGCTTTCGGGACTTTTGTTCGCCATCGTCGGGGCTGTGGTTGCCTGGCGCAGGCCGCAATCGCGAGAAGCACATGCGTTGGTTGCGTTTACGGGTGTATTTGCGGTCGTCGTGTCGTCGAACATCGATTTGGATTTGGGATACTTTTTTCCAGCGTTTTGGCGTGCGGCCATGAGTGCGACCGGCGTCAGCTTGCTGCACTTGGCCTTGACGTACCCCGGTCGCTGGGCGCCCCTGCATCGAAAGCCACGACGCATTGCGCTTCTTTATGCGGCAAGCTTACTACTTTTTTGCATTTGGCAATTTTTCTCTGCCCGGCCGAGCGTGGGCTTGAAGTGCATGCAAATCGCGAGCGTCATGTTCGTCGTCGGCGGAACGACGTTGCTCGGGCGCCTTTTGCATCAACGTATTCGAGGCGCAACAATGGCCATACGCCAATCCGCTCGGGTGTTACTTTGGGGCGTGAGCGTCGCAATGTTACCGGCAATCACGGTAAACGTGATACCTATTTTCATCAGCACGAGCACTGCTTGGTTGAGCGGCTTGTTATGGCTCGCCGTGATTCTGCTGGTGTTTTTCCCGGCCGTCATCGCTTATCAGCTCGTCCGTGGAGAGCTTTTCGATGTCGACGTCGCGTTTTCGGCGATTCGGCGCGGTTTTTGCAAAATTGCGCTGTTCCTCGGCACCTTTTTGCTGCCGGCCTTGGTTATGGCGGCGGTTTGTCGCGCCTTGGAAACGGGACTCGTACCTCAATTGGTCGTTGGAGCCCTCGCGGGCATAACGACCGTCGCCATTTCTGCCGAAAAACTCGAACAAGCATTGCGATGGCTTTTTGATCGACGTAGTGATACCGACAGCGCTGCCGCGCTCGATCAATTCGCCGCGGCAACGGAAGGCGCAGAATCAAAAGCGGAGGTCCTCGAATCCTTGTCGGATATGCTTCGCCAGAGTTTTTCTCCGAACACGATTCAATTGTTCGAACGAGGAAAAGGTGATCAATACTGGGACATTCTGACCGAATCTTCAAAATCGCCACGTCTTGCAACGGGACCGCGAGCTGCCGATTTGAACGTTACCGGGTTGATGGATATCCCCAAATCCGGCGATTCGGTGGAGAGCGTTCGCCGACGTGTAACTCGACTTGGCCATTGGGATGCGCATGCATACCTGGTGCTTCCGGTCGTGGGCGCCCACGAAACGGAAATATCGAAAGCGGCCCCGATCTCGGTATTGGTGATTGGAAATAGAGCCGATGGGCGTCCTTATTCGTCATTTCATGCCGCGCTCGCGGCTGGTCTCATTCGTCTCGCTGTTCTTCGTATTCGAGCCATCGAAGAACGGCTCGTCGCCACCCGGCAGCTTTTGCACGATCGGTGCTTTGGATCCGAACGAAAAACGACGTTGGGTGCAGATTCGGAAATGGCCCTCGACGCTCCGGCTCGTGGACTTGCGGCAACCCTCTTGTTGCGTTTTTCCGGACTAGACAAAGCCTCTGAACACCTGTCTCCACGGCAATTCAAAGAACTGCTGGACGAACTGTATCAAGCGGCAGCGCACGATGCTTCGATGCATGGCGGAACCCTGCATTCGTTGCGCGGCGATGAAATGCTTTTCGGCTTTGGGGCTCTCGGTGTGGACCGTGCTGTCACGGATCTCGATGCTGTCGATGCGGCAATCGCCCAGGTGACTCGATTAGGAAGCATCGTCAAAAGACGGCAAGCGTCATGGGTCACGCTACGTTGCGCGGTATCCCGTGGGCTCGTGACGGTGGGTGTTTTTGGTACGGCGTACAGGCAAGATTGTTTGCTCATTGGCTCGGCCATTCGCGAAGCAACGGAACTCGTGGACGCGGCGGGACAAGGCGAAGTGCTCGTCGATGAAGATATCGTCAGATTGGTCAGGATCACCAAAGCGCCGTATTCGCTCACGAAGCGCCCGGATCTCGTACGCGGCGCGGCCGTGATTCGCCCGGAAACACGAACCACGAAGGCCACGTAATTCAATCGTCATGGCCGTACGGTAAAACGCCACCGATGATGCCACTGTTGGCATCGACGACCATTTGACGAATTGCGTGCGTATCCACCGACCACCGATGTTTCGAACAGCAAACTACGCCCCGCTCATTGGGGTTTCCTCGCGCATCGAGCACCGTACATGCTGTTCTTACTATCTGGGTAGCCGGTGGCGGCGCGGTCGGAGGTATACAGCAGGTTGCAGCAACCATACCAACTGCCGCCCCGAGACGACTTCGTGTTGCCTCCGCCAGCCACACAATCATTACACGGATTGGGATATTGCCAATAGTACCAGTCCAGGGTCCATTCCGACACACTACCCGTCAGGTCTGCATGCCCCCATTTGGCATTTCCGTTCGGTTTCGACCCTACCCGGAGAATGTCCGCGAATGTGCATGATCCTGCGCTCGATCCGTCACCCATGCAATCGTACACCGCGTAGGACGGATCGATTGTCGGCGAGTTTGGTGGATTCGACCAAGGATACGCACGCTGCTCGCTTCCTCCCGCCGCTGCGTAATTCCACTCGGCCTCCGTCGGGATCCGCCCGCCATCCCACGCGCAAAACGCAAATGACAGATACCATGAGATGCAATTCATTGGCAATTGCTCGTTCGCTCCCGCCGTATCCGTCCACGTCGCGAACGAACTGCAGTTGACCGCCGCCTTCAACGCAGCCTGATCCGCCGGCAAATTCACATCCCAGGTGCTATCCCAGCCGATGCCCGGGATGACGGGATGCGATCCTGCTCCCGACACGGGTTTGCTTGCGGGATAAGCCTCGACGAATTTGCGGAATCGCCCCACGGTGACCTCGAATCGATCCAATCGGAAATCGCTCACCGTCGCGGGGTACATCGTGTCGTTGCTGCGGTTGTACGTGCCGCCTGGTACCATGAGAGAAGCGCAACAATCTTCGTTGTTCGGCACGCCGCAGGTCGCAGGCATTCCAATGCAGCTCGGTGGCGCACATGTTCCGTTCACACATGACGGCGCGATGCAATCGCTGTTTGTCGTACATACATCCCCAGGTTGCCCCCTGCAGGCTCCCGAGCCATTGCAGGTGAGTGCGCATTCATTGTCCGGGTCGGTATCGGCGACGATGCTTGCGCAAATGCCGTCGTATCCGTTGCCTTTCTTGGCGTTGGAACACGCTTGGCAAATGCCGTTACAAATGTTTCCACAGCAGAAGCCATCCACGCAGTACGACGACAAACACTGCATCGCTGCGGTACACGCAACACCATTGTAGTATCGGCACGTGCCACTTCCCGAACACGCGCCGCCAAAACATTCGTCGTCAGGGTCGGTATCGTATTTGATCGGCCCACACGTGCCGTTCGCGCCTTGACCTTTTTTCGCCGCGGAACAGGCATTACACGTTCCAGTGCACGCCGTGTCACAACATACACCATCGACACAATTGCCCGACGCACATTGCGTTGCGAGTGTACAAGACGCACCATTGGCTTGGGGTGTTTGCAATTGATTACACGCGCCCGAGCCATTACACTCACCAGGATTGCATTCGTTGTCCGGGTCTTTCGTATTGGCAATCGGCCCGCACGCGCCATCGGTGCCTTGGCCCTTTTTCGCTGCGCTGCATGCGTAACACGTTTGGTTGCAGATGTTGCCGCAACAAACGCCGTCGGCGCAATAACCGGAAAAGCATTGCGTCGCCGACGTGCAAGGAAGGCTGTTGTAAAATTTGCACGTCCCGTTGCCGCCGCATTGCCCACCATAACCGCATTCGCTATCCGGATCGGTGGCCGAAGCAATGTTTCCACACGTGCCATTGGCTCCGCTGCCTTTTTTCGTGGCCGAACAAGCTTGGCAAGTACCAGTACACGCCGTATCGCAACAGAATCCATCGACGCAATTGCCCGAAGCGCATTGCGCGCTCGCAATGCACGCCGTGCCATTGGTCAGCGGAGTTTGCGTTTGGTTGCAGGCGCCCGAGCCATTACATTCGCCAGGCGTGCATTCACTGTCGGGATCTCGGCCCGAAAGAATCGGGGCACATACGCCATCGTACCCGCCGCCTTTGCGCGCCTCCGAGCACGCGTAACACCAGCCCGTGCAAATGTTTCCACAACAAAACCCGTCGACGCAAAAATTGGACAAGCACTGCGTTTTGTCCGTGCAGGGCACGCCATTGTATTGTTTGCACACGCCCGCGCCATTACATGCGCCGCCCCAACATTCGTCGTCAGGGTCTTTGTCGTTGGCAACGGGCCCGCATGTCCCGTCCGTGCCTTGGTTTTTCTTGGCCCCTGTGCACGCTTGACACGAGCCTAGGCACCAGCTATCGCAACACACACCGTCGGCACAATATCCAGATGCGCATTGCGTCGCGGATGTACACGGCGTGCCATTGGGAAACGTCGGTTGCGGGGTCGTCGTGCAAGCGCCCGAGCCATTGCAATCACTGTTCGAACATTCGTTATCGGGATCCGTTGCTGCTTTGATCGAGCTACAAACGCCGTCCTGACCGCTGCCTTTTTTCGCGGCGGTGCAGGCTTGGCAGCTGCCCATGCAAATGTTGTTGCAGCAAACGCCGTCGACGCAATAGTTGGACAAACACTGCGCGGCAGATATGCAAGCAACACTGTTGTAATTCTTGCATTGGTTTTTCCCGTCACACGCACCAACGGGACAGTCGTTGTCCGGATCGGTGTCGTACGCAATGGATCCGCAAATGCCGTCAACTCCGCTGCCTTTTTTCGCAACGCTACACGCCATGCATTTGTTATCGCATTTTTGGTCACAGCAAAAGCCGTCGACGCAATACCCTGTGGGGCATTGCGTACCCGATGTGCAGGCCGTCCCATTCAATGGAGGGGCCATCGATAACGCCTGCGTAGCTACTTCGGCAGATTCGTCGATGAAATCATTGGTGGCCACTTTGGTTTCATCGACAAAACCTCCCGAGCCTCCAAGCCCGCCGGCTCCACCCGCCCCCTCTGTCGCGTCCGTGCCGCACCCGGTGGCGATCAGAACCGTCGCCAATCCCCATAAGAACGCCATTTCACGCTGACGCTCGATGCCGCCCACTTTTTCGCTGAATTTCATGTGTCTCAATCTCCGTCGAAGACCAGCAGAGCGCTCCATTTGCGCGCCGCTGGTGCATCGGATGCTGGTTGTCACCCAAATATTCAGCCATTCGACGAAACGCTTTGAGTTGTCTGCTGGCAGGTTTCGCCAGCGCTGGCCTTGAAGAACCTGGGGCCGGCGCAATCCCATGAAAACACCAACATCATTTGCGCAAATTGCGCATCTGAGCCGTACAATTCGGGCAGCTTTGCGCAAATTGAACAGGCTATCTCACGCGTCGAATGCATAAACGCGCGCGGCACGACCCTTGCTCAAAGTGGCCGGTGCCTCGGATGCTGGCTCATCGTCGTCCAGTCGTCTTCAACCTTTGCCCAAGGTAAACAATGCGCCTCGTAAAACCATTTTTGCGCTCGGGTGTATTCCGACGCGCGTGCATTCTTTTGGCCTCGCTCAATGCTGCCTGCTCCTCGAACGATACCGACTCGGTACCCAACCCCGGACCAAGCACTTGGCCTACTGCCGCTGATGTGGACATCAAGCGTTACGACTTGAAAGGTGAATACGATTGGGATCGAGAACGCTTCATCGCGACCGTCGATATCACCCTCTCGCCTATATCCGATACCGGAAATGTCGTCGAGCTCGATAGCGCCGTGACCGAGATCAAGGTTGTTCGGCTCGCTGGTGGAAAAACTCTGCCATTCTCGATAAATTCCCGCGAACATACGCTCCGTATCGACGTGGCGACCGTTTCCGACTTCAAGAAAGGCGTGGATATCACCTTGGAGGTCGATTACGAGGCTGCGCCGAGCGATTCCTTCATTCCCGTCAGCGGTCGCCGGGGCGATCCGCTCGATGTACGAGCCGTCTTCACAGACTCGGAGCCGCTGGGCGTTCGAGCCTGGATGCCTTGCCACGATACACCGAAGGATCGCGCATATTTCTCCATTGCAATGCGCATGGACGACCATGAGAAAATGATCGCCAATGGTGATCTCATCAGCGACGAGCCGGACTCTGGGGGCAGCCACTGGATGAAATACGAAACAGCCTACACGTTGCCCACGTACGTGATGGCCTTTGCAATTAGTGATTTCGAGGTGAAAACGATCATGAAGGGCAATCTGCCCGTGTCCATTTGGCATCGGCGTGGGCTCCAGGGGCATTACGATGCGGTGCTCAATGAAATGGGCGGAATGATCGACCGATTCGAAGGACTCTTGGGGCCATATCCCTTCGAAAAGTACGCAGTGGTGCACCTGCCGAGCTTGCCGTCGTCCGGTATGGAAAACGCGAGCATCTCTTTTCATTTCGAGGGCGCAGGTACCGAGCCGCTCGGCGCTGAGCTTCAGCTCACGGCACATGAACTCGCGCATCAATGGTTCGGCGATTTGATGACGATCGAGAGCTGGGACGATCTTTGGATCAAAGAAGGAATGGCTTCGCTCCTGGAACTCGAAGGTGTTCGCGACCATTCGGACAAGGATGGGCCATTCACGCTCAATGGTAATGATTTGTATGCCATTGATGGTATGTCCATTCGCGATGTGTCGCTCGCGCCCGACGACAAATACACGGCGGGTCCTTATGGCCGTGCGGCGTGGTTGTTGACGCAGATTCGGGCCGTGGTTGGTGAGGACGTGTTTTGGAAGACCCTGCGAAAAATCCTCGACGAGCATCGATTTGGAGTCATCGGGACGGAAGCGTTCATCGATGCATTCGCGGAGGTGCTCGATCCGGCGATTGCCGCGCGTGTAAAACATGCAATCGATGCCAAGGGTTTACCCACCATGACCATCGAGCCATTGTTTATGGAAGGTGCGCTCGTGACGATAAACGACCCCGACGGAGCGCTGATTGCCCCCGTCGAGATTGGCTGGGTTGCAGAAAATGGCTCAATGCGCATCGAAACGTTCGAGATGGGTGTACCGTTGCCAATTTCGCCGAAGACGAGCGGAGAATTTCTCGTGCTCGATCCCAAAGACCACTTTCTGACCTGGGATTCGTTTCTGGTGGACGATCTATCG
>DAOMZH010000425.1:0-8929 GCA_035437985.1 Polyangium sp. (in: bacteria) | reverse complement strand
CACCGCCCGCACCGCCCGCGCCTCCCGCGCCTCCCGCGCCCCCTGCGCCGCCCGCAGCTTCGCCTAGAGGTCCACTTTCGTCTGGATCGAGAATGCTCGTACAATCGGGATCGTCGGGATAATCCGCGCGATTGTCCCCGTCATCGTCGAGCCCGTCATTGCATTCAGGACCTTTTCCGCCAAGGTCGGGGACCGTCTCCGTCGCCTTGCTCAAAAAACCCAGCACCTCTTTGGCCTTGTATCCGAGCGGTTCGGTAGGGGCGTGCACGACGAGGCCCCATTCGAAGCCGCTCGCGGGTTCGTCGAATGCTTCATAAAAAATGGTCTGCTCCCACCAAGGACGCACCAGCATGGCTTCGATGACCCGCCGATAATAAAGTGCTTGGGCGGACTCTTGCGTCGAATTGCCAAACGTTGCTTCTTGGCCGGTTTCGGTGAGCCAAAAAGGCGCAGTGATGCCGTGTTTATCCATCACTTCGCGATACGACAACGGCCCTTCGTAAACAATTGTTCCACCAACCTCGAGAACACGATGCTTTTCCAATTTGTTGAAAAAACTATCGCTCGAAGTTCCAGATCCTGGTGAATCAATGGGGAATCCCGCGTAAATGTGGCCGCTCACGATATCGATCTGGTCCTTGGCCGCGGCGAGCGAAGCATCGAGCCAGATGTCGTATTCGCCCGCAATCGAAGCGAGTCCGGGGCCGACGACTTTGCATGTTGGACAAACCGTATGCACCGCCTGCGCGCCGGGGACGAGCACGCGCGAGGTGTAATCGGCAGGCGTGCCTTCAAAAAACTGGGCTAGATTCGGCTCGTTCCAGAGTTCGTAGTGCGAAACTCGATCCTGAAAATGCGTCACTGTGGCCGTGACAAACGACGCGTAAGCACCATCCATGGGTACGTCGTTGTTTGGTCCATCGCCTAGCGCATCGCCAGAAGAAGCCCACGCGGGACCATATCCAATGACCGCGAGCACCGAAAGCCCCCGCGACTTTGCGGCATCGACGACCGAATCGAGGAGCGCGAAATCGTAAACGCCTTGAGATGGTTCGCATTGGAACCAATTCAAATCAATACGCACCCAGCCGAGACCTGCGGCTTTCGTGGCGTCGTGTCCCACATCGAGCGACTGGTGGACATTGGCGCCGAGGAGTTTGTCCGCGGATGCGGAAGTGGCCGATAGCGACAAGGTGAGAGCTGTCGTGGCCGCCCAAAAACGCTGACGAGGTGCACGAACGAGATTCATACCGCAAGCATCTCATACCTCGGGCAGAAATGCTTCATGAATATGCGCCCGCCCTGACCGCAGCGCCGCGATCTCGGGCGCCGCGGTCAGGTGAGAGTCGCCGAGTTTGGCAGGGCATTACTTCAATTGATCAGGCGGAGCCGTCAAGACGCACAACAAAATATCGGGATCGCAAGCAACACGCGCCTCGAGGTCCGGATTGATGCCCGACCCCGTCGCTCGGCCCGAGGCTGGATCCGCAACCGGATCGCAAAGAGCTGGAACCGCAATGGCATTGCCATCGGCGTCTTCTCCGGCACACGAAACTGCCGGCCAGAGCGCCATGACGTCATACGTGGCCGTGCACGAACCATTGGTGTATTTCAACGCGCCGACCATTTGCGTGCCAGGATAGGCCGTCGTCACGTACACCTTGACGTCGCTCCATTCGTATTTGATCTGCGTCGCCGGATTTGTCCCGTTCGCCGGAACATCTTGCAATGCCGGCGATAACGTGGGCACGTAACAAACGTCGTTTTCGTCGGGCTCGATCACCTGAAAGGCCCCGAGCGACGTGGGATTGTTCGCGTCGTCTTTCAACATCGGATCGGTCGCAATCGTCCCGAGTTGATTACTGCGAATGGCCAATGTCGCTTTGTTGTAATCCTGGACGTACTTTTCTCCTTCTTTCAAAGGGTTGTATGCCATGAGGCCCAGGATTTCCCCGCGAAGATCTTGACCCTGTATGTCCGGACAAGCAGTTTGTCCGGCCTTGAGGTTGTATTTTGCGGCAAACCCGCCGACACCAACGGTGCACGATGGTTTGGGCTGATCACACGAAGTCGCCAGAGTGATCAGCACAGCAGGTGCCGCGAACGTGGAAAGGAATCGCTTCATGGATGTGCTCCGGTTCAAAATGTCACCTTGACCCCGATCCGGATCCAGCGCGGAGACTGGTATTGGAGCGGCTTTCCAAAGTTGGGATTCTTATCGTTCGGATCGAACGGCGTTCCATCCGAATTGAGCAGTTTCGTGCTGAGATCCGCCACCGTGCCGTCTTTGATCGGCAATACGCTCGATTGGGTATACCGTTGATCTCGAGCAATCTCGCCTTGGAAGTTGAACACGTTGAAAGCATCGACCGATAGTTCCACCGTGCTGCTCTTGCTGATTTTCATACCCGCCCCGATATGCGCGTCGATATTGTGCACCCAGGGCATGCGTTCGCCAATGCCTCGCGGCAAAATAAACGCTTGATCCGCCCCGTACGTCACGTGCGACCCGAAATAGCTGGTCGGCGCCCCTGAAGCACCACGATACGTCCCACCCACGTTTAGAAGCACCTTGTTGCGAATCAGGAAATCCTTTGCCCCAAAGATCTTGAGCTGATGCGTGCGATCTCCAGGCAATGGACCATAACGATTGTCGAGCAGCGAGAGCAGATCGAAATCCGAATTGATATTCGGATCGAGCTGCCCGTTTTCGGGGCGAAACAACCCCGACCAGTTGCCACGCAAATAGGAGAGCGTGTAGCTGACCTGCCCGAGCCACGAATTGGCAAAGTTTTTCTGGAAAAAGATCGTCCCGCCATCGTAATCGCGCTGCGCCGTCGGAAAATCCGCGGCTATACCATAACCGGGATTGCCAATGAAATATGTCTGCGCCTCGTCACGACTCATGTCTTCGATAACCGAATTCTGCCAACGTTTCGTGTATTGAAGACCAAGACGGCCACTCGGGAAAATCTCGTATTCGCCACCGAGCACGAATTCATCCGCTGATTGCGGTTTGATGTTCGGATCGACCGGCGAACCAGCGCTGCCAATCACCTCCCATTGCTGGTTTGGGTGATAAGGCGCATTAACCGTCGTGGTATCCTGGCATTGGGTCGGATTCTGCGGAATCGTCGACGGGTTGCATGTGGGTCCTCGCGTATGCGTGGCAATCGCCTGTCGCTCACCAGGAATCGAGCGATCAATGGCGTCGAGCGGCACGCTTTCGTAAAATCGCGCGTAATTGGCGAATAGTTTCGAACGCCCTTGTTGCGTGAAGTCGTAGATTACGCCAACACGTGGCGAAATCTGGTTCGGCAGCGTCATGGCCAGCTTTTCGTCCGAGCCATAGAGAATTTGGGCATCATAACGAATACCTGCATTCAGCGTCACCTTGTCCATGATGTTCCAGCTGTCTTGCACGAAACCGCCAATCGTATACGATTTTGAAATGGCGGAGAACTTGGGCAAGATCGTCGGATCGTCGGGCCCGGTCAAGAACCCGAAGCGCCGAAAATCGGCGAAAGTCGTGCCATCTCGAGATTCACGCAGAATGTTCGTTCCCGAAAAACCACGCGAAGCATCGTAACGCATGAACTCCAAATCCACGCCAGCTTTGACGATATGATGTCCAAGCCCGGAGACAACCGCGGTGAACACGCTCTTGGCTTGCACCCGATCGAGCGCCAACGTATTCAAGAACCCGATGCGAAAACCAGGCCCACCGCTGAAATAGGTATTCACCGGACAGATTTGCTCGCTGCTCAGTGTAATCGGTTGACCATTCGCCCCCGTTACCGTCCGCGGACTACAAGCTGCCGTTATTTCAGGGGAACGCTCGAAATCGAGAATGCTATGCGGATTCGGAGACGTTCTTCGCCATTGCACCTGGGGAATCGTCGACAAACCTTCGCCACTGCCGACTTCTGAACCATCCGCGCTGCGAATCGCGCTCTCTTCGTGGTGCCATCCGAGCGACGTGTCGAGAACGTACCTCTTGTTTTTGAAAGACGACGTCCACTTGAGCGACGTATCGATGGCATTCGACACGAAATTGTGCGCAATGGCGCTGTAAGTGCCATTGATGGAACCCCCGTTGTCAGCATTGAAGATTTCAACGGCCCCATTTCGCGGATTGATGCCAAAGTACCCGTCTCCGCCGGATTGGGTAGGCGAACCAAAAACCGCCAACGTCACAGCATTGTCCGGATTGACCTGCAAGGTCAATTTGCCGATGAACGTGACGCTTCTTTGATCCGCATAATACGTTCGTTCCGTGCCAGCAATGGGGTCCGTTTGGGTAAAACCATCTTGCTTCACCGGATTGCCACTCGCATCGAAACGAACGGAGTTGATGCTCCGATCGAGGCGAAAACGCATGATCGATGGCGAAATGCCCATGTAAAACCACAGCTTGTCTTTCCGAATGGGCCCCCCGAGCTCGAACGTGAAATCATGGATTGAAGAAAGCGTCGTGTTCGTAGAAATGGTCGTGCCCTCGCGCGCCACGATCTTGCGCGTCCCCTCGAAGATCCCTGGCGTAATGCTCGAGGATACCGAACCATGGAATTCGTTCGATCCTATTTTCGTCACGGCATCGAAGTATCCCCCCGACGCACGCCCGTATTCCGGCATGTACCCGCCCGTGATGATGTTGACTTCTTTGATGAACGCCACCGACAACGGCGTTCCAATGAGCCCAAATGCAGGGTTATTGACCGACAAACCATCGACGACGTATTGGTTTTCCGGAGATGTCGTGCCGCTAATCGAAACACCATATGCATCCGCATTGGCCCCGGGCGCAATCTCCGCAAGTGCCTCGAATGATCGCGTGCCCGCCCCCTTGGAACCCGGCGCATTCAAAGGCAACCGCGCAACGAAATCCGAATTGACCGTCACCCCCGTCGCACTCGATCCTACATCGACCGTTGGTGGCGCCGCCGCAACGACGATCTCCATCGTGAGCGTGTCCGGCAGCAATTCCGTATTCACTCGAATGGTACTATTCAGCCGAACCTCAATGCCCCCACGACTCGACATCTTGTACGAATCAGCCTCCAAATGCAGCGTATACGTGCCCGGAGGAAGGTTTGGAATGCGATACTGCCCCGCACTGTCGGTAAGAACAATTTGCTCACCTTGCAATGCCGGAGAAGTCACCGTCACAATGGCATCTTTGATCGGCGCCTTCGTTGATGCGTCCCGAACAACCCCCGTAACAACCGATGTCCCTTGCGCATAAGCCGGCGCAGTCATAACGATCGGTACCGCGGCCAACATCCACGCGGCCAGTCGGCCGCACCTCGTAAACATGGGCTATAGAACTCCTTTCAAAGCAGTGTGCGCTTCGAGACGGAAACACAGCACGACCCGATTCTCGCTGTCAAGCAGATTTCGGACGTGCCTTGAAGTTTGTCTTGGTTGTTAGGGCGAACACGTACGTGCCAGGGACGAAAGTCGTTCGTTGAGGCACGAGATTGTTTTTCTGGACAACGGCGATGGTTGGGCTAAGGGTTCGTCAATCCAGACGTTCGAGCAAGGCCGCGGCTCCAAGCCCACCAGCGGCGCAAATACCCAAGAGCGCGGTTCGTTTGCCTGTACGAACCAATTCATTGGCCATTGTCGTGACCATGCGCGCGCCTGTCGCGCCAAACGGGTGACCCAGCGCAATCGAACCGCCATGCACATTGAGCCGTGCCGGGTCCACATCACCCGTGGCAATGTCTCGTCCGAGCCTTTCCCGTGAAAATGCCGAGCTTCCCAGCATTTTCAGCACGCACAACACTTGCGCGGCAAACGCTTCGTGCAAATCCACGAAATCGATATCCGCGAGTTTCATGCCCACTTTATCGAGCACCTTCGGCATCGCCAAAGCCGGCCCCATCAACAATTGATCCGCTGGATCCACGCCCACGTATCCCCACGCCGAAATCGTCGCTTTCGGCTTGTATCCGAGCGCCCGAGCTTTTTCTTCGCTCATCAAGAGCACCGCTGCGGCCCCATCCGTCAATGGACTCGCATTGCCCGCGGTCACCGTTCCGTTTTTCGCGAAAACCGGGCGCAGTTTGGCGAGTTTTTCGGCATTCGTGTCGGCACGCACGAGTCCATCCGTATGGACCCATTTGCCTTCGGGCGTTTCCACGGGCACGACTTCGTCATTAAATCTGCCCGAAGCAATCGCTGCCGCCGCCCGATGATGCGAACGCATTGCAAATTCGTCTTGCTCGGAACGCCCTACCCCATTGCGACCGGCCATTCGCTCCGCCGCTTCGCCCATGACTTCGCCCGTGGTACGTTCGGCGATTTTTGGTTGTCGCGGGAAAATATCCGTAAATGGCGCGAGTTTTTGCACTGCCGTCAAGACTGCCTTGGCGTCCGGTTTTCCAAGGGCCAATGGCGCCATTGCATGCACGACCTTTTGCGGCAGTTTGATCTCCGCATTGCTCGTCGAATCACTTCCACCGGCGATTGCAATATCCACTTCGCCGCGTTCAATCGCCGCGGCCGCCAACGTCACCGCTTGCAGCCCCGACGCACAAGCCCGCGTCACCGTCATGGCTTCACATGCCGGATCCAGCTGCAAATCAAGGCTGATCTCGCGGCCGACATTCGGCGACGCGCTTGGCAGAATCACACCACCCCATACGATGGCTTCGACGTCGCGTCGTTCGAGGTTTGTCTTTCTCAAAAGCCCGCGCGTTGCCGCGACGCCCAGCGCAATCGTATCGAGTTTCGTGAAATCCGTGAATGCTTTGACGAATGGCGTTCGTGCGCCGTCCACGATCACTGCGCGCCGTCCACTTGCTTTGCTCATGTTTTCGCTCCTCAAGCTCCAATCAGCGCGCCACCACAGACGCGAATCGTTCTTCCTGTCAAACCATAGGCTCCAGGACTCGCCAAAAACACGATGGCTTGCCCAACGTCCTCGGGCAAACCGCCTTGCCCCAAGGCCGCGAGTCTCCGTCCCGCTTCGCGCACAGCCAGCGGAATCGCGGCTGTCAAACGCGTCTCGATGAACCCCGGCGCAATGGCATTAACCGTGATTCCCCGTCCACCAAGCTCCGCTGCTTTCGCTTTGACAAACCCGACAATCCCCGCTTTCGACGCCGCATAGGCCGCTTGCCCCACGTTTCCTGCCAATCCGGCAATCGACGAGAGGCAAATCACCCGACCTTCGTTACGCAAATGCGGTTCGAGCGCCGCGTTTGTCCGGATGACCGACTCCAAATTCACGCCCAGCACTTCATCCCATTGTTCAGCCCGCATGCGCCCAAGCGTCTTGTCTCGCGTAATGCCCGCGTTGTGCACGATGATGTCGACCCCGCCAAACACTTTGACCGCATCGACGATCCGGCTCGGCGCATCTTCCGCACGCATGTCCACGAGCAATGGAGTACCCCCAATCGAGCGCGCCAGTTGGCTGGTAGGCCCATCATCTTGGGGTCTGTCGAGACAAATGACGTGGGCCCCTTCTTGCGCGAGCAAACGCGCCGTCGCTTCGCCAATTCCTCGCGCCGCTCCGGTCACGAGGGCAATTTTTTTTTCGAGCGGTTTTACGAACGAAACGGCCGACTTCGGAGCTTTCGCGGCCGTGTCAATCACGAGCGGTTGGGCGCTGATGAATGCCGAGCGTGGCGAAAGCAAGAATCGCAAAACCGGCGCCAATCTCTCTTCCGCGCCTGGAGCAAGCCGCACGAGGTTCGCCGTTGCACCATTACGTCCAATTTCCTTGGCCACGCTGCGGACAAACCCGTCGAGCGCCGCCTGAGCGGCCGACGCTTCGGCATCGGCGCGAGATTCAGAACCCAGCACGATCACTCGCCCCGACCGTTCTATACGACCAACCAGCGGGTGCAACAAATCATAAAGCGTTCGCAATCCAGCGATATCGCAAATTCCCGTCGCGTCGATTACGACCGCAGCGACGCGTTTTCCTTCCGCAAGTGTATCGAGGAGTCGCGCCGGCCTTCCAAACGCCTCGCCGGGAGCCGCAAACGCCGAAAAGAATGCATCCGGCCCCTTCCACACGACATCGGCCCCCGCCGCGGCAAGGGCTCGCGCGAGTACGGGCACGAGCTGCGATTTCTCGGTCGCCGCCACCGCAATGGTTCGATCAGCCAACAGCCGCTCTTTCCATGGTCCTTTGTCCCTCGTGAGCGCCGCGGGCAATGGCAATGGCAATCCGAGCGCTTGCACGATGGAACGCGCTCTTTTGTTTTTCCCAATTTCAAGCAATACGTCATTCATGCCAAACCCTCCGCCTGGAATTCACCCGCGAGATATGCGCCACCACCGGGCGCATCACCAACCCACAATCCACCTTCGTGTCCCACGTATACGCCTACGCGCGCAGGCAACACGAGCGGCCGCGTAAAACGCGCATCCACCACACGCATACGCCAAGGATCACCCACGAGCCGCGCGCGATTTACCGCTTCAATGGCCCGGGCCAATGTCGAAAACCCGTGCAAAATGCACGAACGAAATCCCGACGCCCGAGCATAGGCTGCAATCCAATGAATCGGATTGAAGTCACCCGTGAGCTTTGCAAAATCAAGCCCAGCATTCGCCGGAATCCTGGAAAACGAAATTTCGAGCGCATCTGCAGGAACCGAAGCTCTTACCTTTGCCGCCTTGTTTCCATCTCCCGAGTTTTTCTTTTGGAGAGGAATGAACGTCCGCATTTCCGTAACGAGCGCGAGCGGCGCACTTTTCGTTCCCGTTTCGATTCGCTGCGTAATCAATGCGCGTTGACCGTCATCATCCATCGATGCGATCCTTGCCCGCACATACAAATCCTCTTGCGCCGAAATCGGCGCGGGCACCTCGGGCCGACAACCGGCATTCACCACTTTCGCCAATGGGTACGGCAGCACCGCCAGCGCCCGCGCGCGCGAGCCGCCGCACACCCGACGGAACTCGCACT
>DAOMZH010000424.1:0-8941 GCA_035437985.1 Polyangium sp. (in: bacteria) | reverse complement strand
GCGCGTTACGCGAAGGATTACTTTTCGAAACGCAGCACAAGCGCAAGGACGGAACCACATTTCCCGTCGAAGTCAGTTCGAAAAGTATCGAAGAAGGCAAACTGCTCATTAGCGTCATTCGGGACATCACGGATCGCAAGCAGGCGGAAGCCGCGCTTTTGTCGGCCTATGCCGAGCTCGAACAACGGGTCGAACAACGCACGAGTGAATTGGAGCAGGTAAACTCGGTATTGCGGGATGAAATTGAAGCCTTGACGCAAGCGCGCCAGGTGATTGAATTGCAAGCGCACGAGTTGCTGGAGCGATCGGCGCCGGTGTTGACTTTGGGATCGGGGCTTTTGTTGTGTCCGTTGGCGGGCCCGCTGGATGAACCGAGGGTCGCCGGTTTTTCCGGGCGTTTATTGCAAGCTATTGTCGAGAAAAACGCGCGTATTCTGCTTTTCGACGTCACGGGCGTGTCGAAACTCGACAATGCAGCCGTGCGGGGGTTGTATGGGGTCATTGCCGCCGCGAAGCTCGTCGGAACGCAGGTCATCATCACGGGCGTTCGGGCGGCAGCGGCGATGGAGTTGGCCACGAGCGGCCTCGATCTGGGCGGTTTATCGACCTATTCGACCCTGGCGCAAGGTTTGGCGGAGGCTTTGCGACGCTGAAGCTTGTCGGGAAAACCCATTACCATTCCCACTGGACCCTTACCCGGACACCTTTTTGCAAAACGGGACGGGTAGGTTTGTCTTCGTCGACCTCGGCTGAATCTTCCAAGATCTCGAGCTCCATCGGCGAGCCGAAAAGCAGCGGTGTCGCGACGCGGGCTTCAGCGAAATGCTTCCAATCGGCCACCCCATCTTCCGCGGGCGTTTCAATCCATAGATGGGCCAAACATCCCGGCACAGGATAGGTATTGCTGGTGATGACGAGCGGCTCGATCGTCAATCGCTTTCCAGCATGCAATTCCACCCGTCCCCGAAGTTCCGCCGCATGAACCACGATTGGCGTTGGGGCCAATGTCGGCGTCGTTTCGACGGACGGTACTGTTTCGGCATAAACCACTGGTTCGTCCGGGGATAACACTGGGTCGGTATTCACCAAGGATGGCGCGGGCACCTCCGGAATCACCGGAATCGCCGCGACCGGAGCGGGCATTGTCGCCACCGGAGCGGGCATTGTCGCCGCGGGATAACTCATTTCAGCCAGCGCAAAGTGTGGAGCCGGCTGGTTCATGGTCGCCTCACAGCCAGCTACGAGCAAAAAGCATCCTATTGCGCCGCCGTACGCGACGCACACGTTCGTCCTTGCCATTTCGAGCCCCCCAATCGTCGGCTTCGAGTAGGCGTAAGAAATTGAACCAAATTATTGCGCGCGCAATGGCAATTGGTAAGCGAGCTTGTGCTTGGAGGGGTAAAAACGTGCTTGGAAGGCTAGTTTGTCTTGGTCAAAAATGGCGTCGCTGGCGAAGGGCTGCTCCGTTCCAAGCGTTGGTGGTCGGGGTGGCTGGTACTTCGCTTCACGCCGCGTCCAGGCGATTTCCCGCCGCTTTGCGCTCCAAGATCCTCGTCACCTTGTCGACGATGACCGCGGCCGCTTCGACCGGGGGCAAACCTCCACCCGCGTAAATATTGGAGATGACCGTGTATTCGAAGCGAATTGCGGCATTGCCGCTAAAGGCGCGCGCCTCGGGCAAACTTTCGTCCGGCACCCGCAAACACAAATACGCGGACAAACTTCGCGACGATGTTGCATCGCCCCCGGGACGTTCGCCCAACAAATACACGACGAGCCGAGCGTCCAAACGATCGGCCACTTCTTCGGCCAGTTTGACTCGGCCATAACGCACGAGTCGCGGCGTTCCGGTCGCAATTCCCCGCGCGGACAAACCATCCACCAACACTGGCAAGAGGTCCGGGATGTTCGCATGCACGGCCTCCGCCGACAAACCATCGGCCACCAAGATCGCCACGGGGTGTTTTTCTGCGCTCAAGGCCGCGGCACTCGCGGCTGCCAAAGTTGCCCCTCGGGCCGGCAATCCCAAATGCTCGGCATGCGTTTTCGCTGTTGTTTCGAGGACTTGGAAGCCTGCTGCGCGTTGCAATTCCTCCACCCGCAATTCACTCATGGCGGCGGCTCGGGCCACTGCTTGGTGCCAACGCAATTCGCGACTCACTTTATCGGCGGGTCGAGGACCGGCGACATCGAATCCCAATGCAATGGGCGTTGCGCGGACCAATTCCTCGAAAGCTCGTGGCGATTCGCACAAGGCTTCGACATTCCCAAACGCTGGACCTCGTTCGACTTTTCCGTCTTGCTCGACGAAAATTCCTTTGGTTTTGGCCCATTCCAAATATTCGGCGGCCGGACGTTTTCCGTGCACCTCGCGTAGCGTCTGTACGTCGTGCCCGCTCGTGTCGAAATACGCGAGCATGCGATCCGCGCCCAGGCACACGTCCATGTAATAGTTTGCCCCTGCGGCCGTGAGCATGGCCGTGGCCATTTGTTGTCCTTCGTTGGTCACACCGGCATGCAAGGTGAAACAAGGCGCCATGCCCATCGGAACACCGAGCAATTTGCCCATGAAATGGTCCTGCAAGTTGGCAATCACCATTTCGCGGTCGTCAGCGTGCGTTTCGGGTCCAATGAATCCCGTCACGTTGTTGACCATGTACGGATCGTATCGTCGGGCCAAACCATAACAACATGCCTCCAAGGTGGTCATGTCGATACCGTCGTGTTTTCCGTACGTGAATTCGCTCCCTTGACCGGTCTCGAAATACATGAATTGCTGAGCTTCTTGGGCCAGCGGTCCACGCTCGCGCATCGTGCGATACGCGCGATCGAGCAAATCCACGGTGACGTCGAATTCACTGATCAACGTCGCGTCTGTTCCAGCCAAACTTTGAAAAATGATTTCGACTGGCGCACCTTGATCCAAACACCCGAGTTGCGTTTTTACATGCGCCAAGACGCATATTTGCGTGGGCGCGCCGGTTCGTCGGCGCACGACGTCCACGTGGCGCAAAACATTGGAGATGTTGTCGACCGTATCGATGGCCGGATTGATTCCAATCAGCGCGTCGCCGCCCCCTAACGACAAACTCCAGAGCAATTGCAATTCGATGCTGCGTAAATCGTCCGTGGGATGATTGGGCTGAATGCGTGACGACAACGTTCCTGGCGCACCGAGCAAGGTGCGGGCTTTGCTGGGGCGATTGATCTTTCGAGCAATGAAGATGAGCTCATGAATGTCACATAATTTGGCGACCGCCGCCGCCATGGGTCCGGTCAAGCCACGTCCCAGGCGGGCGATTTCCACTCCTGGACGACTCAACAAGGCATTTTTTAATTCACCCACGGTCCAATTCGCCATTTCGGCATATGCGTCGAGGTCCACGTCGTAATTGACGCGCATGATCGAATCGACCTCGCCTTTCGCATCGGTTAACGGATGCGTGTAAAGGTGCTCGACCGTCAACGACGCGAGAATCGAGCGCGCGGCCTCCCGGGTGACTTCGTCTGGCGCCGCAAGTCCCGCGTGCCGATCCCCAGCTTTCGAGATGTCGGCAGCGGCCAAAACGGCCTTGAGGCCCTGGAAGGTCCGTTCGACGCCCGACGCCGAAAATCGATAGACTTCGTCCGGTAAAACGTGGGGAACTCGAATGTCGCTCAGTGTTTTCAGCGTGTGCATCGTTTTACTCCTTGGATCCAAAACCATGAAATGAAATGAACACCATCCCGTGATGCATGCGCCCAATATGGGCAAACTTGGCGGCGTGGGGAATCAATTCGTCGAGCACGAGCAAAGGGTGCGGGTATCGTCCCCAATCCGTGGCATATCCACCGACGGCTTTGGCCGCATTTTCTTCCAAAAGCACGACGAGCGGCCGATCCACGGGCTGATTTTCCAAAAGCCGCCCCAGGCGTTTTCCCACGGATCGAATTCGCGCCGCTTCACCATTCAACCCCCTTACGTGAATGGCTGCGCCCGCGCTGGATGCTCGGACAAACCCCATGGCGCGTCCCCAGTTCTCCTCGGGCGTGTCGTCTCGCAAGGCCGCGACGACGGGGACGTCTCCGAGCGGGAGCTTTTCCGGCTGCGGCAAAAAGACAGTTGTTCCGGATACTTGCGTTTGATGTTCAACCAGTCCGTAAAGCGTCGCGCGTCCCATCGTTTCGGGCACGACGAGCCGTTCGGTGAGTTTTCGCGAGGCGCAGATGGCCCCTGCGAGCTCGGCCCCCAGATCGCCCCAAAAGGTTTGTCCAGGGATGGGTTTCCCTAAACGCAACGCATAAACGAGTTCCCCGACGCCGCCGGAAAATGCGACTTCCAAAGGCTCTGCCGTCGACGGAATGGAAGGTTGCTGCACCATGGCTTCGAGTTCTGCGACCCAAGTATGGACGATCGCGTCGACTTCCGCCAGAGTCAGCTCTTCTCCAGGCGTTTTCCCAATTTTCAGTCGGTCCAGGGTTTGTTGTCCCATGGCGGAACAGCGTTCGAGCGTATATGTTCCGGGACGAACCATGATATGACGTGCGCCAATCCAAGCCCAATCTGTCCAGGTGACATTTCCTGCCCGTCCCCAGGCGGCGTTCGTGGTCCCGCCGCCGATGTCCAAATTCAGCAGCGCGCGGGTGGGATGCGCGCGGGAAATAGCACCAATGCTGCCTTGAAACGCGAGCCAACTTTCGAGCTGCGGATCGTTGGCCGTAGCAATGACGGCATTGGCCACGCGGGCCCGTAACGCGTGCGCAATGGTGCGGGCATTGGGCGCGCGTGCGGCAAGCCCAGTCAAAAGAGCTCCGCCGCCAAAAATGGCGGATGGTTCGAGGTTTGCCGCAGTAAAACATTGCTCGAACCAAGCCTCGAAAAAGGAAGCATCGAGGTTGTCGCCGACAAACGGCGTCAAGATGGTTTCGCCCCCGGGACGCTCGACAAACCGCCCGAATTCCATGCGTTTAGAGCCGGCATTGCTAGTGACGAGCGCATCGACGAATGCGGCGCGGGAGGTCGTCGAGCCGATATCGAATCCTACGAGCGCCACGCGGTTTTTCATAAGCGAGCCATCCCGTATCCTTCGAGGTACCATTTGGGAGGAATGGTTGTCAATGAGGCGCAGCAATCCGGACGTTCGAGGTCATTTTTTCGCCGGAAAAAACTTCCGCAACGCTCGGAGTGCGCCAGCATGCAGCATCGTGGCGTGTTCCTCGTCGGGTAATGGTTCGTAATACCAGGTCAAGCCGGGCGGCGCAGTTTGGCGCAACATATCGGCGAGTTTGTCCGTGACGGCTTTGTTGTCGCGGAGGTCGCCCACCGTGAGGTACAAAGTTCGCCCTTGCAAAGGCAGCGTTTTCAGGCGTTCCGCCGCGTGTTTCAGCAAAAATTCATCGTTCCACCAAAGGCTCGGACTGACCGAAATGTACCGCTGGAACAAACTCGGGTCTTCGAGAAATGTTTCCATGACGAACAGTCCCGCGAGCGATTCGCCAATCAAGGTTCTCTCGCCGTTGCCTCGGAAGTCTCGCTCGACGAGGGGAAAAACTTCGTCTTTCAAAAACGCGCGAAATTTCTGTGAACCTCCAGCTCGCGGAGCCGACTTTTTGTCTTCGGGGTTTTCCGTAGGAGGGGTGACGTCGTGGCGCCGGTCGATGTTTTCGATGCCGATGACGAGGATCGGATCCATGAGCCCATTGCTCACGGAAACCTGCACGATGCCCGTGATATGGTGGAAATCTTCCTTGATCCCGCCGTCGAGCAGATAAAGCACCGGGTAACGTCGGGTCGGCTCTTGGTCGTAATTTTGCGGGAGATAAACCGTGAGGCGGCGTTTTTCCGCGAGCACCTTGGAGTCCACGGTAAAACTCTCGCCGATGACGATGTCCTCGCGAGCCGGTTGATTTTGCTGGACTTTGCCGGTTTGCGCGGGCGGAGGGGGCACAGTGCATGCGGGGAAAAGCAGGGTTGTTCCGAGCAAAACCAGGCTGGACGAGCGGCGAAGGTTCGACATGGTGAACCAAAGTGTCACGGGGCGCGACGCGCGGAAAGTTTTGGTTGGAAAGAAGGGCGGACAAAACGACATCGCCGCTGACGCGAAGGCCAGCGGCGATGATCATGGGCAGAAAGACACGCTCTCAGGGCTTGGGACGAGACGCCGCTTTGGCAGCTTTCGCAGCGCCCTTGGCGGCTTCCTTGGCGGCCTTCGTCAACTCGCGACGGAGTTTGACGATTTCGTGAGCGGGCAACTTGCGTACGAGTTCGGCAACTTGATCCCGATCGTCGTCCGTGGGGGACGTCAGGAGATAGAAGGGGGGAAGGCCCAGTCCTTTGGCAAGTCGCGAAATCGTTTGCACCGTGATGGCCGCAAGGCCGTGTTCGATGCTGGAGAGGTGGCCCTTGGAGACTTCCGCCGTATCGGCGAGGTCTCCGAGAGACATGTTTCGTTCGAGGCGCAGTTCACGAAGTCGTGCGCCGATTTTCGAGGTGTACGGATCTGGCTCAGTTCGTCGAGGCATGCGGTTTTCCTAGCACCACTTAATAGAACGACAAACAATCTTTTACGTTTGTCTGCTCAAAGAGGGCGAAACCTCGTTCGCCGGAGGTTACGTGGCCAAACGCACCAAAAAGCCCTGCGATTCGTCATATTTCGTATGGACATCGAGCCCTGCGACATGCTAGGCGCGCCCCTCGAACACATCGTTTGTACTCCAACAGATTGTCTCGGGGCTAGCCGACAAATATTTGGAGGTCAAAGCAAACGGTCTCACGAAGTCGTGAGCATCGTCGGCGCATGCTTCGACGAGGGCCAAATTTTAGGGCTTTGCGATCGATCGACCACGTCTTCAGGACCTCGACATCCGATCTTCGCCGCGTTCGTCTCCTAGATCGAGCTGGACGTGTGTCCAGACAACTACCCGTTCGGGGCAAACACGCCTTCCGTCTGGTGCGTGATGGTCACAGCGAACGAGCGTACGCACTGACGCACCTTGGCGCGCTGGTAGACGGGGAAAGTGCCAGGTTCATTTCCGACGAGGTGGTGTCTGTCCTGACCACTCTGGTTTGTCATCATTGGGCAGGTTGGAGCGGGGGCTGGCGATGGCAACATTCCGCCTTGCGAGGGCTTATCGTCGGGGCGTTTCAGGTCGGCGCTCGGCTCTAAGTGCGCTGATTTCTTGGCCCATCGACGCACCCTGGCGGATGGTGCGCGGGCAGCGTCGCGCCATGCACGAACTTCACCCATCCATTGCGAATTTGCTCGCTTTGCCGGATCCGTTGCGTCGGATCGGCCCCTTTTTGTTGATCCGGCAGCTTGGACGCGGGGGTTTTGCGCCGGTTTGGTTGGCAAAAGAAGTGTACGGAGAGGAGACATTGCGTCCCGCAGCCGTCAAAATCTTTGCGCTTACAGGCAATGATCAAGCCGCTTGTCGCCGAATCGTCGAAGAAGCGCGGGCTTTGTGTCGCGTCGAGCACCCCAATGTCGTGCGTTTCTATTCGCTCGCCGTCGATGAAGACGCGGGTTTGCTGGGCTTGGGTATGGAATACGTTCCCGGACGAACCTTGGCAACGCGGCTCGCCATTGCGGATCCTCTGCGTATCGAGCAAGTGGTGGAGCTTGGAATCACGCTCGCTTCGGCGCTCGCGTCCGTGCATCGGGCGGGCCTCGTGCATCGCGACGTGAAGCCCGGAAATATCGTCGAAACGGCAGACGGGTACAAACTCATTGATTTCGGCATTGCTTTGGCGAATACGCATTTTTCGGCAACAGCAGATTGGACTCCCTTCGATGATCCCGAGAACACGGGACGTGTTGCGGCATTGCAATCGGGGACCTTGGGATACGTCGATCCTTTGGTCATTGCGACGGGGGCACCAGCGTCGTCCGAGAGTGATCTTTATGCGCTGGGCGCGACCCTTTATGAATGTTTGACCGGCCGTTTGCCCGCGGGAGCACGAAACGAATCGCTCGACGAATGCATTCTCGATGGCCGGACCGCACCGCCCTCGGTGGCAACATTCGTCAGAGAAATGCCAGCTCGGCTCGTGCGGATCATCGATCGCTTGCTGCATCTGGATCGAAAACATCGCTATGGTTCGGCGGACGAAGTGGTTGCTGCGCTTCGGGAGCTACGTCCTCGTCCAAAGACCCGGACAACGCCTGGATATTGGCTGGCGGCGATGGTCTCGGGTGTCGCGATTGCTTCGGGAATTGGAACATGGGCGGCGTATCAACGGGCAGCTCGAGCCGAGGCCGCAGTGTTGCAACAACAACCGCAGGTCATGACGCTACTGCTGCAGCCTGAAGCAGAGCCCAAAATCGATTCGCCGAAGGTACCGTCGCGCGTGGAAGTCATGTCCGACAAACCCATTGGCGGCATGACCCGAAGTGCGCAGCGTTGGGCGCCAAAAACCATTAGCAGAGCAGGTCGTAAAAAGGACGGAGCCCCAGCCATCGTCGCTGAACCAGCGGTCACCGTGGTGGAACAGCCGCCTCCGCCCAAACCGACGGCGACGGCAAACGCAACGCGAGAGAATTTGCCGCTAGCCCCCGCACGAGATTGGTGAGCGCCGATGAATCGATTTCTTGGTATTGGTTTGTCATTGTCTATTGCAGCATTCGCCGTGCCGGCTGGTGTATTCGCCCAAGAGGCAACTCCTGCAGCACCCGCGAATGTCGTGGACGATGTTGCCGCAGCAAAAGAATTGAATCGTAAAGGACTCGTGTTTTTCGATGCGGGCGATTATAACCGCGCTTTGCCCTTTTTCGAAAGCTCCCGGGCGCTCGTGCCTTCGCATGCGAATACGCGTAACGTGGCCCTGTGCTTGGATGGACTCGGGCGCAGCGCGGAGGCGTTACGCATGTACGAGAACCTCGTGCGTGATTATCGCGACAGCCTGGATGCTCGAGAGCGGACGGCGACGGAAAAACGAATTGCGGAATTGCAAAGCATTACATTC
>DAOMZH010000423.1:0-8960 GCA_035437985.1 Polyangium sp. (in: bacteria) | reverse complement strand
GGCTGCGCTTCGGGGGGCAAGTCGGAATCCCAGGCGAGAATGAAATCGAGGCCTTTGAGTTTGGCTTGTTTCCAGCGGGCGAGGAAGCGATCGGAGAGGTAGACGTTTCCTGCGCGACGTTTTGCCTGTTTGAAGATGTCCACGCCTTCGACGACCGAGGGAATAAACACATGGTTGTTCGGCACCTGAATGCGGCCGTCCTCGTCTCGCGTACCCTCCATACGTTCGTGATCCAATGCATCGAGGGCGCACGGATTGTAGACAAACAGCTCTACTCCGCCTTCGTCGTCGAGGGGCAACAATTCGCCGTGCGCGTCCAACATATCGCGAAGCGCGTCGACCGCCGAACGACGGAAGATGAGGCATGTCGAGCCATAGTAAGGACTATCCGCTGGCCGCGAACGCTCACGCAAACTCGGACGAACACGCCGGACCCGGATCGGCTTCCAGTGTTTGGCTTGGAGTTCCCCGTTGAGTTCCCTCAGGATTGGCCAGCCCGAATCATCGACACAGTGCAGCATCTCGTACCCCGTGCTGCCGCTAAACTTAAAAACGCGCATGGAAAAACGTTCCGTTTTTGAGGGTTTCGCCGATGCGCTCAAGTCGTTGGAGCGCATCGGCTTGGGATGTAGCAGCCTCGAGAATTTCCTGGACTTTCTCGTAGTACCTTTTGTTGTTCCCCAACGTCCTGTGCACAATAGAGCCGAGTGGGTTTGGCGAGGACATGTTCGCTGGCAAGAAGACCCCATTCGCAGGATTGTCAATATCAATGCCCAACTCAGCCAGACGCTTGCGTGCACCTTTAGCTTTGTCAGCCCCATGCGCCACGATATGATGCGTCTCGTCGGTCGTGCGCTTGACAAGTGGCACGAAAGGTTTTCCGGCCGCTTTGAGCGCCGCTTCCACCTCTCTGGCCTTGGCAAACATGGCCGTCTCCAGGCGCCGCGCGTGGTACCTGGACATGGACTTGAGCACCTGGCCTGCCGTGACGTACGTCCCGACGCCTCCGTTCGCCACCGGAATAAAAATTGGGACGTTTTCCAGGCGCTTCATTGCTGCGACCAAGGCTTTGCGACCGGCGGTCGAAGTAAACTTGACCGCGCGTGCCCCTGTGCGTGCTGCGGCCACGGCGACTCCTCCGACACCCGCGGTCACGATCTCCGTCGCCACCACTTCGAGGACCAAGATGCCCGCGTCAATGGCAAATAACTTGGCCTCCACGTCGAATTTGCCCTTGTCGAAACCGGCATGAAATCCCGAAAGGGCAGCCAGGTCGAGATATTTATCGTTGTATTCAGGTGGCGACTCGATCGAATCTAGCTGCTTTGCAACCCGCTCCTGAATCTGCTCCAACGTTCCCGGATCGCTGAGGAACAAGCGTTTCAACCATGAATCGTCGTTGTTGATGACCCGCAGCATGTCCGCTTCGGCTTGGGTCAACACGGTCGCGATCGCTTGTGCTTGCATCACTGCCGCCAGATACACGGATTGCCGGTTCCGGCGCATGATGAGTTGTTGCGTCGTTGGTTGCATTTGCGCGTTCTGGTTGCAATAGTATGTACTCTTTACATCGAATTGCGCCAATAGGTTTTTCGCGGCCGGTCCATTCGCTTGCGCCGTACCATCGGCGCACGGATCAAAAAGCCGCAACACCGCTTCATCCGTCGGCTTGGGAACGTCTGTGCACCACGCATCGGGGCGCGTCAGCGGTATCAATCGCAGATTCTCGACCGGGGCAGACTTGTCGTATTCGTAAACCAGCCCCGCCTGCACCACCGCGGAAGCAAACGCAGCCTTGTCCTGGTCGGATACAGCTGCGCCATTGTTGCCCAGAAAAACGAAATGTTTCGTTTGGGGATCCAGCTCCTGCGGCAACCAACAAACCTTGCGAAGGAGCCCTTGGGCCACCTTTTCCGTGACAATTGGATGGGGCGTCGGCGCACAACCCACGACGCCCAGCGCACACCCGAGACTCGCCAACAAGACCGCAACCTGCGCCGAGCGGCGCCACAAAAGCAGACCGACAACCATGCGGGCAAGGATGTTCAGGTAGGGCATGAACACAGTATCCGCGAAGTCGCGTACGCACGTCAAGCGTTTTGGTGGGGACTCGAGACAACAAAAGTGGCTGGCACCCGGTGTCGAAATCGATCCACGAGTGATGCACCTATTCTCGTCGTGTCCGTTGGGACTTGGTTCGTGAAGAACTATACAACCGAAATCAACTTCGACTCAGGAACGAAGAACGTGAACGCTGGGAGCACATCGATGTGGACCTGACGTCAAGTTTGGAAGGGGATGTGTCGTTTCATCGTCATCCCTTGTCACCCACGCCAAATTCTGCTTTGCTGCCGGCCGTGCGAAAATTGACCCTCGATCGAAATCCGCGTGCATGAGAGTCCTCTTCTACCTCGCTTTCCGAACGCTCGTCCGTAGCCGGATCTCGTTTGTCTTGCTGCTCGCGGCAGTCACCGCGGGACTTGGCTTGCAAATCCCGAATGTTGCGAACCTCGATGGTTATACCGAGGAACTGCATGAAAAGGGGATTGCCCAAGGTTCTGGACACATCATCGTGTCGAACCACGATGGCCGAGCATTCGCGGACGCCGACGCACTGGCTGCACGAATTGCCAAAGAGTCTTTCGTCAAGTCGCGTGCGGTGCGGTTTGTCCACGTCGGGTACTTGTCCGCAGGCGACAAAGCCGCGTCGGCAATCGTGATCGGAATTCATGAATCGGAAGAAAACGCGACCATTGGACTTTGTGGCAACGTCGCCGAAGGCAAATGCATTACGTCGATCGAAAAGCACCAGGCGGTCATCAGCTCCCAACTGGCCACGCAACTTGGCGCCAAAATCGGACAAAAAATCGATGTGGCGTTTTCGTATTTCGTGCAACGAGAACTAAAGGTGGCTTCCGCGCAATTCGAAATCATTGGCATTCTCGGCGGAAATGGCGGACTACGCGCGGATTTCGAGCTGTACGTACCCATCGCCGCCATGCAGGATGTTTTTGCGCGGCCCGGCCACGCGACAGAGATTCGCGTGTTTGTCGAGGACGACCTTCGTGCGGATGAATGGGCAAAACAGGTCGCCGTCATTGCCCCAGACAACAAGGTCGAATCTTGGATGCAGGTCAATGGATTTGCAAGAAATGCGATCGAATCCAATAAAGCCATCACCAGCATATCGACGACCATGGTCATCATTGCGGTGATGATTCCGGTGTTGGCGCTGCTTTACATTCATGTTCTCTCGGAACGTCGGCGGATTGCCACAATTGCGGCTCTTGGTTTCAGTCGGCGGGAAATTTTCGTGATGCATCTGTTCGAAGCGCTCATCGTGGGCGGCCTCGGGACGCTGTTTGGAACGGGCGTGGGATATGCTCTGTGTCGATATTTCATGAAGCATCCCATTTTTTCCAATGCTGGATTCGTGGTTTTACCAGCCATGACGACGAATGCTTTTGTCGTCCCCGCCCTCGTGTTGTTCACCACGACCTTGATTGCCGGTATTCTGCCAGCGGTGATCGCCTCACGAGCGGAACCAGCCATCGAATTGCGCCGCGAGTAAAGGTTTGTATTTCCGTGCCGCATGACTTGCGCTAAGATGCCCCGATGAGCGAGAAGCGCGATGCCAAGAATCGGCGTCAACCCATCGGGGCCGACGAGAACCTCACGTTCCCCGCGGAATCATTGTCCCCCAAAACGAAGGGACGATACGGTTCGCAGAATATCCTCGTTCTCGTGTGCCAAGTTCTCGGCTGGATGCTCGTCGTGAACCTCATCGAGACCAGCTCTTTCTGGCCGCTGAAGCTCGTGCTCGTGCTGCTCTTTTGCGCGCTCATGCAAGGCGTGTTCTCGCTCATGCACGAATTCTTTCACGACAACGCGCACCCGAATCCCCGGGTCAATTACTTCATTGGCTTCTTTGGTTCGTTGCTTTTCGGGACTGCGGCCACGTTTCATCGCGTCAACCACTGGGGACATCACGTCCGCAATCGGACACCTGCCGAACAAGGGGAATTCATTCACGAGGACGAATCGGCGCTCGGTAAAATTGCCATTTATTACTTCGCCATTTTGGGCGGACTATGGCTGAGCGGCGTGGTTTTCCCGATTGTATCTTTTCTGGTTCCGTACCGAGCCATCACGTATCTGTCGAGTTTCCGGCGCTTCAATACGTACTCCGCGGCGTTTGCCCAATTCAAGGCCGCTGATTGGACACGCATGAGGCTCGAAGCTCTGGCCTTGATCATCTTTTGGGGCAGCCTCATTTACTTCGGCCCTTTCCGCTGGCAAACTCTGCTGCTTTGTTATGGCTCATTTGCCTTCACGTGGTCTTCGCTGCAATGGGTGTATCACCTGAATACCCCATTGCATGTCGTCGAAGGAGCCTACAATCTGCGAGCTCCAATCATCGTGCGCTGGTTGTTCCTGAACTTCAATTACAATCTCACGCACCATCGCCGCCCCTATTTGCCATGGCAAGAGTTGCCCATGGCCACGAACGTGCAAGAAACCCAACCGCTCTGGTACCGCTGGCTTTTACTTCTGAAGCCGCCCATTCGTTTTCCCGAGGATCTCAGTTACCTCGAAAAACGCTACTTTTGAAGAGAACGTGTATGCCGCAGCCAAGCACGAGCCCTGCATCCTGGACCCCGGAAGGTTTCGAGCGATATCGCGAACGTTATCCCAATACGCCGGAATTCGCCCACCCCGACCCGGCGCCCACGGAGCGTTTCATTTCGATTTGGCGCGAGTTTCAAGGCTCTGACGGGCAATGGCCCATTCAACGCCGAACGCAAATGACCGAGGCGTTACGCAATACGACATTCGTGCTCATTCGGGGTTTTCTCGGCAATTGGATGCCCGGAAACTTCATCTCGACCTGCCGAACTCTCCGCACCATGGGGCTCGATGCCTTTATTGCGAAAAACAGCGCGGGAGCAACGACGGAAGACAATGCGCGGAGCATTACGCGGCAAATTCAGCAGCGCGTACCGGCAACGAATCGATTGGTTTTTCTTGGCCATAGCAAGGGCGGGCTCGAGTCGCTGCAAATCGCGGCTGATCCGATTCTTCGTCCACGTGTGCGGGCGATCGTCATGGCGCAAACGCCTCGCGGAGCATCGGCCGTTATGGAGAGTCTGCTTTTGCGCCGGCACCAAGCATCGCTCGCGGGTTTTCGCCGCGTATGGGCCGAACGATTGCAACGTTTTGGGCTGCGCATGATCCGCGTCGAAAAAGGAGGACGGGAAATCACGACGGAAGGCTTGAAGGCGGTGATCGAGCGTCTCGATGCAATCGCGCACCCTTTCGCGCTTCTGCAAACGGCGTCGTGGTCGACGCAGCCGACGGCCTGGCTGGATTCATTTCACGAACGTTTGGGAGAAATTCGTCCCGGTTGCGCGCACGATGGCCAATTTTACCTCGAAGATCTCATTTGGCCTGGCGTTCCCCACGTGCTTTTGCCGCATGTCGATCACGCTCAACCAGCCATGGGTGGATTCGGATTCAATCCTGCCCAATATTGGCTTTCGGCCATTACGCTTTTGGTCGAAGAGCAGCTCCACGGTTGATTCATATCCACATCTCAATCGTGTCGACCCTGGGTTCGGGTCGCTCCCCCACGCCACCTTTTTCGTCCCACTCGCGCAGCGCTTCGATGTGCTGATGCAAAATATCCGCGCTCGTCGAATGAAACACTGGCGGGCCATGATGGCGAAGACTCGCCCCCTGGTTCGCCATGATCTTCACGTCTTGCTCGATGACCTGACGCGTGTAGAACGGCAAGAAAAACTTCGCGACTTCATTGAAGCGGCCAAGTTTGTAACTAATGAGGGTATAAACGCGCGTCTCGAATTCGGAAATGGGCGTACACGTGCTCGTAATGACGAATGCGCGTTCTTCTTGGCCCCAAACATAATCGACGCGGGTATTGTTGGGCATGTAAAACTTATCGGTATGCACGAGCGGCAAACCCTTGGTTTGGAGCAATATCGATGAAAACCCGATCTTGTCGTCGCGCTGATGGTAGGTCACCAAAACACTGTCGCGGGTACGCTCGACATCGGTTTTCACGCGCATTTTCTTCGGGGTCCGAAACCATCCGGCATGCACGAAAACAGTATGCGGCACATCCATGAAGTTTTCGACGAGATTGGTCACGCCATTGGTGAACATCGTCGTCATGTAATACGCTTTCCACCCGGGCTCGTCATAATGCGGCATCGGGAAGGGCTCTTTATCGGGCGCAACATCGCCGCCCATCCATACCCAAATCAATCCGTCTTGCTCGCGCACAGGGAACGTTTCGAGTTTTACCTCGGGCACCCCCGTACTTTGCGGCCCTTCCGACGGCACTTGTACGCATTGCCCCTCGGCATTGTACGTCCAGCCATGGTACGGGCACGCGAGGCAACCATTGACCATGACCCCTTCGCTGAGCAAAGCATTGCGGTGCAAGCAGCGATCGATTTGCGCCACAGCGCCACTGGCCGAGCGCCACAGAACCAGCTTTTCGCCGAGCACATTTCGCCCAATGGGCCGACGCGCGGTAACCTCCTCGGATCGCGCCGCGGCATACCAATAATTCTTCAAGAGTCCACAACGACGGCGCAAAGGTTCGTTCATACGATCTCCTTGGAAGTCCGGGCTGCCAATTCACGAGCGGGCAAACCTGGACCAAATGTCGCACCCCAAATCGGACGAGTATCCAAATGCGTGGGTTTGATGTCGCCTGCGCGTAGGCCCGCGCGAATCAGCGTCTCCTGCACAGCCGCCGACCCTCCACGGACGCGGGCAACGTGCATCTCCCCCAATTGCCCCAGCTCGCGAGCGTAACGAAATGCGTGCCCCTGCAATAGTTCGTCTTCCAAAAGCACCGCCAGCTTCGCCAGCGTGGGCTCATCCGTATCGGCTTCGACGAACAAGCAATAATGAATCGGCGCATTCGTTCCTTTTGGCCAAACCGGCGCAAGAAGCGCAACGTCACAGGTAATGCCCAAGGTTCGTTGTGCGCGCTCTAGGGCGCGCTCGACCTGCCGCGCATTGATTTTTTCGCCGCACGTATCGCTGACGTTATCGAGTTTGCCCATGAAGCGAATCCGCGGAGTCGCCAGCTCGTAGCCGACGCATTCGACGACGTCTTTCAGGTGATAACGATAAAGCCCGCCACCCGTGGAAAGAATCGGCGAATATTGACCATTTTTGCGGAGCTCGTGCGCGAGAAGCGGCAACTTTCCCGGGTGCTCCAGATCGGTGAATTCCAAAAAATGACTCGTCACGGCGACAACCGGATCCCGTTCGTCGCCATAGGGAAATGACACGACGCCTTCGGTCGCGAGCAGACCTTTCGCTTGAAAAGGCGTATTGGGGAACCAACGTCGCAAGGGCCCCACGAATTCACCCGCGATGCCATCCATCCATGACGAAATGCATTGCAATCGAGGCCAAATGGCTTCCCCCACGAGCGCTCCTTTTTGGTCGATTCCCCGATTGATTTCATCTCGACGCGTAATGGGTAAGAGCCGCAAGAGCTCGGGCAGTCGTTCTTCCAGCGCGCGCATCAACAAAGACAGAAACGTGGGACTCCAAATCGAAATGAATCCCAAATCTGCAGCGCCGAGCAAATGGCGAAGGGTCGCCAAACGCCAGGCATCCATATCGGATATATGCGCCACCGACGAAGGAACGGCCATCATGCGCTGAAGCGCGTAACGAGCCACCGGACCAAAATACTCGGTATCGTCCTCGATGCCAATCGGCAATCCCCCCGAAGTGCGTTGTTTTTTTTGCGCGACCGGAGAAAGCGACCAATAACTGCGGGTGCCAATCAATCGTGAATTGCGGCGATGCAGATCGAAGAGCCACGGGTTCGTCGCGGCCGAAAAGTCAGCCAGAAGGTCGGCATTGTAAGGAATCAGCTTCGTGGCCGCCGTGGACCCGCCCGAGCGCTCGAACATGCGTACGGGCGCCTGCGTGAGCACGCCCATTTCGCCCGCGGCAGCGCGCTCGATCCAGGGCGCCAAAGAATCGTAATCGACGATCGGTACGGCTTTTTGATATTCGCGCGGGGAATGAATCTTTCCAAAATTGAATTGGCGACCATAAGCAGTCTGGGCGTTTTTCTGCAATAGCTGCGACAAACGCTCGGTTTGCGCACGCGCCGGAAACCGAAGGGCAAGTTCAAAACGCGCGACTGCCGGCATTTGGCTAGCTAACCACGCGCGCTGGATTGCAGAAAGCGGGATCATCGGCGTCATGTCGAGCTGGCCCGGAAAAACGAGCGCCGAAGAAGTCGACTCACGTAATAAACACCTTGCTGCACGCCAACTCGGCCCAGGCAACATAATTCGTCACCTGCTTCATGCCCCGGGTTTTTCTCAATGAAAAAACGCACGTCCGGATCCTCCAGCATTTCCGGCTCGATCGGCGCCATCCCCGCGCGCAGGCGCCCCATGGGCCGATCGAATTGCACGACACCTCGGTCGGGCACGAAATGCGGGCCGAACTTTTCCGTGGCCAGGGTGCGCAAGACCGCGGCGGGCCACACGGGCGTGGGGATATCCCGACGCGGCCAATATTCGGGGAAATTCCGCGCCAGCAGCAGATACGTCTTGTACCCTTTGGAAATGAGGAACCAATACACCGGCACGAAGGGATGACGCGCTTTACAGGTCGTGACATATTTGACGAATGCCGACTGCAATGCTCGTTGGCCCCAATAACCTGGCGCAATCACGGTATCGCCCGAATACACCACGACGACATCTCGCCCGTCCACCGTTCGGTGATACACCCGCAATGTGGAAAAACCCTGGACGGATTGGTCGCCTTCGTCAAAAAGCAGAATCACGTCGTCTTTTTCGGCGAGGTCTTGATCGAATCGCGCGCGGTCCACGTCGACATAGACGCGGTCGAAAAGCGTCCACATCGCTTCGCGCAAATCATTACCCACT
>DAOMZH010000422.1:0-8994 GCA_035437985.1 Polyangium sp. (in: bacteria) | reverse complement strand
TGGCCTCGGGCAAAACTTCGACGATTGCGCGCCTCTTGGCGTGCCTGGCGACGACACCACATATTCTTTGGCTCTCGCTACAAAAGCCCGTGCAGCGTGGCCTTTTGCCGGCATGGATAGCCCTTGTACGTGTACTGGTGGCGGCAGCCCGCTTGTGTTTATCGCCAAACGGCAACCAGTTGCGCCGTATGGATCTACACCCGCGCCAACGCCGGCCGCGTACACCTCAATTCGGGCAGCAGCACCTGCCTCTGCCCAAGCGGCACGGATCCCGTCTGGCAATGATCACAAACGAAACAGGGGCGCAATCAATCGCGCCCCTGAATCCACCGCCGTCCGTCAGGCGTTGTAGCCGGACAAACCTCGGCTAAAACCTTCCCACGAACGCGCCGCCCATATTCGCTCCCGGTGCATACGGGACGAACCCTACCGTCGTTGCGGCCGGCTTCTTCGACGACCCGACAAGAACGAAGATCCCGCCCATGACCAGGGCCGCTCCGCCCCCAATCGCAAGCGCTGGCGCCAATGTCGAATAAAGCTGACCACTCCGGTACGTCTCCTCGAGGTTGGCCGGACAACTCTGCCCATTCGCTCCGCATCCCGCATCGAGCTGCGAAATAGCGTCTTGACGGAGATAAAACGTTACCCCCGCACCCGCCAAACCCGCAACGCCCAGCCCTTCAATGACAAACCCGGCCACCTTGAGCCCCGACGTCGTAGGCGGCGGTGGTGGCGGTGGCGGCGGTGGCGGCGGTGGCGGCGCCTTCGCCTCCTGCAATACCAGCTCGACCTCTTTTTTCTCGTAATTGGCAAGATTGATGTCGATCAACAACGGCTCCCGTCCCGGAGCCGTCGCCTCGATATGGTGCGGCCCCGGATTGACCGTCATCTCCGTCCCGACAATCGTGCCGCCGACTTCTCGCGCATCGAGCATCACGCGCGCCACATCAGCCCCAGCACCGCGTTTCAACGTGAGCCGAGGAATCTTGGGCTCCAGCGTCGCAATGGCCTCATTGGCGGCTTTCTCGACATCCTTTACGCGCGCTTGCTGCGCCTCGTACAGCGCCAAACGGTACGCCCCGAGCGCCCCGATGTAGTCGCCCCTTTTCTCTTCACAATTGCCAATGTGGTAACGCACTTGCGGTGTGGACTTGACGAGCGCCACCGTCTTGAACGCGGCGAGTGCTCCAGCCCAGTCGCTCGCCGCTTCGAGCGCCAAACCGCGCCGAAACTCTTCACGCGCTTTCGCAACCTCGGCCGCCGTTGGGTCATCCGCCCATGCGACTCCGCTGGGCCCAACAGCACCCACGAGCATTGCCGCCATCGCAGCAGGAATTAGACGCCGCAGCATGACGCAATGCTGCATGAGGCAGGTTCAACTTCCAACGAAGAAACCGTGCGCCGCTCATTTCACTGCGACAAACACGGCGCCTTCATCATGCGGAAGTTTTCGGGTCGGGGAGGAGGGATTCGAACCCCCGACAACGAGCACCCAAAGCTCGTGCACTACCAGGCTGTGCGACTCCCCGAAACGGGCTTCACCCCACCGGGGTGACACTCGGCGCGCACCCTAGCCGAAGAATCATCGCCGCGCAAGAGAGATTTTGCGGAACCTATTGAAGATGCTTGGTCAGGTACTCCACCACGCGCCCGTAGGCATACTTACGCGCGGCCGGGTTCCGATACCCATGCCGCTCACCAGGAAACACGAACATGTCGAATGGTTTGTCTGCCGCAACCAACGCATCGACGAGCGCCGCAGTATTTTGGAAATGAACGTTTTCATCCATCAACGAATGAATGATCAATAGTTTGCCCCGCAAGTTTCCCGCCATCTTCATCAGGTTGGTCGTATCGTACGCCGCTGCATTTTCCTTGGGCAAACCCAAATACCGCTCGGTGTACGCACTGTCGTACAAACGGAAATCCGTAACCGGTGCTCCCGCGACGCCCACATGAAACTTCTCCGGCGCCTTCAAGAGCGCGAGCGCCGCCATGAATCCCCCATAACTGTGCCCGTAAATGCCCACGCGACTCGCATCCACATACGGACGTTTCGCAACTTCATCGAGCGCCGCAATTTGATCGAGCAGCTCGAGATCACCCATTCGCCCGCGTAGTGGCGCCTCGAACGCCGGACCTCGCCCCCCACTACCCCGATTGTCCACTTGCATCACGACAAACCCACGATCGGCCAGATGTTGCCACATGAGCTTCGGATCCCAAGCATTCATCACGGTCTGCGCATGCGGACCGCCATACACCATCACCACCACCGGATGCTTCTTTCCCTGTTCGATCACCCGCGGCGCAAGAAGCGCCCCATGCAATTGCACCCCCGACCCAACGGTCACCGTAAAAAACTCGGGCGTTCGTAATTGCAAACCCGCAATCTCGGGACTCGTTGGCGGAGTCAAGTCGAGCACCACCGCACCACCCAATTCCTTCACAATCACCTTCGGCGGACGATCGGCTGCAGAATGCACATCGATCATGAGTTTGGCTTGACGATCGACTCCCGCACCATGGACACCCGGCTCTTCCGTCCAGCGCTTGATGTCCCCACCTTCCAACGATATCGAATACAACTGCCTGTCGAGCGTCGCGTCCTTGTCGGCAATGAAAAATACGCGCCCCGCTGCTTCGTCCACCCGAACCAGACCATGCACGTTCCAATTGCCCGACGTCAGCTGCTTGATCGACGCTCCCGTTGTTGCATCCCGCAATTCGAGGTGCTTGAACCCACCAGCCTCGCGCACCCACAAAAACTGCGGCTTCTTTTCGAGCAATTCATATCGCGTGAACTCCAACCACGACGCGGAAGTCTCGTTGAACAATTCTTTGGTTTGTCCGGTTTTCGCATCGACCCGGACAAGCGCCAAACGTTGCTGTCGCCGATCGAGCGTTTGCACATAAACCCCCGAGCCATCCGGCGCCCAAGCAAAACGCCCCAAGTACCTTTCCGTATCGTTTGGCCAGGAAAACCACGTCGTTTTGCCCGTTTTCACATCGACGATGCCCGCCTTCACCTTGGGATTCGACTCCCCGGGCAAAGGATACTTTTGCATCATCAAATCCGGACCCTTGTCCCGATATCCCTGCACCGGATGTTCGGCCACTCCGCGTTCGTCCACTTCGAGATATACGAGTTTGTCGCACTGTGGGGACCAGAAAAACCCATGCGGTTCATCGAGCTCTTCTTGCGCCAAAAAATCGCTTTGCCCCCGGGTCGTCCCCGCCGGACCACCTTTCGTCAATTGCGTTTCTTTGCCCGTCGCCACGTCAATCGAAAACAAGTCGTCTTTTCGGACAAACCCAACTCGCTCCGCCGAAGGGCACAAGCGCGGATCAATCTCGGGCTCCGGCGTCTCCGTCAAACGCTTCACCGCCCCGCTTTCGGCCCGGATGAAGATATCTCCACCGCTCGGCACCAATAACACGGGAGCTTTCTCCGCCCATTCGTACATCGAAATGCCCGTCGCCGTCGTCCTCGTGCGCTCCCGCCGCAATTCTTCTTCTCGACTCAGAGGTTTCGACGAACCAGCCAAATCAGCTGCTCGAAGGATCACCCGACTCGATTTCGTCGCTTGATCGTAAGCAAAAAGAGAGAACGTCATGTCCCCCGATTCACTCGCCAACCACGTGACGAGTTTTCCGTCGGGCGATCCGGCAAACTTGCGCGGAATGTTCCAACCAGGTGCCGGCATTTTCGCGATGCGCGCCACGTCAATCGGGCTTTTGTCCGCCGGTAAAACCGTCGCGCGGGACGATTCGTTCGGAGGCGACTGCGTATTCGTCAACGAGTCCTTCGCCATCTCGCCAAGCAACGGTCGCAGAGGACGCTGGCCGTCGGTTTGTCCACCACAACCAACCAAAAGCGCGGCGCAGACAAACCCCTTACGAAAAACCCGATGATCGCTCATGCTCCACTGATTAGCCCGAGACGCACCAGGAGTCTAGGAGCCGATGGGCAGTGAGGAGCTTCAGGATTCGGTTTGTTTTGATTCCGGGGCGGGTTCCGCCTTTGCTGTCGCTACAATCCGGACGCGACGCACTCGGCGCCCAAATACGTCCGTCACGATCACCGTGTAGCCTTCACACTCGATACGTTCCCCAGGTTCGGCCGGACGTTCGAGGCGTTCCAGGATGTACCCACCCACTGTTTCGACTGTCTTCGCTTCGGGAAGCAAAACAATCTGCTCTTCCCGTTCGAGATCCGCCAAAAGCACGCGGCCGTCGACTTCCACGATTCCCGGACTGCGCCGATGAATGGGCGGCACTTCTTCATCATTTTCGTCGCGAATTTCGCCCACGATTTCTTCGAGCAAATCTTCGATCGTCACGAGCCCAATGAATTCACCCGTCGCGCTCGTGATAATCGCCACTGGAATCTGCCGCGCTTGCATTTCGAGGCGCAAGCGCTCGACCGACGTCGTTTCCCGCGCATAAATAGGCTTGCGCAAGAGCTCGGCTACGCGCGAGGCTTTTCGGCGACCACTCAAAACATCGAACAAATCCCGCAAATGCAAATAACCCAGGACCGAATGCCCTTTGGCGTCGAGCACTGGATATCGCGAATAACCCGCCTCGGCTACTACGGCCACGGCTTCGTCGATCGACATGCCCGCTTTTAACGTCGCCGCATCGCTCCGCAATGACATGACATGTCGCGCCGTTCGCCTACGCAAATCGAAAATGCGGACGAGCATGCTGCGTAATGCTGGATCGAGCCCCGCGGGACTCCGCGTCAACAAAATCCGCAATTCTTCCGAGGTATGCGCAATCTCTTCTTCATGGGCCGGTTGCAGTCCAAAAAGGCGCACGAATGCATTGGCCGAGGAATTCAAGCACCAAATGACGGGCCAAGCCAAGAGATAGAAAAAATGGAGCGGACGCGCGGCAAAAAGCGTGACGCTCTCCGTGCGCTGAATGGCCAGGCTCTTCGGCGCCAATTCACCAATGATCGTGTGCAAGGACATGATCAAGAAAAACGCTACGCCCAGCGATATCGCATGCGTCGCTTCCGGACCGAATCCAATCCGCACGAGCCAAGGCTGCAACAAATGCGCAATGGCCGGTTCACCAATCCAGCCCAGACCGAGGCTCGCGAGCGTAATGCCCAACTGATTGGCCGAAAGATACGCATCGAGCCGCTGCGAAATGGCCAGCGCCCGTTTGGCGCGCGAATCACCGCTGTGCACGAGCTGTTCGAGCCGCGTCGGACGCATCTTGACGATGGCAAACTCCGACGCGACGAAAAACGCATTGAGTAAGATCAGTAGCGCCGTCCCGAGAAGATAGCCAATGGTCGACATTGCGAAGAATCCCCCTACCTCGAGAAACGCTTGTGGGTTTTCACAGGCGATTACACGAGGCGCGTGCGCGCGATGATTTCGCGTTGCAAATCCGGACTGTTTGGGTCCAGTCCCTCCAGCAACGTATCCGCCGGGCATTGCCCTTTGGAAATGAGTGCGCTGAGACGCGCCAAATGGACCCGTTCGTCCTGGCCATTACGCATGCGGGCGCGTCGGGCCAAACCTCCCTCGGAAATCGCCAATACGCGTTCCGCTAACGCCGCTAATGGTTCGCCGCGGAACATTGCTTGCAATCCGTGCTGAGCAATCGCCGGCCGCAAGGCCTCGAGCTCCGCATACGTATAACTCTCGGTCAGCGATTCCGCTTCGTCGAGCGCGCGATCGTCATACAAAATGCCCGTCCATACGCCCGACAGAGCACAGGTCAGCGCCGATGATTGCGCATCGGCTCCGCGTACTTCGATGGTCCGCTTGAGTCGCACTTCCGGAAACAACGTATTGAGGTGGGTTTGCCAGTCCGTCTGCGTCGCCCGATGCCCCTTGAATCCGTGCTCCATGAAACTACGAAACGATTGGCCCGTATTTTCGAGGACCACACCATCGCGTTTGACCAGGAACATCGGCGCATCGAGGGCCCAACCAACGTAATCGACGAACCTGCGGCGTCCGTGAATAACGCCAGCCAAGAGACCTTGCCGTGAAGGGTCGACATCGAGCCACGTCTGAGCCCTGCGGCTTTTTCCCGTCCACACGCGGCCTTCGTAAAATGGGGAATTGGCGAACATCGCCGTCACGACCGGCGACAAACGCAAAGCAATCGTCAGCGATCGCATTGCGCCCTCTTCGCTCGAATAATCGAAATTGGCTTGGACCGTGCACGTCCGGCGCATCATGTCGAGGCCACCGGTACCGCGCAAAGGCAAATACCGCTTCATGATGCCATACCGAGATTTCGGCACCCAAGGGAGTTGGTCCTGACGCGCCAATGGGTGGAATCCTACGCCGAGAAACGTAATGCCCAGCTCGCCGCAAATGTCCCGCAATTCCGCCAGATGCCCGCTCATTTCCAGGCAAATCTGATGAATGGTGTCGAACGCCGCCCCAGAAAGCTCCAGTTGCCCGCCAGGTTCGAGCGTAATCGACGCTCCAGCCCGCTCGAGAGAAATAATCGGCCCGCCGGGATATTCAGGCTCGGGTTTCCAACCATGCCGCTCCACGAGCGCCATGAGAACCGTCATGACACTCTGCGGCCCCTCGTAAGGCAATGGCGAACCATCAGCTACGAAAACGCCGAATTTTTCGCCCTCAGCGCCAATTCGATATCGATCCCGCGGCTTCATGGCCGTGTGCAGCGGAATTAATAGATCGTCGATGTTCCGGATGATTTCCGGCGTGGAAGAACCGCTCACTTCAGCCATTGGTTTTACTCGGATGAGGTTTGTCGCTCGACTTGTCCCGCGTCCAACCCAGGATGAACTCCGAGCCGGGTGTCTGCCTTGCCAAACACATGCGCCAAGCCGGAAAGATGCATCAAGGTTGTTCCTGCACCGCCGCCAATGATGCTTGCTCCCCCATCCACTAGCCTCTGACAAGCAGCAACCCAACCATCGACGTGGTTGGTGCGCACCGGAGTCCCGTGTCGGGCGTCATCGTTTGCCGCAAGGAATACTCCTGCCCGCGTTGCCACATGCGACACAACCTCGAGCGCGGCCTGGCCAGCTGCTTCTGTGGGTACGTCAAAAAGAACCGCATGCGCACCGGCATCAACTGCACTGCGCGCAGCATCGGCAAGTGCATCGCCATCCACGACTCGATCTCCGTCAACCGTTTCGAGCACCGCCCACACCGGCAACTGCGTCGCACACGCGCTCGCGATCGCCGCAATCCGCGTCGTGCGCGCGATCGAAACGCCCAACGGAAAAACCGCCGGCGAGATGCCTCGCGCCAAGATGATCTCGCATCCCGACGTGGACAAACGCGTCGCATGCATCGCGTACTCTTCCGTGATCCGCTCCGCCAAAACCGGCGCGATCCATCGCGATCCCAAAAGCCCCGCTACAGCAACGCGACCTTTCGCTCCGTTTACTGCATCAACGGCCAACTCGATCGCTGTGCCAGTCAACGCCGCCGAACGAAACGCCATGCCGATCTGCGCCAGCGATCGCGGCATCGTTTCATCCGTGAGCGCCAAAAGCACATCCACTCCCACCGTGATCTCGTGCCCGTAGTAGTCCGTCAGGACAGACGGATGCTCACGTACCAGCCGCCCGAGTGGTGCCACCCCTTCGAGATTCGCGCCGTGCGCAAGAAGCCCCGAAGCTGCATCACCCCCGATGACAAGCGGTAAACCGGCATCCAGACGAGCAACGAGGGCGTTCGGTAAACTCACGACGTCACGCAAAGGCACGAACTTACGTTTCTTCTTATCACTTCATGTTCCGGCACGGAACCAGAGACGGAGCGAGTCCGTGATTTGGATCCGGAGCATACGAAAAAACGTTAGGAAGACGAAGAAACCCTGAATGGACGACCAGGCGCCTGTTGCGCCGAACGTCGGGGCAAAAACTTTCGATCGAACAGACGCACCCGGCGAACGAAGAGATCCAACAGAAAAACCGCGATCGCAGCGTAGATGAACCGCGGCCAAAGTTCCTCGTGGTACGTCACTTTTTCCCCAGCAGCGTCGAAGATCGCTTGCGTGGTCGGAGGGTCCATCGCGCCCCCCGTTGCCCGAGCTGCCTTCTCCATCGACGTAATATCCGGCTCGAATCCCGCATATTCCTTCGGATACGGATTCGACACATGACCGAAGCTCACCGCCACTTGCTTCAGCTCGCCGTTGTCGGTTTGTCGCAGATGCTCCGCCCGCAACAAGAAGGATCCGTACTTGTCGATCGGATGATCCACCTCGTATCGCCCCGGCGCCGTCTGCTTGAAATCTACGACCGTGGTTTGTCCTCCCGGCTCGGGTCCCACGATACTGAGCCGTGAAGTCAGGTTGTTTTCGAACCGTTCATCCGCGCCAAACGCATCGACCGAAGCGTGCAAACGTCCACCCGAAACTTCGGTCTTCATGTCGAGCTCGCGACGATGTTTCTGGCGCATGTGCTCACGCACGAGTTGCCCCCAAAAACGCTCGAATCCAGCCCAACGCAACCACTCGACGGCCCAGCGCGATTTCACATCGCTCGTCCACGCGAGTGTCCAACCAAGGCCCACGCGCCAACGCGCCAGAATCGGCTCCTGCGTGTCGCTTTGCAACAGCTCTTGCGCCGGCGTGGGCTTCATCTTCGTCGACACATACCCGTGCAGGTTTGGCGCGGTACGCACGTCGATCCCACGCAAAAACGCCGCATCTCCAACCTGCGTGACCGGGAACCACTCTTCGACCGCGGCTGCGCGCGCGATCATCTCCGTCTCTTTCGTAAAGATCCGCGGCAAACTGTTGGCATCCATGACCGCGTGATACCGACCGCCACCAACATCCGCGATCATCTTCAAAAGCTGCTCGTCGACATCACCACCAAGACCCACCGTCGTCACCGTGATCGACTCGGCAATCATCCCCGATACGAGATCTCGAATGCCGTTGTTCGGCGCTTTGCCGTCCGTGAGCAACACGCAATGTTTCTTGCGCGCCTGCGTCACCGAAAGATCCTGATACGCCGCATCGAGCGCC
>DAOMZH010000421.1:0-9010 GCA_035437985.1 Polyangium sp. (in: bacteria) | reverse complement strand
CCCAATCGAGCGACGATCACGGTCATCGGCGACGTGTCGCGCAAGCGGGTGCAAGAGCTGTGCGATCGTCTGCTGATCTCGATGCCCACGGCTGCGCCGGCCGAAGTTGCGATGCATCCGCGGGAAGACCGGGTGATTGTCGAGCAAAACGTGCCGAATTTGCGGGCACTTTATGGCTGGATCGCTCCAGGCGAAGAGAACGTGAAGATGCACGCGGCGATGCGGGTGGCGATGTGGATTCTTTCGAGCTCAAAGGGTGGGCGATTGGATCGAGCGCTGGTCGAAAAAGGTTATGCGTCGGAGGTCAAGGCGCACCTCGATGCGGGGTCGCGCGCGAGCGTGGCGGTTGTGGATGTGATGCCCGCGATTCCGCATGATCTTTCGGTGGTGGAAGCGCGTCTCGATGCGGAGCTCGATGCGTTCGTCGAGAGTGGGCCGACGAATGTGGAAATTGCTTATGCCGTGGCGCACTTGAAATCGGGTCTGAAAAAAGAGATTGCGAGCCAGAGCGGGGAAGTGGCGCACAACGCGCCGAAATATGCCAATAGCGCGCGGATTCGAGAAGTCTTCGATCCGGGAGCAACGGCGGCAATCTTGACCGAATACGACAAGATGAGCGGGCAAACGGTGAAACAAGCTTTGCGCCAAACCTTGTCGCGGCATCATCGGGTGGTGGTCACGACGATGCCGAAGACGCCAGGCAAGTAGTTCCTAGAGACTGCCGAATCCAGGTTTGTCCGCCCCGGGAGGGTTCGATTTTACGGCGTCGCGGCACCCCGAACTCGCCCGCTGCGCGGGCTCAAACAGCGGGGTCCCCGCCGCAAACGCCGCAAAATCAAACCGCTCCCAGGGCTATGGCGATCCGCTGTGAAAACCTGTTGAACACCTTCTTACAGCCAAACCAATTGCGATTTCACCCGCACGAAAAGTTCTCTTCGATGCACGTGGTGCGTCCGACGGCAACGGAAGGTTTGTCTTCGGAGAAGGTGCGCGTGGTATCGAGACGCAGGACGATATTGTGCGGGGCCCCGATGGTTCCGCCCATCTCGACCTTGGTTTTCGTGACCTTTTTCCAGCGCTCGAGGTTCGGCACATTGATGACGATTTCCATTCCGTCGTTGGTTCCGCGATCGAGTTTGAAGATGCGCCAATGGAAAAATTCGTCGCCCCAAAAGGCGGTCGATGGAGCAATGATTTGGAGTTTTTCGCGGTCACCTTCTTTGCAAGCCGCACAATTCGTACGGAATGCAAACAAGAGACCATTTCCAAGCGGCATTGCATCTGCGGCAAGCACGGACGTCGCTCGAAATTCGTGCGTATTCACGCGGAAGAAACCGCGATGTTCTTCGACGTGCAATCGGCCATTCGGCAAAGGATCAATCATCTGGGCCGTCATGTCGCGCCAAACCCGTTGCCCATCGTCATAAGGACGATACACGCACCGTTCGAGAAGCCGAGTCATGCCTGAAGACTGCCAATCGATCTCCAAGTGTGCGGCGCTATGATACGGAACGGCGGCACATTCGCCATTCCAAACCAACAATTTCTCTATTTCGCCGCCTTGGGGCTCGGGGTTTTTCTCGTCATACTTCACCGGCGGATCAATTTGGACAATCGGCAAAGCATCCAAATCCAAATCGATGCGATCCATGGCTTTTCGAGGTGGATTTTGGCGCAAGGCGAGCTTTTCGAAGGCGTTGTTCGCCGTTGGGAGCACCATAGGCAGATTCGCGGGACGCACGAAATTGCGCATTGGAACATCAGAAGGCAAATCGGGCGACAACGAATTCATGTAGGCAACCATGGCGGTTCGTTCGTCAGCGTTCAGGTGTTTGGCATGGCCCATCTTGTCATCGGCTTTAGCCAGCAACTCATCGAGCGATTTGTAACGACCATCGTGATAATACGGAGCACTGCCAGCAATCGCCATCAATGATGGTGTATCAAAGGAAAAACTCGCTTCGATATCGCGTCCGGTGCCAATATCATGGCGTGCGCGATCGGTACCGCCCTCGGCATGGCATTCGCCGCAACCTTGGGCTGGAGCATGAAACAAATCGCGCCCTTTGGAAACCAATTCCGCCGCGGCTTGGTCCTGTGTGCCCACCGGCGCCTTCATGCGCGAGATGTACGTCACGAGGGCATTCAAATCAGCTCGATCTTTCGTATCAAAACCTTGTCCTCCCAGCCGCGCGACGGTTTGAGCCAAATGGCTATGCACGTCGAAATGATTGCCAAACCAACCATAAGGAGCCGCATTGGGAACACGCCCGGCAAGCGAAATGGTTTGCCGCGGACCATCAGGAGTGGACCAGGTAAAACCATCTTCCCGACCATCGGGATGGCAATTGGCACATGCTCGGCCGTCATTCGATACCCGCGTTTCGAATCCGTCATGAAAAATCTGTCGTCCACGCTCGAATACTTCGTCGACTTGTCCTTCGGGACGCGACAAGGCAATCAGCACCGGAGCCGACTTCGGATCCTCGACGTCCACGATACTCACAGCGCGATCGAATTGCGAGAGCACGATGGCCCGATGCTCGTCGAGGGCCATTCCCAAAGGACCACGCGGAAGCTGCACACGTCGGCGCACGAATTCCGCTGCGTTCTGCCCGCGAGCGTCGAATTCCACGAGTTCGTTCGATCCGAGGCACGCCACGAAAAGCCGATCGCCCGTAGCCGCTGCCGCTCTGGGCAACATGCATTCGAGTTGGTGGTGCGACGTTCCGGGAATGCCCAATTCGAGTTGTTTTCCGGCCACGAGATCAATGACCCCGACAAACGGTTTGATTGGGCTCTCCGTGCTGCCATATGCGCCAGTGATTTTGGGCTCGCCAGGATCGACCGTGACCATGGGCGTGAACAAGCGGCCTTTTTCATTCATGGCCAAGGCAAATGCCTGATTGCCCATAATCAAGTCGCCGGTTCCGGTTTGGCCAAGCGAACGCATTCGCTTGTTGGAGAGCACGTTGATCTTTTGGGTTTTCCCCGAATCGAGCTCCACAACGCTCACGTCCGCGCTCACCATGTGGCTCACGTACGCGCGACCATTGGCGACCACGACCGCCCGCGGATCCCGATCCAAATTGACCCAACGTTCCGCGACGAACGTATTCGCGTCCAAAATCCCGAGGGCATGCCCGTAACCAGCCGTGACGAGAACTCGTTCGGTTCCGTTCGTCGAGACAGACGACAGGCCCACGGGCTCACTGGGTACGGACAAACGACAGCGGGTTTGGAACTTGGAACCTGCTTGATCTTCGGCTTCGAGGACGACGATTTCATTACGATCGCGCAGAGTGGCAACCAAGCGCCCGTCCGAAAGCATGACGAGCGCCGAGGGCGCGCCGGGCAGCTGCGTCACGCCGATTTCATCGTGTTTGTCGAGGTCGATCGTGTGAATGGAGGCATCGTCTTCATTCGCGACCAGAGCGAGTTTCGACTGGTCACGCAGCGCGAGCACAACGCGTTCCCCACGCCCCGATTGCAATGGGCGCAAGGTGGACGCTCGCTGGGCCACGCAGGCGCCCGTGGGTACGCTCGTCGAGGAAGAAGCGGCTTGTTGCGAGGTTTGCGAAGCTTGCGGAGAATCATGACCTGCCAACGCGGTAGGATGCGGCAAGGCAGGAGACGGAGCACCTCCGCAGCCACTGAGCAGCGACAAACCCGAGACCACCATTCCCCACGAGCGACGACGTGCCATCTGTACCTCCAGCTTCAACGTCAATCGTGGAGAGCACAAAACGATCCAGCCAAGAAATGACGGCGTTCCGTGTTCAGCGAGAGCGTTTGTCGTTCGCTCGGAGACACGCGCCGTGGCTCCTGGAACACACGCGTCAATCCACGCAACCCTTTTTGGCGACCCAATGAACGTCGTCACGTTCGCCAATGGGCAAGTACCGGACTTTTTTCGTGAGCCCGCGAATGGCGACCGTGATTTCGACAGGTTTGTCCACGAAGCGATCCGCTTCGTCGGGAAGTTTGGAAGAAAGAACCAAACCTCCTTCGGCAAGGCCAGCTTTGGCCGCCGCCGATCCCGCAATCAAGCCGCGAATCATTTGCGGAGGACGCAGGGTGGCGTGACGATCGAATCCTAACTCGAACGTCTTTGCTTTTGCCCGGGTGCGCTGAAAACATTTGCCAAAAGTATCGTCATCCAGACGAATTTCACCGTGGCTTTGAACCATTACCCAGGTCATTTCTTCGCCTCGTCCAGCCCCGAGCTCTTCGACGACGAGATCGCGAAATGCCGCAACTGGAACACGTATCGAAGGCTCGGACGAACGGCGAGCGAAGAGCTTTCTCAACACATCGTCGAGGGAGCGTTTTCCTTTGGAATTGCGGTCCATGGCGGCATCGAGCTGAGCGGCGTACAGGGCGCCACGTTGGTACGCTTCGCGGGAGCGGGGCATAGGGTGCGCGCCCAAGTCGGACGAACCAATGCCCAAGGTGCGTTCGACATCGGCGGCAAAATCATCTGGCGAAATGAGTTTTTCCTGAAGCGACACTTTGCGAGCGTAATGGACGGCGAATCCTTCGGAGAACCAGGTTTGTTCGTGACCTTCGTCATCGACGAGCCGGACGGAGCCGCCGAGCCATGAATGAGCCAATTCATGAGCTGCGGCAATGATGGTCGGAGCATCGAGGCCGGTTTCATTGCCGATCCACAAACCAAAAGACGACCCGAGCAAGGCGCCATCGTGACCTTTGCCGAGCCCTGGTTCGGCGACCAGTACGTACGTGAACGATTTTGCTTTTTCTTGGACTTGTACCGGGCCAAACGCCGTTTCGAGTGCCCGATGCGCAGTCATGATCGTGCGGTGGGTCATTTCCGCATCGAATGCGGGCCTTCCCAAAAGCAGCAAACGTCCCGCATTGGGGCGTTCGATGGTGCGCAAGTGCCCCGAAGCATACACTGCGTGGGCCAAATCCCAAGGTTGTGCCGATAGGTCAATTTCTTCCCCGGCCCCGAACGACGTTACTCCCGACGAACCTGGCGCCAACGCATTCGAGCGAATTTGCAAATGCACCGCGATGGGTTTGTCGAAACGCGGCAGCAGCAAAAAGGTTTGTCCGACTCCGGAAAACCCGTCGCGGTCCACATGCAATGCAAAACGCGGCGCGGAAAGGGGGGCCGAAGCCACTGAATATCGAATTTCGAGGTGCTCGAGGGCGGGAGGGCGTTCGAGAGACAAGGTGCGATCGGAACCAGCGTCGGGACCTGGTCGCGTGGCGATTTCTCCATTTGCGTCGCGCACGCGCAAGGAGCGAATCGACGCAAAACCATCGATACCCGCCCATTGCTTGGCGATGGCCAATTCTTTCACGGGGGTAGCGTCGGCGCCGACGAGGTGCACTTCGACGTCGACCTGCGCACGCTCGGGATGCGGCGTCAGGCGAATGGTCAAACCACCGGGCAAATTTGGCAATGGTTCGTCGGCGATGGTCAGCGCCTGGCTATTCGTGAGATTTTGATTCGACGTTTTTCGGTCGCGACAGGCTACGCCGCTCAACGCCAACGAAGCGGCGCATAAAACGTACATCCAGGTATGGTTTTTCTGGACAGCCATCATTCTCGAAAAAAGGTCAAGCCCATGAACGGTTGCACGGGCAGCTCAACGCAGGTGCTCGTGAATGAACGAAGCGGCTTTTTCAGTCGCTTCGATCGCTTCGGGCGCGAAGGTGGGAAACGCCTGAAACACGTGCGTCATTCCGGTCCAGGGATCGAAAATGACTTTGTTTCCTGCTTCGGTGTAACGCTCGGCCAACCGGCGCGAATCGTCGAACAAGACTTCGGCTGTACCGGCTTGCAGGAAAAGCGGGGGAAGATTGTGCAAATCAGCAAACAGCGGGGAATGAGCACGAGCGTCGCGGCCGAGCAGGAGCAATTGGGCGAGAAAAGGCAAGCGGTTCGTGTCGATCATGGAATCGAAACGGGCGTTGGTGACGAGCGTCTCGCCGGATCCGGTCAAGTCGGTCCAGGGGGAAATGCAGAGCAAACACGCCGGAGGGGGCAATCCTTCGTCGCGCAGACGCAAGGCGGTGGTGAGCGTAATGCCTCCACCTGCGGAATCACCCGCGATCGCAATGTGCTGGGGCGAAAAACCCTCTTTCAACAGATACCGATACGTTTCGACGACATCGTCGACGCAGGCCGGGTAGGGGTGTTCGGGCAAAAGTCGATAATCGGCGGAAAGTGCAATGGTTCCAGCGTTTTTGGCCAGGCGATACGTCAATTCGAGGTGCGTACGCGACGAACCCAAGAGATAGGCTCCACCGTGTACATACAAGATGACGCGGTCCGTAGCGGAGCTTGAAGGCCGAATCCACGAGGCCGATGCTGGGCAGGAGGACAGTTCGAGTTTGGCGTCTTCTGGAATCGGCGTGACGTTCACAAGATTCAAGAACCAGGCGCGCATGTCGGCCGGATCGATGCTTTTCGGCCGATTGGCGCGCACGTACTCATTGAGTCGCACCGCTCCAGGGGACATGGTCATGGGCACATCCCAGCCTTTTTGTTTTGGCGCGTCAAGCAGTTTCGCCTGCGTTACTTGGGCAAGAAACCAATGGTGTTCTGACCGTCTTCGTGCTGACCAATCGCTTGGACGTAACGTTTCCAATCGATTTCGTTCGGGCGAATGATTTGGCTGCCGTCATTACGCGGGTAGGGATCGAAAATGAAATGCCCGCGTGCGTCACGACCAACCAGGATCCAGTGATCTCCTTCGCCTCCGGTCATTGATATTTTGGCCGGCCAGCATTGCCCAGTTTTGACGATGGTTCGAGTGATGTCCTCGTCTTTTATTGCACTTGGCGGCGCAAATCCCGCCACCTGCATCAAATGTTGGAGCTTCGTGTACTCGATACCGCCATCGAGCCCTCGATAACGACGGTAAAGCACGAGAGCGTAATCCGCGAGGGCTCCGTAGGTCGCTGCTGAACCGTGTTCGCCGATTTCGTCGGCCAATCGTTCGAGCACTGTGCGGGTTTCATCGGACAATTCATTGGCCAAAGAATGAGCTAAGCGGCGCAAACCGGCATAACCATGCACCGCGAGCATAGCGCCGACGAGCGACACGGCGCCGCACGCGTGGGCTCCCGCTGAGGCATTCGTGCCATTGAGCTGCGTGAGTTTGTCCAAGGCAACCATCGGATCCGCAGGGAGCGGTTCTTCATTACCGAGCACGGGCCAATCCACGTACTCGATTGCAGCTGCTTCCGATGATGAAACGGACGAGTTCGACATGACGCCTCCCTGTTTGTCCATTTGGGGCTTCGGATCGCCAGCGGCGTCGTTCGCCCCAAAACCTCGAAGGTGACGTCACGAGTTTAGGTCAAAATCATTGGCGGGTGAAATGATCTGCGATGACGCTGGCGACACAGGCGGTGAGTTTTTTGCCGTAGGCGATATGCAAAAACTCGTTGGGGCCGTGGGCATTCGATTGGGGGCCGAGTACGCCGGTGATGAGGAATTGCGCTTCGGGGAATTTTTCGCCGAGCATACCCATGAAGGGAATGGTGCCGCCTTCGCCAAAGGCCATGGCGGGACGCCCATAAAATGCATTCGAGGCGTCATGCATGGCCGATTCGAGCCATGCAGCGGTGGGCGGAGCATCCCAACCTTGCGCGGGGCCCGAGGTGGAAAACGTGACGTGTGCGCCGTAAGGAGGGTCTTTTTCGAGGGCAGTCTTGAGTGCGCGCGTGGCTGCATGGGGGTCGACACGCGGGGGAATGCGCATGGAGAGCTTGAGTTTCGTCGAGGGGCGCAAAACGTTGCCAGCGTTGGCGAGCGGGGGCAAACCGTCGGCTCCCGTGATGGCAAGCGCTGGACGCCAGGTGCGATTCAAGAGCAGCTCCTGATGATTTTCCTCGATGGGACCAGCACCTTCGACCCACGGCATTTCCAAGTAGCAACCAGGGCCGAGAACTTCGGCAGCACGTTGCGCTTGCTCGACACGTTGGGCGGGAATGTTCGTATGGAGTTCGTCCAGTAAAATGCGGCCCGTTGCGGGGTCTTCGACGCGAGAAAGCAGGTGGCGCAAGATGCGGAAGCTCGAGGCAACGATGCCCGTTGCTCCGCCAGAATGTACACCTTCTCGTAGAATTTTGACTTCGAGCGTGCCGCCAATGAGCCCACGCAAGCTCGTGGTGGTCCAGAGTTGTTCATAGTTTCCACAGCCTGAATCGAGACAAACGACGAGGCTCGGGCGACCGATACGCGGCGCGAGGGCATCGATGTAGGCGGGCAAATCGTAGCTCCCGCTTTCTTCACAAGCCTCGATGAGGATCACACAGCGCGCATGCGGGAGGCCTTGTTCGGCAAGCAAACGCAGAGCTGCAAGCGAGGCAAACGCGGAATAACCATCGTCAGCTCCTCCGCGTCCGTAGAGTTTGTCACCTTCCCGAACGGGTTCCCAGGGTCCTTTTCCTTCGGACCAACCAATCATTTCCGGCTGTTTGTCCAGATGACCGTAGAGCAGAACGGTGTCGTCGCTTTTGCCAGGTAGCTCCATGAAGATGACCGGGGTACGTCCTTCCAAACGAACCACTTCGACGGACAAACCTGCGAGGGGCTGCTTGCGACACCAAGATTCGATGAGGTGCACAGCGCGCTCCATGTGCCCGTGGGCGCGCCATTCGCGGTCGAACGAGGGAGATTTGCAAGGAATTCGAATGTACTCCGTGATGGCCGGAACGATGTCTTGCTCCCAGATGCGGTCGGATGACGTTTGGGCACGGGTCGTGTCGAGCTTGGTCATGAGGTTCCTCGGAGGTCGGCAGCCTAGCGCGCCGTGGATGCTGGTGAAGCCCCAAGCGTGCGTTTTTTTAGAGGTTGTGAGGGGTTGGTCGCAGAGTTTCTGTCGCGCACTTGTGCACCCTGGGGCGAAAGTTGTAAAGATTGTTGAAAGCAGACTGGGCTCAGGTGCGACTGAGTCGGTGCATATCGGTCATGCGAGGGGTTGAGTACGTGCAATTTGTGCAAAGAGAGAGGCCCATGAATTCTTGC
>DAOMZH010000420.1:0-9027 GCA_035437985.1 Polyangium sp. (in: bacteria) | reverse complement strand
ACGGGGAGGCTCTGGCGTTGGCCGAAGAAGGTCTTTCACTTTATGCAAAAATGGAGGCTTGTAGCCAATTTTTCCGGGGAGCGTTCTTGCGGCTCACGCACGCTGAAATCCTCGAATCGTTGGGTCGGCATGACGAAGCGGGGGCGGCCATTCGCAACGCGCGTGAATGCATTCGCGTGAATGCGGCGAAAATCGACGATTTGGTCATGCGCACGAAGTTTTTGGAAAATGTGCCGGAAAATCGGCGAACGCTGGAGCTGGCGCAGGCGTGGTGCGGGGCGGAATGATTACAACATCGTCGCCGGAGGCAACGTAATGCGAAACGCGACCTCCGGAGGACCTCCGTCGATGCACTCCACACTGCCGCTATGCGCTTCCGCAATGGCCCGGACAATCGCCAAACCCAACCCCGTACCTCCATGACCACTGCGCGTCGTGACAAACCGTCGAAACAATCGCCCCGCTACATGCGGATGAACATTCCCGCGATTACGCACCGTAATGCGCACCTTGTTCGCTTCGCGATCGACAGAAAGCCGAATGGGCTCGTGTTCCGCCCCATGGGTATACGCATTGTCGAGCAAATTTTCGAGCGCCCGTGATAACCATGGAGCACTCCCGCGAACCATCGGGGCGCCCGAAATCGTCACCTCAATGGTGGCCCCACGTTCGCGCCCACGATCCGCTACGTCCCGGGCGAGTTTGTCGAGGTCCACGGCCGCAGCTTCCTCCACCCCACGAGCCTCGATACGCGCCAAATTCAACAGATCCCCCAAAAGAGCTTCGATTCGTTCCGTTGCTTCCTGAATGCGCGCGACGAACTTTGCGGCCTCCGCGGGTTCGTCCAATGCCCCATCGGCCAACACTTCGGCACTCGCGCGAATAGCCGCAACTGGGTTTTTTAATTCATGGGATAAATCAGCGGCAAACGTTTCGACAAACGGTCGCCCTTCGAGCTGCCGACGCATCGAATCAATCGCCCGGGACAAACGCGCGACCTCCCGGCCAAACACCGGTGGCGGAGGCGCTCGACGTTCTCCTTCACTCACCCGGACGGCAAATTCCGTGAGCGATTCAATGGGCGTAGCAATCGCGCGACCAATCAAGATGGCTGCTGCTGCCGCGACGGCGCACAGCAATGCGCTAATGGTCACGACCGTCGGCGCAAAATCCTCCAGCATTCTTCGAATCACAATGGTCGGTTTAACGACCTGTACTTGGCCTGCTGATGCTTCTCCCACGAAAATCGGCGCCGTGACGAAGACGGTACCTGGTTCCCCCTGCGCCGGACCGCTGGCGAAAACGGTTCGTCCTGTCGTATCGAGCAAGGAAAAATGCACGGTTTCGGGATTCGACGCTCGGGCAATGCGTCCCCCCACATCGGCGAGCGACGAGGAACGTTCGGCGATTTCTCCGGCGACGACCGCGGCAATGGCGGCCGCTTCGTCGCGGGCTGCTTCATGCGCCAACAAAGTGGCTCGGGCTTCGATGCGATCAATCACCAAAAGGCCCAAACCAAATGAAAATGCCCCGACGATACTCGCGAGCGCCAGAAACACTTGCAGACGAATGCTCGTGCCCGCCGTACGTGCGCGCACGATACGGGAGACGACATACGCAACGAGAAGAATGAGGGCCACCGAAGAGGTGGTCGTAATGATGAAACGAATCACGTTGATTCCGACGAACCGTCTCGAGACGGGGCAACAGGTTTGTCCGTGACGCGATATCCTACGCCCCGAACGGTTTCGATGCTTGCTGGGTTTCCGCCAGCCGTTTCCACTTTGCGTCGCAACCCCTTGACATGGGAATCGATTGTGCGATCGGTGATTGCAAACCCGTCGCCCCACACGCGATCGATGAGCTCCGCACGCGTGAAGACGCGCCCAGGTGCCGCGAGCAAACACGCGAGCAAATCGAACTCGACCCGCGTCAAATCCAATTCTTGTCCAAGTACGTAGGCTCGGCGCGTAGGTTCGTCAATCCGTAACGGAAGAGGTTCGTCTCGGAGAGCAGGGGGTGCGGATGGGTTTGTCGGAGCAGGTGGTGCAGTCGACGCAGCCGTGGCTGAACGTCGGAGCACGGCGCGCACGCGAGCGGTCATTTCCCGGGTCGAAAAAGGCTTGGTGACATAGTCGTCAGCGCCTGTTTCGAGAGCCGCGACGCGATCAGCTTCATCGTCGCGACTGGTGAGGACGATGATGGGCACGGCTGTGCTGCTCCGCCGAAGATCACCGATGAGATCGAAGCCACTGCCATCGGGCAACATGAGGTCGAGAATGACGAGCGAAGCGCCGGTGAGGGCGCGTCGTGCGTCGGCGAGGGTTGGGGCGAGGGTGGTGGTGAAGCCGTCGCGTCGCAACGCGTAGGAGAGCGATTCAGCGATTGCGGGTTCGTCCTCGACGATGAGGATGTGAGCCATGGCGAATGTATCGCGCGTTCGCGGGCAACGTGCCAGGCGCTTTTTGCATGCCGGTGACGGCAATCGCGTCTCGAACGGTGCAGCCCGAGAAATACGGCATTTTTCGCGTCCTTGCCGGGCGACCTTTACAACGTACCGAAGTCCAAACTATCTTCGCGCCTCCGTCAACAAGGAGAGCATTGTGATCAGCACGCACATCCTCGACACGAGCGTCGGTTTTCCGGCCGCAAACGTGCGCGTCGACATCCATCGAGCAACGTCACGCGACGACCGCGGAATGACCATGTGGGTTCGGATCGCGAACGACGTGACGAATGCGGACGGACGAATCGTGTTTCCCGTGCCTTTCGAGGCCGGCGAATATCAATTGGTGTTTCACGTCGGTGAGTATTTCCGTTCCAAAGGACAAACGGCGTTTTTCCCGGAAGTGTCGGTCCATGTGAACATCGTCGATACGAGCCGGAAATATCACATTCCGCTCTTGCTCAACCCATTTGGGTATTCGACGTATCGTGGGAGTTGAGGTGGGGCAGTTCGTGCGCCTAGCGTGCGCGACGCGTATTCGAGCGGCGTAGCAGACCGAGGGCCATCAATACGCCGACCAAGAAGGATTTCGCGGGGCGCGAATCCTGGCCTGGAATCGAGCAATCGCAGCCGCCTTCTTCGCCGGTGACTCCGCCGCCCGAGCCAGCCGTGCCCCCGCCTTCGCCGCTCGAGGAACTGCTGCCATTGTTGCCGCTGTTGCCGCTGCCGCCATTGCCGCCACCGCCGGTGCCAGCGCCACCAGCGCCACCAGCGCCGCCAGCGCCGCCATTGCCGCCTTCATTTAGACACATATCGGAGCAGCCGTCACCGCTCTTCGTATTGCCGTCATCGCATTCTTCGGTGCCGGCAGTGATGGCGTCGCCGCACATCGTCGAACACACGCTTGGTTCGCCTGTGCAATTGTAGCCGATGTCGGCGGCACACATATCGGAGCAGCCGTCACCATTCACGGAATTGCCGTCATCACATCCCTCGCCGGTTTGGATGGTCCCATTGCCGCAAATATGGCCACACATGCTGGGTGTGCCCATGCATTCGAAGCCGGGTTCCACGGCGCACATATCGTCGCAACCATCGCCGGTGGTTGCATTGCCGTCGTCGCAGGCTTCGGGATCCGTCGGAACGCCATTGCCGCAGCCGGTTGGGGTGCAATTGGAATCGCAGCCGTCGCCATCGGTGAGATTGCCGTCTTCGCAAAGCTCGTTCATGGTTTGGATCCCATTGCCGCAACCCGTAATGGTGCAATTGGAATCGCAACCATCATCGTCGATGGTATTGCCGTCGTCGCAGGTTTCGGGAGCGCCGGTGATCATGTTGCCGCAAGCAGAAACGGTGCAATTGGAATCGCAGCCGTCGCCTTCGGTCATGTTGCCATCGTCGCAAGCTTCGCCATCCGTGGGAATACCATTGCCGCAAGCAGTCACGGTGCAATTGGAATCGCAGCCATCACCTTCGTTGCTGTTTCCATCGTCGCACGCTTCCGGCATCGTCATGATGCCATTACCGCAGCCGGTAATGGTGCAATTGGTGTCGCAGCCGTCGCCGTCGGCCATATTGCCGTCGTCGCAATCTTCCGAGCCAGTTACGATACCATTGGGGCACCCGGTCATCTTGCAATTGGAATCGCAGCCGTCGCCGTCGATCATATTGCCGTCGTCGCATTCTTCATTGATGGTCGTGATGCCATTACCGCACGCCGTCGTCGTGCAGTTGTTGTCGCAGCCGTCGCCGTCCATCATGTTCCCATCATCGCATTGCTCGGTACCTTCCTTGGCGCCATCGCCGCAAATGGCCGAGGGACACCCGACCACGGAGACGTCGTCAATTGCCAAGCCCGCCATGTTGACCGAGCCATTGCTATCCAAGTGAAACACGAGCTCGATGTTTTTCCCAGCGAATGCACCGATATCCGCCCGGTGCACACCCCATCCGGCGCTCTCGTTCAGTGTGGTGTTGCTTCCGCCCACTTGAATTTGCGTTTGCATCGTATCGTCCAAGAATTGCCAGACTCGTTGCGGGTTTGCCCCGCCAACCTCGCGTACCTCGAGCCACGCGCGATCGTTCGTCGCGTTTTCCAATTGGTATTTCATGGCCCAGGACAACGCAATGGGGGCTTTCACGTCGGTCAGATTGATGGGCGGAGAAACCAGATTTTGGCTGGAGCCGTTGTTGTAGGTGCCCGCGAGATCCGTCTTCCAGCATTGCATGCCGCTGTTGCAGTTCGTTATGGGCGCCGCAGTGGGCATACCCCGCTGCCATTCGTTCGCCGTACCATTCGACGTAAAACCCCCGTCGTTCATCTCGAAGTCCGAGGAAAACTTCGTGAGGGGCGTGGCCATGCCGCACGTCACCATGTTGCTCGGCGGCTCGCAAATGCGAATGCTCCAGCCGGTCAGCGTCCCGCCATTGTTGTTCGCATCATCATTGACGACGAGCGTCCAGGTGCCGCCAGCATCTTCCCCGTCAAACCAATGCAAGCGATAATTGTTTTCGGGTTGCATGACGAGACCCGCCAAGGGAACGGCCGTCGAACTCACTGGAAATGCGCCTTCATCGTCGAGCGTCATATCCATGGTGACGGCCCCTGTACCCCCAATGTCCGTGAACAACGCATTGGTATTTCCTGCCGGAGAAATCAAGTGTACGTCCAGATCATCGGCCTTTTGGTGATTGAGCTGAATCGCCACGTCGAGATCGGCAATGCGCGGATTGCCCGGAATCGTAATCGTCGACGAAGCCGCTTGGGTATCTTGCGGACCGATCATTTTCGGAACGTCGGCACTCGTGTACGTCGTGCAATTCGGCGTCGCCTCGGTTCCCGGATGCACACTCACGCTCAGCAAATACGTGCCCGATCCGCTCGTCGAACCCACGCGAATTTCATACATTCCTGCCGTTTGCACCGTGGCCATCAGCGCTTCGGAATCAGGCGTTCCCGCAAAATCGCCATCATTGACGACGAGCGCGGGTTGCGTTGCCGACGCAAATGTGAGTTGTCCGTTCCATTCCGTCGTGTCGCGTTCCGGATCGAGGTCCAGGCTCGCGAAAATCGTATCGCCTGCGTTCAGCATCAACGCAAAACCATCGACGTCGGCGGCACTCGAAGTCGCGCCCGAAACATATCCACCCATGGGCAGCATTTGAGCTGTAGCGTCATTGGGTTCCATTTCAGCCGTCGGCATGCCCGTTTGCACCTTCACGTGCAAGTCATAGGGCCGGATTTGCGCGGAGGCATTCGAGTGCGCGACGCGCAAGAAATGGTTTCCTGCCTGCGTGAGCGGCGTGCCGGCAATGCTCGAAGCCCCGGACGCGAATACTCCATTGTTCGTGTCCATTTCCACGGTGGTCAAGCCATCGACACCGACCACCGAAAGCACCGATGTATTCGCAGCTGCCGAGAATCCCGTCATCGTGGCCGCAAAAACACGATCGCCCATATTCGCCGTGATCCGGTAGAAATCGACGTCGCCCGTTGCATAAACATTGGCGCGCACGACTTCGTCATTGGTGATTACGGTGGCTTGCACGGCCCCGTTGTTGGGTTCGATTTCCTTGTCGAAATTTTGCGCGAGCGCGGAGAGCGCATCGCCAATTTTTTCGGAAGGTTCAGGACCACAACCTGTAAGCAGTGGTGTCATCCCCAAGGCACTCAAAGACAGAAGGCAGCCGATTCTTCTCATATCGCCAGACTACCCGAGAGAATTGGCATTGTATAGATCTATTTTGCATTCACGTCTTCTTGATATCGTCCCCTGGTTTCGAGAACTACCATGTGGGCGATTACGCAGACTCCATCCAATGATCCGCGCAACGACTCGCAAATTCGGCCATCATTGCGCCACCCTTGATTTGGTATCTTCCAATCCACGTCCGATCCCGAACCTTTTTCAATTGCTCCAAAAATCGATCCACATCCGATTCGTCATTGTAGACACCGAAAGACGCACGCGCTGCACCCGTGGGAATATCCTCTGCGCGACCCGCGTGATGCATCCGCAGCAGCTGATCCATGTAGATATGCGCGCAAAAACGACCATTCCGTACGGCAACGCCGCCTTCCTCCGACAACACCGCCGCGGTCATCAATTCCGATACGCCATCCACATTAAACGAGATCACTCCCAAACGCGCGTCTGGCGAGGGATCCCCATAAATCGTGATTCCCCCGAGATTCTGCATTCCCTCGATGGCTTTGCGCGTCAATTCCACTTCGTGTTTGCGTATCGCCTCCATACCAATCGCCTTCAAAAATCGCAGCGCACTCGAAAATCCCACAACTCCCGCAATGTTTGGCGTGCCACCATGATGGCGATCAGGCGATGGCAAAAATTCGACGTTGTCCTCGGTCACCCGCACGGCATTGCCGCCACCGGGCAAATAAGGATCTGCGGCGTCGAACACCTTGCGCGGACCATATAAGAATCCGGCACCAAATGGGGCGTATGCCTTGTGTCCTGCTCCGGCCAAAAAATCGATGTGCTCAGGATGATCAAATGGCCCGACATCAATGGAATGATGGGCCAAGAGTTGCGCAGCATCGACGAGCACGAGCGCTCCATGTTCGTGCGCGAGCCGCGTCATCGCCCGCAAATCCGGCAATAACCCCGTTACATTGGCAGCACCGGTCATGGCCACGAGTTTCACGCGCTCCCGACGCAAGATCTCTTCGAGGTGCCCCAAATCGACGATTCCATTGCTCCCAATTCGGGCGCGCAGCACTTCACCGCGCCGCCGATGAGGCAATTCATTCGAATGATGCTCCATTTCCGTCGTGACTACTTTGCCCGGCAAGTGCGCCATCACGTGACTGGCCAAATCAATCGCCTGCGTCGTATTCGTCACGAAACAAATGGCGCCTTGTTCGAGCTCCGCCCCGATGAAATTCGCCACTTGCCCATGAGCCTCCTCGAATCGCACCGTCGCCCGTCGCGACAACAAATGCGTTCCGCGATGCACATTCGAATACTCGTGCTCCAAAAAGTCCACGTACGCTCGCACGACCGAATGCGGCGCATGCGTCGTCGCCGCGTGATCCAAATACACGAGCGACCGCTCTTCTCCACCCAAAACCGGCACTCGCCGTTCCACAATGGCAAACTCACGCCGTACGTCTTTCCAATCTACCCGCGACACGACCGGCTCCCCGAGCCCCCGTTGCTCACACCCAGCTGCCAATCTCTGATTCCTTGAATCATTCATGGCGCGAACTCAGACAGCACCCGAGGCAATTGTCAAGATCCGAATGCCTGGTTCACCTCGATGGTCTGATGATTTCCGCGCTTTCTTCGCCACCTCACCGAACGACTGCGCAAGTTGTTTCGCATTTACAAACTGTCATTCTGGGCTTTTTACATGTCGATAATTCGCCCAAGACGTTTTTTTCGTGCGATGCTTGCGACCGCAACGGGCCCCGACTGCCCCGGAGGAGAGGATCGATGTTCGAGTGGAGTGAGCAGCACCGGCAGATTCGGCAGATGATTCGCAAGTTCGTCGAGATGGAAATCGCTTCGAAACGGGAAGAACTCGAGTTCGGCGAAACACCTCCGTACGACGTACTGCGCAAGTTCATGGATACGTTTGGCGCTGGCGAGATGGCCAAAGCGCAATTTTTCGCGGACCTCGAAAAAGAAAAACGTGGCGAAGCGCCGAAAGAAAGAAAACCGCGCGAAACATTTTCGCAAAACGCGGCGGATGCAACGGCGATGCGGATGATTCCGGTCATCGAGATATCGCGGCACAGTCCGGGGATGATTACGGCGCTTGGGGTAGCCGTGGGCCTCACGGCGGGCGCAATTCAGAAAAAGGGCACGATTGCGCAAAAAGAAAAGTTTGTCCCGCCGCTACTCACGCTGGAAAAAATTGGGGCGTGGGCCATTACGGAGCCGGGATCGGGTTCCGATGCATTTGGTTCGATGCGTTCGACCGCGCGTCGCGATGGTGACGGGTACGTTCTCAATGGCAACAAGACCTTCATCACGAATGGTCCTTATGCCGATACGATCGTTTTCATTTGCAAGCTCGATGAAGGCAATGCGCCCGAGCATCGCAAGGTGGTGACGTTCATTTTGGATGGCGACACGAAGGGTTTGACGCGGTCGAAGCCGCTACGCAAAATGGGTATGCACGCGTCGCCTACGGGAGAGTTATTCCTCGAGGACGTTTGGGTTCCGAAGGACCGTTTGCTTGGAGAAACCGAAGATCAACCCTCGCGCGAAGGCGCCAAAGATACGTTTACCACGGAACGTACGGGCGTTGCGCCGATGGCCCTCGGGATCGTCGAAAGGTGTTTGGAACTCTGTACCGAATACGCCAAGACCCGAGTTCAATTCGGGAAAACCATTGGCGAGTTTCAGCTCATTCAGCTCAAGCTGGCGAAAATGGCGGTGGCCCGAGCGAACATTCAAAACCTGGTGTTCCGCCAGATCGAATTGGCAGGTTGGGGCCGGAGCATGGACCTGACCGAAGCATCGGCGTGCAAGCTTTATAGCGCGCAAGCCGCCATGGAAGTGGCCCTGGAAGCGGTCCAGCTTTTCGGAGGCAATGGGTACATGGCCGAATAC
>DAOMZH010000419.1:0-9058 GCA_035437985.1 Polyangium sp. (in: bacteria) | reverse complement strand
AGCGTGGCGTGTCGATTCGTGGTCTTCAAGAAATCGTGCCAATCTTGGTTCCGAACCGGAAGTGAATCGATACGAAACGCCGGCACGAAGACGTCGAAACGCCCGAATTCATTGTCCCAGCCAAACTCGATTGAATCGAATGCCGCGCCGATTTTGGCCATTCCAGCGGATATTTCGCGCACTTCGGCTTTTTGGCCCGGGCCATCTTCCGGCGCCATTGCCGATGCTGGACGGCGAATGAATCCCTCGGGACATTCCGCCACCATGTACATCAGCGTTTCGTGATGCATCAATTCATGCTCGATCGCGACATGCAAAATGCGACCATTGGCGCCAAGCACATCGTCGCCGCGCTGCAAGACCGCGGGAATACGTTCCCGAATGGCTCGACGAATACGATCCCGATAATCGATGACCTTGGCCACCTCCGGCCACGTCGTTATCGATTGCTGCGCAGCTTGGGTCACGTCGACCGGATCGATTCCGCGCTCGAAAAGCACATCGAAGCTAGGATCGAAATGCCCCTCGGCCAGGAATGCACGACCAATCTGATTCCAAGTGAAGGCCGGAAGATGCCCCAGGTAAAACAGAAATGGATGGCGCAAGCCGATGGGACGTTCGCAAAAGCCATGGGAAGGCAGCAAATCGAATAGCATGTCCGAACGGGCCCATGCTGCGTCGAATGCCCGCTCGAATCGACTACACGAACCATCGTTCATGCGCTGTTTCTCCGCAACAAGGCGACAGCAAACAAGTTTTCCGGATCGGTGTACCAACCGATGATGGTCAGCCCAGCTTCGCGAGCGTTTTTCTCGAGTGACTCGCGCGTGAATTTGCAGCTTATTTCGGTGCGAATTTCGGCGCCTCGAGCCAGCTTCAAGTCCAAATCGAGGCGTTCGAGGTGCACGTGCACGGGTCGTTGCGCGACCAAACGCATTTCGATCCAGGCGTTTTCTTCATCGTACCGCGCACGATGGCGAAATGCCGAAGGCTCGAAATCGCCGCCGAATTGACGATTGAGCACAGAAAGCATATTGATGTTGAACGCCGCGGTCACGCCTTGGGGATCGTCATAAGCGGCTTCCAGACGCGCGGCGTCCTTGACCAAGTCGACACCCACGAGAAACGTATCCGTTGGATCCATGAGGCGAGACAATTCGTGCAAGAATCGTTTCCGATGCTGCGGGTCGAAATTGCCCATGGTGCCGGCGAAAAACACGACCAGACGACGCCCCGACGAACCTAAACCTTCAAGCCCCTCAGTGAAATCCCCAACGACGCCTTTGAAGCGCAATCGCGGATAATCGGCCCCGAGACGCGTGACCGATTGCCGCAAAAACAATTCATTGATGTCCAGCATCGTGCACGTCGACTCCGAATCCGCAGATTTCCAAGAGTCGAGGAGCAAACGAATCTTCCGCCCCGCCCCGCTTCCCAATTCCACGATGTGCCGCGGCGACGCTTGCTCCATGATTGTCTTGGCAAACGCCTCGAGAATCGAGATCTCCGTGCGCGTTTGGTAATAAACTTCGAGCTGCGTGATCCGCTCGAAAAGTTCACTCCCAACGTCATCATAAAAGTAACGTGCCGGCACTTCGGGCAACGGACGTAGAAGCGACTCCCGAAGGATACTCCGTTCGTCACGTACTGGGCTTGTCGAAAGGCGTGAAACCTCAACAAACACCGATTCTTCTGCACTTGTTCCGTCCATGACGGGGATACCCTAAATCGTTTGTATCCCAAGTGTCAACTATCTTGTCTAGGACAGATCGTGCTTTCTAGATGACTTCGATCGCTCGATCTGTCCAGACAATCTCTTGTTTGGATTGGTTTGTCGTCACATGGGGACGATTTTGAACTGCACTCCCGGCACGTTGATTCCCGGTCCGCCGATACGGAGGGTTCCGTCGATGAGGGTGATGTTCTTGGTCGCGGTATCGACGGTTTGGACTGTACCAATGACCATGGCCGCATCGCCAACGCCGCTGGGACTGATCGGCAAAGCAAAACCCTGCATATAGAATTTGCCAGCATCGACGCGAGCCCACACCACTTGACGTTGTTGGCTCCCGAAAAGGACGGGTTTTACGATGAGCGACAAACCTCCAGGGCGCGGCGTATCGAGCGCTTCGAGCAGGTAATCGAGCTGCGTGATCGTGCCTCCGGGGCCGGGAACGGAGACCGTCATTTTCATGTTTTTCGACCAATTTCCCAGCGCGGGTTGGGCCACCTGAAATTCCGCCACCCGCTCGGCCCACATGGATCCACCCGACAAGAATGGTAATCCCGGACGAACTCGAAAACGGTAATATTGTCCAGGTTCGAGGGGTGCATCCGGGACAAACTCGGCTCGTCCACCCGTGACCTTGACGGTCCCCGCAACGCTGGTTCCCGATGCGGTCTCCAAAAGGAGGTGTTCGGCTGCCGCTTGGTCTGCGGTTTTTCCGGGCAATGAGTCGTCAATTGGATCGGCAAACTCGACGCTGGGACGAATATTCGGATAGACGCCGGAGGCGCTATCGATATCGGGCCAAATCCCTAGAGGATGGGCACCTTTGGGCGACAGCTCGTAAAGGAACTCCACCAAGTCTGCTTTTTCTTCGGGCGTGAGTGTGACCTTGACAAACGCGAGCGCCACATCGGCAGCGGCTTCGAGCGATCGAGCCTGACCTTTTACGAAGTAAATGCCGTGGCGATAAACGCCCAAGAGCGACGGAACGTCTGCAGGGACGCCGGATTTGCCGACGGGAATGTATTCGCGGGTCGTATAAAGCGGAGGGACATGGCAGGCATAACAACCCGCTTTGCCATTAAACAGCGCTTCCCCACGCGCGCCTACCTCGGTGAGGCTCCCGTCGACCCGCGTGCGCCCGGTTTCGCGCGGCGCACCCAGCAGCGAACCCAAAAATGCCTTTAATCCAAGGGCTTCTTCGGGGGTTGCGGGACGCGATACAATCGACGACGGGCCTTGATAACCGAAATTGTCCGTGCTCGAAACGTACGCGCCCCATTCGAGGGGGGTTGTCGCGTCGAGGATTTGCAAGGGTCGGGCGTTATGCCAAACCATTGGGCCAAAACGCCAAATCATTCCGTCATTTTGGGCCTCGACGTGGCAGCTCGAACAAGCATGATTGGCAGCAAATGAGGCGCCCGGACGCGTGAACACGCGCTCGCCCAAGGCAACATCGGCGGGTCTCGGATCTTGGGTGACGGGCAATTGTTGCACGACTGCACCCATACCATCCAAAATGGATACGTTGAAATCTTGGTACGAATGCACAGCGATTTGACCGCCGAGGTTCACGAGCGCTCGGGCACCTGCACCGACGGGGGTCCGCGATTTTTCGACGAGTGTGGCGCGATCGAGGGCCACGACGATATCGGACGACTCCGAGGAAACCCATAATGTGTCACCCACGGCGAGAATGCCCGAGGGATTGACGACGGGTCCACCCGAGCCCATTTGTCGGGTCAAATCGGCCCGCCGCAAAACGGTCGCATATCCGGGTTTGGCTGGGTCAGCCCCCACGACGACCACCTCGTGCACGAAGGGTTGTGCCATCACGTCGGATTGCGAAGGTTCAGGGTCCCCGTCAGTGCCGGCAATGTACAATTCGGCGCCATCTTCGGAAAGCGCCATGGCCCGCAAATCCGCAGCAATGCCGGTAATCGTGTCGGTAACTTTGTTTGTCGCGGTATCAATGATCCAGAGGTCTTGATCATCATTGGGACCATATGTGCCCCGCGTATCTTTGACCTTGTTGCCGGACCGATACGACGCCACATAAAGACGACTGCCATCCGGTGAAATCGTTATGGCGCGAGGATCGAATCCAACGTCGATTTGATTGATGAGCAGCCGGCGTTCCACATCGACGACGACTACGCGGCGCATCGTCGCCAACGTCACGTAAAGGGTTTTTCCGTCGGGTGACAGAGCCAAACCCGATGGTTCGTCGCCAACCCACAATGCATCTTCGAGCACTTTGCGCGTGCGATCGACGAATCCAATCGTATCACTGCCGCGATGGGCGACGATGACGTAATTGCTCGTCGGATGATGCGTTATGGCGGAAGGCCAACGGCCTACGGGAATTTCTCCGGTTTTTCTCCAAGTACCATTGCCATCATTGGCCAATTTGGAGACCGTGTACGACGCACCATTGGCGACCCAAAGTTCGCTGTCGACCATGGCCGCGCCATACAGTGGCGTCAGGTAATGATTCCGAAATCGTTCCGTCGGGGTGCGATCGACGACGTGCAGCTTGACGATGGAATTGTACGGATCGGCCAACGTGAACACATAATCTCCGGGCAAATCCGGCGTAAACCGCGGTTCCGGCGCCCCTCGTCTCCACACGATGTTTTTGCTCCCAATCGGCGCATCGGCGACCTTCCATTCCATCATCACCGAGCAAACGGGTTGAATGCGCAACCGCGGCAGGTAAAACGTATCGCCAAGCGTGAAAGAGCGCGGATTCTGCAACGGCAAAGGATCCATCGCGCATGAAAATGCCGCCCCTGAGCTGGAACTGCCACCCATACCCCCAGACCCACCAGATCCGCCAAAGCCCCCTAAATCCCCCGACGAAGAACCAGATGTCGTCGACACTGTCGTCACGGGATCGTCCGAACACGCAATGGGAATTGCGGCGGCGACGACGAGCACTGGTGCAAGATATGAAATGCGCATGGTTTTTCCTCGTGTTCTATGGTTTGACCGCGGGCTGCGAGCGCCGCAAGCGCGCCGCAAAGAGCAAAGCAATCCCCCACGCCCAAGAAAGGTCACGAGGGTCGGAGGTCGAATTTCGATAAGCACAATATCCGCTCTCTCGGGGGCCATCATTTCCTACGGTATTCGTGCCTCCGTGACCATTTCCTCCGGAGCCGCCCATACCGCCCGTTCCGTTGCTCGACGAGGTCGGTTCATTCAAAGATTTTCGCAAAGTGAGCGCCAAGTCGAACGAAAGATCGCTCGATGATGGACTGACTTGTTTGACCATGACCGCGATGATATTGTCGCCAATCGCGAAGGGACTGGGATCGAGGGCGAGGACGGATTGGTTGATTTCGTTTTCTTTGCTCGGAACGCTCGCAAAAGTGCCAAACGTGGAATCAGCTGCATATTTGGAGAAAACTTGCCGACCGTTGACCCACACGATGACCCCATCGTCATGTAAAACTGCGAGGTCGGCTTTGGTCACGTCGCGATCGAGGGTGATTTTTTTCCGAAAGTAGACGGAAGGTTGATTGGGGGTGAAATCGAGGAGCGTCGTCGATTCATCGCCCTCCCCGTAGCCCAACTGCGCTTGGCCGGATTTCCAGCCAGAATCGTCAAAATTGACGGCGAGCCAAGAAATCCCGAAATCCTGGCCGTCGTCGCTGTACGCCCAGACCGATCCAAAGGGAATGACCTCTTCCGGAAGACCGCCAATCAACGTAAATCCCATGTTGCTTTCGTCGAATGTCGCTGCATTCGTGGCATCCGATACGCGCACGATGGCCCTTTTGGAATCGACCGGAGGCGGCGTCCACGTATACGTGCCCGAATTGGGCACCGATGCGGCAATCACTTGATAATTCTGACCATCATCGATCGAGTAATCGATATTCACCTTGGGGACATTGCCCACCGTCGCCCACCGAATGTCGAACGAGGATCCATATTCTAGACTTTCACCGCCATCGGGGGCCGCCAGCACGAGCCCGGTTCCTTTGACGAGCGCAAAACGATCCGTGATGACGCCATCCCAACGAACGTTGAGGAGTGACAAACGATTTCCTTGCACGTCGAGAAGACACGAACCATTGGTGATTTCATCGAAATACATGACTGGATGCCCGCCAAGTCCCGTCGTCCCCGCGCCTCCATGGCCCGCAACGACATACACGGCACCTTCGTGGGGAACGTTGCCCACCGATTTCGTATAGGGACCATTTCCGAGCGGTTTGCCATCGCCAAAATTCACGATATGCCCAGCCGCCGTCGTGGGTGTGCCATAGGCGCCATCGATCAAAAACGAGCGTTCGTACGCATGCGAATGACCCGCCAGAACCAAATCGACGCCCGCTGCTTCGAGAATGGGCAACGCATTCGTGCGCATTTCAATCAATTGGATTTCCACATCCGAATTGTGGGTCGCTTTGCTGTACGGGGGATGATGCCAATACGCAACGATCCATTCTTGATCCGTCGACGCCAAATCTGCTTTCATCCACGTGAGCATGGCCCCATCGACCGCGCGTGGAGAATCGTGCGAATCGAGCACGACGAAATGAACATTGGCATAATCGAACGAATAATACGCTTCGGTTCCCGATGCGACGCCTCCCGCTTCGCCGCCCTTCGGAAGAACGTACGCCGTGTAATAAGGTCCGGTTTGAAGACCCGAATCGGAGCTGACGCCTTCATGATTGCCCATCGTGGGCCAGCAAGGCGTGTTTTGGAGCACTTTGGGATACACTCCAAAAAAACGACTCGTGAATTCTTCCGTCGTGCCATTGAAATAAGCAATGTCACCCAGGTGCAAAAACAATTGCGGCTTGTACGCACCTACATACGCCATCATGGTGTCACGCACGGCCAGTTGGCGCAGTCCGCCATCGCCTGAATCACCGAGGACCCAAGCGCGGAATTTCTGCGGCAAACCCACGGGAGGTGCCGTGTCGAAATAATGGTCCCGATCCCCTCCCGCCAAGGTTTTTCCTGGAGAACCTACCGTGTAATAATACCGCGTGCTCGGGCTGAGCCCAGAAATCTTGATTTCATGTTGTTTGACCAAAGCTTCGGCGCGCACGACGTCCTTCAAAGCCGTCGGGGTCGGACCATATCGTACTTCACTGGCTGTTTCGACATCGGTGGTCCACACGATGTACGTCGAATTCTGCAGCGTCGATTGCAAATAAGGCTGTCGGACCAGCTGTTCGGCCCGAGCCGTGGGACAACTCGTCAGCAATCCGCCAACGAGACCTACAGCAAACCATGAATTGTTTTTCGCGTTTTTCATAAGAATCCATTACCTCTTGGAAATCTTTGTTTGACGAATTCGCTCGCGAAGGATTCGGGCATCTTCCAAATTCGGAGCATGTTGCACGACCATTTCGATTTCTTGCAAAGCTTCTTTGTTGCGGCCAAGGGCTTCCAGGGCTTTGACGCGCATGATCCGGACCAAATCAGTGGGTCGTCGCGCCAAACGTTCGTCCGTTTCTCGCAAAGCATCTTCTCGATCTTTTTGGGCTTTTTCAGGACGGGCGGCGCCAGCGTGTTGTTCAGCTCGTACAAGGAGCCATTCGGCCTTGAATGAAAGTTGCGGAAGAATCTCGTCGACGAGCGTGATCGCCCGATCGAAATGCCCGCGTTTGTGTTCGACGCGAATCAAAGCCAAGCGCAAAACGACAGCTCCCGAGAGAATGCGTAAACCTTCTTCGTAACCTGTTGCCGCATCGTCCCAATGACCTAGAGCCTCATCCATCCGGCCGCGGGCCAAAAAAGAATCGGGAGTGGGCGAAAGCGTTACCGCGGCTGCATAATCGGCCCGAGCTTCCGCGTATCGTTTGGCTTGTTCGCGAATTTTCCCGCGCGCGAGACTCGCCGAGACAGAAGGCAAACCCGAGTCGAGATAGGCGGAAAGAAGCGTTTCGGCTTCCTTCGTTTGACCCATCGCCGCAAGCGTCAAGCCTTTTTCGAGGGTGATTTCGCGACGATCGGGCGCGAGCTTTTGCGCGGTGGCAAGATCGGCAAGGGCGCCTGCGAATTGACGCTCGCGGCGCAGAAGCGCTGCGCGTTCGAGGTACAAGGCAACATTTTGCGGCTCTTTTTGGATTTTGGTCCCCAGGGCCGCGATTTCAATGTTCACGCCCTCGTGAGCGTATGTGGGGAGGCTCCATGAGGAAGCAGCAAGCAAAGCAAACAGCACAAGACGCAAGACCATAAAGGTTTGATACTGCCCTGGTCGAATGCATGCAACACCCCCTGATACACGGTTGTCGAGGTCCTGTTTGACTTCGTACAACCTGATGGTGTTGGGCGACGCGCGTGGACGAAGATTGACGGCAGACATGCAGTGTCCGTAGCCTGGGTATGATTCGACGGGCGAAGCAGTTCGTCCGGTACGAACGAGGCACGGAGCACCATGGGCATTCGAAGACTGCAGCAATTGGTTCGAGCAAGTATCTTCGCAGCGAGCATTTTTGCGGCTGTGCCTCATGCGGCGGCGGATGTGCCGCAAACGATCACGAACCAGGGGCGCTTGTTCGATGCCGACGGTGCGCCGATCACTGGGTCACTCGACGTAACGTTTTCGATTTACGAGGCAGCCGATTCGACGACGCCGATCTGGACGGAGACGCATCAGAAGCTGACGTTCGAGGAAGGGTATTACTCGGTTTCGCTCGGGTCGATAACTCCGTTTGGAGACCAAGTATTTGATGGTTCGTTGCGGTATTTCGGGATCACGATTGGTACGGAGCCGGAACTTTTGCCGCGGGCGCCGATGCAGAGCGTGCCGTACGCACTGTTTGCGGGAGATGTCAAAGGGGACATTCATCCATCGACGGTTTCGATTGGAGACATTCTGGTCATCGACGAGAACGGGAACTGGGTTGGACCGGCTTTGGCAGGACCAACGGGCCCGACGGGGGCTACGGGGGCTACGGGTGCCGATGGTGCGCAAGGGCCAGCAGGTCCTACGGGTGCGGACGGAATGGCGGGTCCGGCAGGACCGACGGGGGCGGATGGTTTGCCTGGAGCAACGGGGGCAACCGGCGCGACGGGAGACGTGGGGCCGATGGGGCCGATGGGTTTGGAAGGGCCAATAGGGCCGACGGGACCGACGGGAGATGTCGGGCCGACCGGCGCTACGGGGGCCACGGGTGATGTAGGTGCTACAGGTCCGCAAGGACCCATGGGCGCGCAAGGACCTGTCGGGCCAACCGGCGCAACTGGCGCAACGGGCGCACAAGGACCTGTCGGGCCGACGGGACCGCAGGGGGCTACGGGGGCTACGGGCGCGCAAGGACCCATCGGGCCGACTGGCGCGACGGGGGCCACGGGGGCTAC
>DAOMZH010000418.1:0-9078 GCA_035437985.1 Polyangium sp. (in: bacteria) | reverse complement strand
CTAACGGCAAGCTGTATTAATGTTGCAGACACCGGCGCCAGCATGGCCACAACCTGCGCCTGTTTGTCACTCGCAACGTTCCCCAAACGTTTGCGAACATAGCGCGAAACGGGATCGAGCGCCGTGGCCTCCGGATCCTCGGGAAAAACCTCTCCGGCTGCTTCCCGTTTGCGACGCTCGGCCAATTCGAGCAGGGCCGGGGGCATGCGCTCCGACAAACCTACGGGATCACGTTCGAAAGCTTCGAGCGCAGCCCGCGCTTCGTCCAAAGGTTTGGCCGGACCTTCCAGGGGCTCGGACCAAACATACATTGTTTTCACATCGGCCAAGTCGTCTTCGCGTACCGGAAAAACCGCCCGCCAGGTCAGCGTTACCGTGTCGTCGTCGGGGGTGACATACACGGTATCGAGCGTCAGGGTCGCGTCGGTAAAAACGCCACGCGCGTCCTTGACGATTGCACGAATACGCAAGCCCGGGAGCTTCGTGCGCAAGAGCGGGTAGGCGGGATGGAGGTTTTGCAGGAAAAGCTCTTCATCACCGCGGAATGCGCCTTCGATCCATTGATCGGGCGGAGCGGCCTGGAAAAACCGCGGATCGAAATCTGCAGCCCAAAATGGCGCAACGTAGCCTTTTCCGTATGCTTTTCCCCGGCGCGTTGCGCGTACGGGCCAAGACGAGGAAATGGGCCCGAATCCTGTGGGCCCCGACCGTTCGTCCCAAGATCCGACGACGTCTTGCGGCAATTCGATGTTCGGAAGTCCGTCCGTCCGAACCCCTTTGCCCACCGGATTCGCGTTTTGTCCTGAACCACCAAAAGCATGCGCATACGTGATGGGCATTTTGGTAAATGGTTCCGGCGTCGTTTGCTTGTACGTACGTTCTCCGACGACCCGCAAGGTTTTACGCATCGTACCAATTGCGAGCACGACCGGACATTCCAGGAGCGGCTGTTCGTTGGGCGTGTGGCAATGCCCCGAAAAAAGAACTTCGCCGTGCGGCTTGATATCCGCGAAATCGCCACCGTAGGATGATGCGCCGGTGCGATTCTCGTCGTTCTCGTCGAACATTTCGTCCGTGAGCAACCCTTGATCCAAATCGCCTTCGAGCACGGTCACCATTTCGTCGGGACGAATGGCGAATTTGCCGCGCACGACAGCGGTCATGACGATCTGCGGATTACGCAGGGCCGAAGGTTTGGTGCCGCAAAGAAACGGCGTCGTATTCCGAACGAACACGGCGAATGTCTTCCTTTCAGCCGATTCCGATGCGGATGTTTACGGAGACAAACGCAATTGACAGCGCCTGAACGCGAAAATTCACGGCCGTCGTCATATCACTCACGCGCGTGCTCAAACGATTGATCGATTGCTCCAATTCTTCGATCGTCGTCTTGTCCCGCTCCGTGGGATTGAGTTGCGTGTGGGGTCCAAGCGTCAAGTCGAAACGCTTGTAAACAGCTTCGACACTCGACATGAGGCCCGTGGCGACGACGTCATTCTGATTGCCCGATACGGCAATCGAAGTCGTGCTGAGCGCCGCGGTGAAATCAGCTTTCGCGCCCGCGACGATTGTTGCTTCGGTAATGACGGCGGCTGTCGTCACCGACCCCATGTATCCAGCGGTGGTCGTTTCCGTAATCGAACCAGCGAGCGTGTGCGAATCAATCGCGCCGGAGACCTTCACGTCTTCGCTCATCGAGGCCGCTTTTGTGGAAGAATCGATGCTGGTCGATACGTCGACTTTCTCCGTGGTTCTCACCGCGTAGGTCGTATCCGTAATCCAGGGAATGCGCCATTTCGCCGAACCCGTTTCCGATTCGATTTTCGCCGCCCAGGTTTTTTCATGGATATGCGGATTCCCGAATGGTTTTCCGAGTTTGGTATTGAATTCGCACGGCTCTTCCGAGCCAACGGTCGAATACTTCTTGTTTCCGTACCAATGCTCGAAGAAATCGCCCGCGTAATCGGACGTTTGAATGAAGTTGTTCGTGGTATTTTCGAGGTGCCACGTGCCCGGTTGACCGAACATACCGGGGCGAAATTCGACACGCACGCTCGCGCCCGGCATCGAATTCGATCCCAGGTCTTGAACGTGTCCGCCGGACACATCCCATCCACCACCAAATGCCGGGTCGTCTTGACGCTGCATGACGACCATTTTGTAATTTCCGCGAATGACTTCGACCTTATCGCCGTACGTCGTGGTAATACGATTACCGTCCGAATGATCCCACCAACCGCCGCGGGTGAAAAGGTGAGCGCTTTCGAGTTTGCGACGTTCTTCAGGAATCGTTCCGCCGGCACCTTTGCGTTGGCGAATGTCGTCGAGGAATAGGTTCGTCTCGTCGATGCCTTCGCCGTCCGGAATTTCGGTGCTGATTTCGCCACCGTAATCGGCGTTCAAGTGGCCGCCTTGCGACGCGGTTACTTGCATGGCGTATTTGGCCAAATCGCCACCCGGCTGGTTTTCCCAATCTTCGTGAAAAACCCCGAGCCGCAAAAACGACGTCATCGGACGACCGGCAGAATCGGCGAATTGCTGATCTTCGCCGCCTCCGGCCTCCGGAGGATGCGGCGGCTCCGCGACGATTTTCATCCATGCCGAATCATTGTCCGGAATCGCGGGCCCGTTCGGTCCGGGTTCCTCCTCGGGTTCCTCGGGGGGTTTGATCGCTGCCGGAATTGGATCAATCGCGAAATCCGGCACCATCAGCAAAAGATACTTGCCTTTTGCTTCGTAGTCGTTTTCGCCAGCTTTTTGCGCCGTCCCCGTGTCGCTCGCCGCTTCCGAATCGCTCATGGTGCCCGGATGCTACACATACATCGACGCGTATGTAAAGCCCTCGCCACGTCCTTTTCGCGCTGAACAAGGGAAAGAAAAACACGGCTGCATCGAACGCCAAATCGCGTTATTCTCATAAGCCCTCCATGCAGTCCGAAGACGACGAATGGGACGACGTAACCACGATGATGCCCAAGCGGGACGCTGCCGAAAGTCCCGCAATAAAGCATGAAATCGTTGATGAAGGCACGGTCGACATTGCCGATGACCTCATCGAAATCATCGAAGACGAAGCCGATCCTGTCGCTCCAGATCGTCCCGCTCGTCATCAGCGCCGCCCAACTCTGCCGTTTCAACAATCAGTCACTGCAGATGAATCGTGGGAGACCCACACCGAACTTCTTCCCGCCCAAACCCAGGCTCGTCTGGACAAACAGCCCGCTCTTCCTTTTCGTAAAGCCCCTCCTGGCTCCGTCCCGGCTTTCGAGCCGCCAAGTGAAGATTGGTCCGATACGACCAAACCGCTCGGCAATGTCATCGCGCCCCGAAGCGCCGCGAGCGATCGCGATGAATCCACCAAGATTCTGAACCTACAACCCAATACCGCCCCGCACCGGACGAATCCGCTTCCGTTTGTCAGGCCAATTCACGATCCTCCGACCGAACCATTTCCCGAAGCTCCGTCGGCCATTCTTCAAGCCCCCAAACGACCCCCAGGCATATCGGCGCCAGTGCCCGCTACGTCCCCGTCGTCCTCGGTCAAACCTCCGGTCTTGGGCTCCAACCTCAGCATCTCGACTACGCCGACGCTCGGCCCTGTTCCCGACACTGTGCCCATTCCGAATCTCGACACCATTCGACTCTTGCACGAACCGAACATCTCCGTCGCCCTGGTTCCGTGGGTCGTCAATGGCGTTCGGCACATGCGCACGGTCGTGGCGAAGTGGAGTTGCGACATCGTGCCGGGTTTGGCTTGTACGATGCGCCCGCGCGCCGAAGCTTTGCATGGCCACGTTTTTCGTGATGGTGATTCCGCCAAAAGCCTTCTGGCAGCATCCGACTTCGCTCCCCAAAAAAACTGTGTCGACGTGACCCTCGTGGGGCATGCGCATGCGCCAGGTGGTGTCGCGGAAGCGTCGCTCGTGGGGTTCCATTTCGGCAAACGAGATGCCGGGGGATTCGAACGCAAGATGATGGTCTTCGGCGAACGGCGTTTCGAGCGCGTGATGGACGTAGGAACAGGCCCAGGAAAACCGCTTTTGTTTCGCCAAGTGCCCCTGATTTGGGAATTGGCGCTCGGCGGCGAAGGTTCCAAGGAAAACCCCGTCGGTATTGGCCGCGATCGCAAGCTCGCCCCACAACTCGAAGATCCCGATCGATTGGTGCATCGACCCCAAGACGCAATCGCCCCAATGTGTTTCGCCCCAGTTTCTCCTCATTGGCCACTGCGGTGGATCAGCCAGAACACCTCCGGTCCTGGACAAACCCCCACGGGGGTCTTCAACGTGGCCGAGGATTTTGATTGGAACACATACCAATCAGCCCCCAAACCTCAGCGGATCGCAGAAGCTCGCGGCGACGAAAACTTCATGATGACCGGGATGCATCCCGAGCGCCAAACGCTCACCGGACAATTGCCCGGGATGAATGCCAGGTGCTTCGTCATGCGCCAAGGAAAGCTCGTCGAGGTCGAAAGTCGCCTCGATACCATCGCCTTCGACATGGAAACACTGCGCGTCGATCTGGTTTGTCGCGGCTCATTCGAAGTGCTCACCGAAAGTGCAACCGACGTCGAGGCCGTCATGGTGTTGCTCCAATCATCCACCAGCTCGCAGATGTCGATGAACGACGTTTCGTCACGTTATCAGTTGCTCCTTGGTGGAACTCTGAAGACGGAGGCGCCCGTAATTGTCGAGACAAACCAACGGAAACCGAGTGAGTCGGCGGCATCGAGTGGCGAGGATCGTGACGCCGCGTGGAATACACCTCGGGCGCTCGAACTGCGGACGATGGTCCAAGGGAAACTCGCGGCTCGGGAAACATTGGCCGGATTGGTGCTCGAAGGCGCCAACCTTGCCGGCTTGAATTTGGCAGGACAAACATTTGTTCGGACAAACCTGCGGGGAGCGTTGTTACGGGGAGCGAATTTGGAAGGTGCGGATCTGACGGATGTGCAAGCTGTCGAGGCTGTGTTTTCCGAAATACGCGGAGCATGTGCGAAGTTCGATCGGGCGAATTTGACCGGTGCGCAGTTCGATTCGGCGGCTCTTGCGGGAGCGTCGTTCACCGGGGCGGATCTGTCCAAAACGCGCGCGGCAGGGGCGATGTTCAGGCATGTGCAAGGTGAGGGGGCGAGGTTCTCCGAAGGGTCGTTTCCAAAAACAATCTTCGACAGTGCGCAGCTCATGAATGCCGATTTCACCGGTACCGAGCTCGACGAAGCCTCGTTTGTCCTGGCCGATCTCACCGGGGCCCGATTTTATGATGCTCGCGGCGTGAAGGTGATGCTCGACGAATCGAAGCTCGTGCAAGTGCATGCGGAAGGAGCGCGCTGGGCCCAAGCGTCCTTGCTTCGTGCGGATGCGCGAGGTTCAGTCTGGGATGGAGCGGTGATGCCGGAGGCCAAGTTTGGCCAGGCAAACCTGCAAGGTGCGAGCTTGCAACGCGTGGAAATGGAGCGGGCGAATTTTGCCGGAGCCGACATGGCCAAGGCAAATTTGCGCAGCGCGCGGTTCGTTTCGAGTTCGTTCGAGATGACGAATTTGACGAGCGCGTCGCTGGAGAGCGCGGATCTCACCGGCGCGAGTTTGCGAGGCGCGAACTTGTACGGAGCGAAGACGTGGAAGGCGCAGCTCAATCGCCGGGATTTGGCGCGAGCTGTGGTGCCGAAGGATAAGTAGGGCTGTTGGTTCTCAGCTGCCCGAGGACGAACTGCCGCGACCGGGTACGGCGATTTGGGCATCGCGCATTTCGATGAGCACGCCGGATTGCGTCTTGATGCGATTGAGCGTGGCGTTTTTCTTGACAACTGGCGAGGGAGTCTCCGTGCGGTAGGTTCCTCCGACGATGAAAGGTCTGTCCGGGTCACCTTCGAGGAATCCGAGCAAAACCTCCATGCCGGGTCGCAGGGGCATATGAATGCCGTAATCCGCACCAACGTGGGGTTGGAGCATGCGCACCGGGAGCGAACAGGGCTGATGTTGGGTTGCGGCTTCGTCGATTGGATCTTCGAATAAGAATCGCACCCAGTAATAACCTTCTTCGTTGATTTGCGCTTCGGGTTTGGGCGTGTGGGGCAAGTCGACGGCGATGGTTTGCGACGGCGTGACGATCATGCCCGTGACGAGTCCATCGATTCGGGGCTTGTGGGTGACGCGTGCTGGGCGATACGTGTGTTGCACCGGAATGCCTCGAAAAACATTGCGATAATGCTTTTCTTTGGCGCCGCGAACTTGTCCGGGTTGCACGAGGGCTTCCGATGCCGCCGCGGAATTGGGTTGCATGCCGGGAAGGCCATCGGTGACGAAATCCGACACATTCGAACCGGTCGGGTTTTTCCCGACAGTCGCTCCGGCGCTGCCATGGGTGAGCACGCCAAAACGGGCGTGATGTTCGACTTCGACCAGGAGGAGCTGGGTATCGAACGAGTCGTCCACACGTTCTTGTCCGGCAATTTGTTCGGTCGCCGAGGTCAAACCCTCTTCGACCTTGATGCGATGGCCGGCGCAGAAGCCAGGTTGATCACTCGCGCCGCGGTACGTGATTTGCGGCACTTGGAGTTCTTCGCTGCGGATTTTGGCGAGTTCTTTGCCGTGCGCGGGAATCTTGTAGTTTGGCGCGTACTCGTAATTGCGTCCTTTGGCCCAGGTCGTATCGAGGAGTTTGGGCGCGATTTTTTCTTTGTTGTGCAGGACGAGTTGCGCTTTGCGGTGGTCGTAATCGTTGACTTCGTAGCTGCCTGGAATACGCCGGACGATCTTGCCGAATTCGTACACATCGCGGCGATCGCCCCCTCGGCGCAGGCGGAACGAATTGCCCACTTCATGAAAGCCTGCATTGGCCGCGAGGTCGGTGAAAACGACGATGTCTTTGTTGCCTTCGTGCGCGAAGTAAAAACTGATCCCGTGGTGCTCGGCCAAACGGCAAATGAAATCGAGATCGGTTTCGCCGTACTGGACGATGAGGTCCCGTGGAGCATTCGCGAGCGGTGACGACACCTGCATCTGGAATTGATCGGCGGGGACTTCGCTGCGGAGGAGCGTTTTTTCGATGACTTTGACGGGGGAGGTATCGAGGTACACGCGGTACGTACTGGCCAAACTCAGTTGGTGTACGGTAGGAACGAGGCGGAGTTTGTAGGTTCGAAACTTGGTGCGCGTATCGAGTTGGTGTTCGATCTCGGAGAGGACGCCATTGATGCGTCGAACTTCTTTGTTGTCGCGGGTGACGACGAGCGAAGCGCGTTCGCCGATGACGGATTCGGGATCGAGTGGCGCTTCTGCAAGCCAAACGAGCTCGATTTCGAACCAAAACAATTTGCTGATGGCTTCGAGTCCTGAGACTTCATGAAGCTGGCAGGTTTTCGGATCGGTAACGAAGGACGCTTCGAGCGTCATCTCGACGTACTCGTACTCGTTTTGGGCCATGGTGGGGGGATGATCGACGAGGTTGGGTGCGGGGTCAATGGGGAATGAGGGGGAGGGGGGCGTTGACCCAACCTCGTGTGCGACACGAACGTCCCGTGGGGTCCAGAACCATGGCGAGTTCTTGCAGTCCGTCCAGTGTGCTCAAACATCTGAACTCGTCGTCGATTTCGATCAAGACCCAGGCAAATTGTTCCTCGAGTGGTGGCTCATAGTCATGGACGGGACGAACACCTTGCTCCAGGAGCGAGATGAAGTACCACATATATTCCATTTGGTAATTTCGGACGACGTCCGTGAGTTCTTCGTCCGTCGCCCCTTTAGCGCGCAAGCTTTTCAATGCCAAGGCTCCACCAATGAAAGGGGCATCGAGGTTTTTTTCTGCAATTGCGATGTCACGGTCGATCCATTGCGTGTCTTCCTCCTTTACGATGCCATGCCATAAATATTTCAAGAAGTAGAACTTGGGGAGCAGCGGAATACCTTCATTAACCTGGACCGCGGCCCAGGCTTCGGGTTTTTCGATACCGAGCTGACGAAATTTCTCGGTCAATTCTTTCAATTGAGCATTTTTTGCCGCCTCTGAGTTGTGGTCGGCTTTTTTCCCTTTACGCGTTGACATTGACGAATTCTCCATGGATGAGCACGCGGACGTCCAGATGTATCACGGCACTTTCGGGGCTCCGAATAAACCCACTTGATTATATTGTCGGTCCTGTCGAGCTGGGTTTTACATGATCGAACTGAGCTTGACCGGCTCGGACGTCCGCACATTCGGCTGCTGGTCGGGGGGCAAGTCGGAATCCCAGGCGAGTCTGAACTCCAACCCTTTGAGTTTGGCTTGTTTCCAGCGCGAGAGGAAACGCTCGGAGAGGTAGATGGCCCCACGCTTCTCCGTGGCCAAGCGAAAAATATCGACGCCTTCGACAACGGAGGGAAAAAACACGTGGTTGTTCGGCACATAGACACGCCCATGATCGTCCCGTGCCCCCTGCGTACGCTCGTGATCCAAGGCTTCGAGCGCTCGAGGATTGTAGGCATATAGCTCCACACCGCCTTCATCGTCGAGTGGTAACAATTCGCCGTGAGCATCGAGGATGTCGCGAAGTGCGTCGACCGCCGATCGGCGAAAGACGATGATTCCAGTCATGAACATGAAAGGCGCATCCGAAGGTTTGCATCCTACGCGCTTCGTCGCTCGCACACGTTGCACTCTAACCGGCTTCCATTTCTTGCCTTTGGGCTTCCCGTTGAGACGATCCAATGCGTTGAACGCCTCGGTGTCAGCGGTCATAAGCATTTCATAGCCCGTGGTGAGGATGTAGGTGTATATTCGCATATCAGAATGTCCCATTCTCGAGCGCATCGCGAATTTTCAGAAGTTCTTGGATGACTTCCTTACGAGACTTGGCATTCATAAGCGCTTTCTCAACTTTGTCGTAATACTTGTTGGTATGCACGATCGAATGCACCACAGATCCCGTGGGATTGGGGGAGTTTTTCGTCGCAGGCAAAAAGACGCCGTTCCAAGCTTCATCCACGTCAATCTTGAACTTGGCCAGTATCTTGCGCGCTTCCGCGGCGCGGCCATCTCCATGCGCCACGATGTGATGCAGCGATTGGCCTGGCTGTCGTAAACGTTGCAATGGCCCTT
>DAOMZH010000417.1:0-9101 GCA_035437985.1 Polyangium sp. (in: bacteria) | reverse complement strand
ATTCTAGGCCTGCAAACGGCCATGGGGGGCAAAGGGGGCGACGGGGGTGATGGGGGCGATCACGGCCACGAGGGAACGGACCACGCATCGGCGAAGTCCGCAGGAACATCGTTTGACTTCGTAGCTTTTTTTATCTCGTTTCGATTTTGGATCTTTGCGGCCCTCGGATTCGGACTCGCAGGTTCGTTGCTGCACTACTTGAACCTCGCGTCGCCGATGATCGTGTTTACGCTTGCAGCCGCATCGGGTCTTGGGGCGGGACTTTTTGCGAGTCTCGTGTTCAGCCTGGTGATGCGTTCATCGGTTTCGTCGACGACGGATGTGAACCATGCGCGGGGGACGGTAGGGCGCGTGCTCGTGCCTGTGGGCAAGGACAAGACGGGGCAGATTCGCGTGGTCCTTCGCGGTCAAAGTGTCGATCTGGTTGCAAAAACGGACGGCGAAGACCTGGCGCGAGGTGACCAAGTTTTGGTTGAAGAGGTCGAAGGCCACACGGCGCGGGTGTCGAAGTCGCCATCGGAACTGCTGTGAAGCGTCGATGGATTGCGCGCTCTGTGCGCAAGAATCTTTCCTTGCGGTGAGCGATGCGTCGGCTCGTTGCCTGATAGTCTGCGGCGCATGTCGTACTCAATTCTCGGCAACGTCCTGTTGGCGTCGGTGGACGCGCAACGGCGTCCGCGATCGGTTTCCTCACCAGTGGATCCGATGGCTCAGGCGCCGGACATGGATCAGGCGATTCTCGTGCTGTTTGCGGCCGGAGGGATCATTGTTCTTTTCGGCGTCATCGTCCTGATTTTGCGGCAGTTCCTATTCATTTGCCGGCCGAACGAGATTCTCGTTTTCAGCGGGCGGAGGCATGTTTTGCCTGATGGAACCGTCAGCGGATACAAGATCCTTCATGGGGGTCGGGGTGTTCGTTTGCCCTTCCTCGAGACCGTCAATCGCATGGATATGCGGTTGTTCCCGGTCGAAGTGCAGGTGCACAACGCGTACTCGAAGGGCGGAATTCCGCTCAGCGTGCACGCGATTGCGAACGTGAAGATCGCGAGCGCCGACACGGGCGTGCGTAATGCCGTCGAACGTTTTCTCGGTACATCGCCGGAGCAAATTGCGATCGCCGCGCAGCAGACACTCGAAGGTGTTTTGCGCGAAGTCATCTCGCAACTGACGCCGGAAGAGGTGAACGAGGATCGATTGAAGTTTGCCGAGACGCTCGTGGAGAACGCGCGCGATGACTTCGACAAACTCGGCCTCGAACTCGACGTGCTCAAGGTGCAGAACGTGTCGGATGATCAGCACTACTTGGCGAACCTGGGTCGTGGGCGGATCGCGACGATGCTTCGCGATGCGGCGAATGCCGAGAACGCAGCGAATCAAGCGGTCGCCGAAGCGCAAGCTGCGGCGCGACAAGCTGCGGAAACCGCAACGAAACAAGCTGAAACGGAAGTTTTGCAAGTGCGCAACAACTTCCGCGGCGAAATAGCCAAACTCGAAGCCGAAGCGAAGCAGCTCGAAAACGAAGCGGAGGTCGATGCGGAAACGGAACGAGCGTTGGCCGAACAAGAGATGCAATCGTTGCGTGGGGAACTCGAAAAACTGCGTCTGCATTGCGACGTGATTCTGCCGGCAGAAGCGAATCGAAAAGCGCAGGAACTCAAGGCTCGTGGTGAAGCAGCGCCGACGGTCGAAAACGGCAAAGCCACCGCCGAAGCATTACGCGTCGTGGCGCAAGAATGGGCTGCTGCAGGTCCGCTCGCGAAAGATGCCTACGTGTTGCAGCAACTGCGGCAACTCATCACGGTCGCCGCGACACGCGTGGCCCAAACACAAATTGGCGAGATCAACGTCGTCGCGGGTTCCGACGTCGAAGCCTACAGCGCGGTGGTTGCGAGTTACCCCGCAGCTGTGGCGCGGGTTCTCGAAGAAACCTCACGGGCGATGGGCATCGACATTCAAGGCATTCTCCGCGGGGACGGGAGGTCCAAATGATGGGCGTAGTCATGGTTCTGGGCCTCACGGCAACCGTCGTCGTTTTGTTTGTCGTGTACACACTCAAGAATTTGCTCTTGGTCAGCTCGCCGAACGAAGCGTTGATCCTGTCGGGCGGGACGCATCCTGCTGCGGGGCGTGAGCTTGGATATCGCTCGGTGCGTGGTGGGCGTGCGGTGCGGATTCCGCTTCTCGAGCGAGTCGACCGGATGGATCTGAACAACATCCCGGTCGACATTTCGGTGAAGGGTGCGTACTCGCGCGGAGGAATTCCGCTCAATGTGCATGGGGTTGCGCACGTCAAACTTCCGGGTGAGGAGCCGCGTCTGTCGAATGCGGTGGAACGGTTCTTGGGCCGGTCGCGAGCTGAAATTGCGGAGATTGCGCGAGAAACTCTCGAAGGCAACGTGCGTGGCGTTTTGGCGCAACTGACGCCGGAACAGGTCAATCAAGACAAGACGGCGTTCGCGGACAAACTCCTCGAAGAAGCCGAACACGACATGCAGCGAATGGGCCTCGTGCTGGATACGTTGAAGATCCAGAACGTCACCGATGACGTGAACTATCTGAACTCGATCGGACGTATTCGTGGCGCCAGTGTGCGGATGGAAGCGAGCGTCGTCGAAGCTCGAACGCAAGCCGAAGCAGCGCAGCAAAAAGCAAAGAACTGGGCCAGGAGCGAGACTGCGAAGATCGATGCCGACCTGGCGATTGCGCGGCAAGAAACAGAACGGCGCAAGAAAGACGCGTTGTCTCGACGCGAAGCCATGATTCAGGAAGCGCGCGGTCAGGTGCTCGCTCAGATCGCGCAGGTGAAAGCGGAGATCAATCGGCAGAAGGCGCGCGCGCTGCAGGTTGAACGTCAATTGCATGCCGACGTGATTCAGCCGCATGACGCTGAACGTCGGAACCTCGAGGAGCAGGCACGCGGTGAAGCTTCGCGGATCGTCGAAATGGGCAAAGCAGAGGCCGAGGCACTTCATCGCTTGGTCGACGAGATTCGCAAAGCCGGTCCTGGTGCACTCGACTTGCTGGCCTTGCAGCAGATGATGCCACTTTTGCCGCACATTGCCGGAGCGCGGACGCCGATTCGGATTGGTTCGTTCTCGGTGCTTCCGTCAGGTGAGGGATCGTTTGCCCAGAAAGCAATTTCGCTCAACGAACAGCTGCGAGCGGCAACGGGCATGGACCTCGGCGATCTGGTCAGTCGGCTTGCGGGAGGACAAACCGTGACGGTGACTCCGCAACCGCAGGTGGCTGCTCCGCCTCTGCCCGTTGGTGGTCAAACGAAGACGAAGTCGGGCTTGCCGCGACGAACTTCGTGATGGGTTCCCCTCCAGTCAGCTCTTGAATCCACGCCAGAGTTGAGCCCTCGCTTCGCGCGCTAACAAGCGCGCTGCGCGAGGTTTTGTTTACGATGGGGGCTCGCAGCCGGCTCTTTGAGTCCTTTGGGCTGCGCCCAAAGGACGAGCCGGCTACTCTGCCCCCATACCCCCGGGGGACAAACCGAGGCCTGGTCTTTATTGAGAAGCATCGAGGGCGAAGCCCGAATTTTCACGCGCAGGCGGGGGGTTGGGGGGCCGCGTTAGCGGGCGAGTTCGGGGTCCCGCCTGTGCGTGAAAACCGGGCTGAGACCGTGGTCTCAAGGGCACGCAGTTCCGCAGTTCTGGCTGGCGCAGACCAATACGCCGATTGACGCTTGGTCCAGCGAGCACGTGAGGGCGCAGACCTGCACGCTTCCGCCGCCAGCGACGCAGGTCGTGAAGCAATTGACCTTCTGCATGCAGCCAGTCGTTGCTTGGCACGTGGCGAACGACTGGCAGCAGCTTTGCTGCAAGCAGTTCTGACAGGTCGAACCGTTGGACGGACAGCTGACCGTGCCGCAGACGTTCGTCGTGCACGCGCCGGTGCAGCATTCACCTGCGGTCATGCACGGCTGGCCATTGGGTTTGCACGCAGCGCCGCAAACGCCGTTGTTGCAAACACCAGAGCAGCAGTCCGCGAACCCGACGCACGTCGCGCCATCGGGTTTGCAACCGCAAACGTTGCCCACGCACTTGTTCGAGCAGCACTCCGCAGCAGTCATGCAGCCCGCGCCATCCGGCGAACATGTTGGCCCACCGCAAATGCCGTTGTTGCAAGGACTTGTGCAGCACTGGGAATCCGCGGTGCACATCGAGCCATCGGGGAAGCACGTCGAGGGGCCGCAAATGCCGCCATTGCATTGCATCGAGCAACACTCGCTCGCGGTCATGCAGGGCTTCAAATCGGGCAAACACGTCGACGGCCCGCAGACGCCGCCATTGCATTGCATCGAGCAACATTCGCCGGCGGTCGTGCAGGTTTGTCCGTCTGCCTTGCAACCTGGAGGTCCACAGACGTTGTTGTTGCATTGCATCGAGCAACACTCGTTCGCGTCCATGCATGACCGACCATCGGGAGTGCACATGGGCACGCCACAGACGTTGTTGATGCAAACCCCCGAGCAGCAATCGCCACCAGTCGCGCAGGTTTGTCCGTCAGGCTGGCACGTCGCGGGTCCGCAAGTGCCGTTGTTGCATTGCATCGAGCAACACTCGCTCGCGGTCATGCAAGGCTTCGTGTCGGGCGTGCAATTCGGAGGTCCACACACGCCACCGTTGCATTGCATCGAGCAGCAATCGGTTGCTACTTGGCAAAGCCTGCCGTCAGGGGAGCAAATCGGGCCGTCGCAAATGTTGTTGTTGCACGCCCCGGAGCAGCAATCGGTGCCGCTCATACACGGCGAGCCGCTGCTTTGGCACTGGTTGCCACATGTGCCGTTGGCATTGCAGGTCTGCGAACAACACTCGTTGTTGGCCATGCACGTCGAACCATCGGGCGTGCACGTGCCGCAGTTTTGCCCGCAGAACAACGAGACTTCATTGATGCAGGGACCATCCCAGGCCGTCGTGCAGCAGAAGGTGTCCGTCGCGCAGATCGTCGCGATGCATGTCCCGCATGCGGGCGCCAACGGTCCGCCAAACTCGCAAACGTCATGCGAGCACGGCTCGATGCAGGCGCCTTGCCAACAATTATCCGAGCAACATTCGCTGTTCATCATGCACGCCGAACCCGTGGGCATGCACATCGACACACCGCAGACATTGTTGGTGCACAAACCAGTGCAGCATTGCGTACCGGCCATGCATGCGGCCCCGTCGGGCAAACACGTCGACGGCCCGCAAATGTTGTTCGAGCAGTTCCCGCTGCAGCACTCGCTCGACGAGAAGCACTTGTCGCCGTCCAACGTACACATCGACGGACCGCAGATACCGTTTGAGCACGAACCACTGCAGCATTGGTCTGGGGAGCCGCACATCGAGCCGTCGGGCACACACATGACCGGGCTGCAGATGCTGTCGACACAGTTGTTGCTGCAACAATCGAACGAGCCGCCGCACATGGATCCGTTGGGCGAACACATCATCACGCCGCAGAAACCGTTGGTGCACGAACCACTACAGCATTCGTCTGCAGTCAGGCACTTGAACCCATCGGGTTGGCACATGCCTTCGGTGCACACGCCGTTGTTGCAGGAGCCACTGCAACATTGTGCCGGAAAGTTGCAGGCAAACCCTGTCGGTTGACACATCTCGGTGCCGCAGACGTTGTCTTGACAAACGCCTCCACAACACTCGATTCCATCCATGCAGGGGAAACCATCGGGTTGGCACATCCCCATGCCGCAGATGCCTTCGAGGCAAACAGCAGCGCAACACTGCTCGTTGGTGGTACAACCCGAACCATCCGGCAAACACGCTGGCGGACCGCAGATCTTGTCGGTGCATTCGCCGCTGCAACATTGGCCGTCGGAGATGCACATTCCGTTGTCTTCGACGCAAATCCCGAGGTCACAGACGCCACCGACACACAAATTGCTGCAGCAGTCCGCATCGAGCGTGCAGAAGTCGCCCCCGCCATTGCATGAACCGACGAGGCATTCCCCGTCCTCGCAAGCCGATCCAGCACAACACTGGGCATCGGTCACGCAGGACATGCCTTCCGTCAAGCATCCAGGATCGCCGCCCTGTCCTCCCGCTCCACCGTTTTCACCCCATCCAGTCAAATCCGGGCGTGCGCCACAGGCAGTCAAACCGAGGATGCCCAGGACGAACCAAAGAAAAGAGGCCCGATAAGCGGGTTGTCGCATGTCTCCAACGTAACATGAAAGTCCACATGCTCGTCCAATTCCCGGAGATTCGCCTCTGGTTGGCGCCATTGTTTCATCATTGTCGGCATGGATGATCGCGTGATGAATCCGTGCGGAGCGCACGCGCGCGATAGTGTCTGGTCAGCGGGCGCGAGGGATGAATCTGCTACACTCGATGGGTGTCACTGAAAATTGATCAGGACCACGGGCGTTTTCGCCAGATCGTACGGGGCAGGATTCGGCAGAATCTGCGCAAGTACATTTCTCAAGGCGAACTCATTGGACGCAAAGGCAAAGATGTCGTGTCGATTCCGATCCCGCAGATCGACATTCCGCGTTTTCGCTTCGGGGACAAACAGCGGGGAGGGGTTGGGCAAGGCGACGGCAATCCTGGGGATCCGTTGACGCCGGATGAATCGCAATCGGGTGACGGAAAAGCAGGAAGCGACGCGGGCACACATATCCTCGAAGTGGACGTGACGCTCGATGAATTGGCTGGGATTTTGGGCGAAGAACTCGAACTTCCCGACATTCAGGACAAAGGCAAAAACAAGATTTCGAATGCCCATGATCGGTATTCGGGTATACGGCGCGTAGGTCCGGAATCATTACGCCATTTTCGGCGCACGTATCGCGAAGCTCTGAAACGCATGATCGCGAGCGGGACCTTCGAGCACGCCAAACCCGTCGTCGTGCCTGTTCCAGATGACAAACGTTATCGATCTTGGAAAACCGTCACGGAACCCGTCGCAAATGCGGTCATCATCTACATGATGGACGTTTCCGGTTCGATGGGGGACGAACAGAAAGAAATCGTGCGCATTGAATCATTTTGGATCGATGCGTGGCTGACAAAGCAATACAAGGGGCTCGAATCGCGCTTCATCATTCACGATGCCGTAGCCCGCGAAGTCGATCGCGACACATTTTTTCATACACGTGAATCCGGGGGCACCATGATTTCGAGCGCGTACAAGTTGTGCGCGCAAATCATCGACAACGATTATCCCACCGACGAATGGAACATCTATCCATTTCATTTTTCGGATGGCGACAACTGGTCGATGGACGACACGCTTTCATGTGTCGAGTTATTGCGTAATCGACTCTTGCCCCGATCGAACATGTTTGCTTACGGTCAGGTCGAAAGTCCTTATGGCTCGGGGCAGTTCATCAAGGACCTCAAGGAGCATTTTTCGAAGGATGAACGCGTCGTGACCAGCGAAATTCGCGACAAAGACGCCATCGTGGGGAGCATCAAAGAATTTCTCGGGAAGGGCAAGTGAGTCGCTTATGAGCAAATTCGCCCTGAATACGGCATTGCCGCGGTACCTCCGAGAAACCCAAGAACGCGTCGAAGATGCCGCTCGCGGATATGGCCTCGATTTTTTTCCCGTCGTCTTCGAGATTCTCAATTACGACCAAATGAACGAGATCGCTGCGTACGGCGGTTTTCCAAGCCGTTATCCGCATTGGCGGTTTGGCATGGAGTACGAGCAGCTGTCGAAGAGTTACGAATATGGCCTATCGAAAATCTACGAGATGGTCATCAACAACAATCCTTCGTACGCCTATTTGCTCGAAGGCAATTCCTTGACGGACCAAAAATTGGTCATGGCGCACGTGTACGGGCACGTGGACTTTTTCAAAAACAACTTTTGCTTTCGCGCCACCGACCTCGATCACCGCGGAAGCATCATCGATCCGGTTCGGCGCACCGAACGTTATGATCCAGATCGGCGCTGGATTGACAAGATGGCCAATCATGGGGCGCGGATTTCGCGGCATATCGAGCGGTATGGGATCAATCGCGTCGAAGAATTCATCGACAAGTGTTTGTCGCTCGAAAACCTGGTGGATCCTTGGCAGCCATTTAGCGGAAAAGCTGCAGTTCGGAAGTCAGTCGAGGAAGAGGCGGAGACGCCCGTCGAAGTTCCGCGTCTGCGCGCGAAGGAATACATGGATTCCTTCATCAATCCCGAGGAATACATTGAAGCGCGCAAGAAGCAGATGACCAAAGAGCGTCCCGAGAGGCGCAATCCAGAACATCCGAAACGTGATGTGCTCGAGTTTTTGCTCGAAAACGCGCCGCTCGAACGTTGGGAACGCGATGTGCTGGAAGTGCTCCGCGACGAGGCTTATTATTTTGTTCCGCAACGACAAACGAAAATCATGAACGAGGGTTGGGCGGCGTATTGGCATTCGAAGATTCTCACGGAAAAGATCCTCGATGCGTCCGAAATCATCGATTATGCCGACAACAACGCGGGAGTCATGGCCACAGCGCCTGGACAATTGAATCCGTACAAGCTCGGGGTCGAATTGTTTCGCTATATCGAAGAGCGCTGGGACAAAGGGCGGTTTGGACGAGAATGGGATGAATGCAGCGATCTCGACGCCAAACGCGATTGGGATATGCGGCTTGGTTTGGGGCGCAAGAAAATCTTCCAAGTACGGGCGCTTTACAATGACGTGACGTTCATCGACGAATTCCTCACGCCAGAGTTCGTCCGGGACCAGAAGCTCTATACATTTGGTTATTCGGGCCGCAATGATCGCCTCGAAATTGAAAGTCGTTCATTTCGTGAGGTCAAAGAAAAACTACTTTTTGCCTTGACGAACTTTGGGGATCCATATATCCGCGTGATCGACGCCAATCACGACAATCGAGGGGAATTGCTGCTCGAACATCACCACGCCGGCATGGACCTGCGCGCCGATTATGCGCGCGAAACGCTGGCGGCGCTCGTGCGCTGCTGGAAACGACCGGCCCTCGTGGCCACGCGGATGGATGGCAAACAAGTCTTACTTCGGTACGACGGCAAAGAACATTCCGTTTTGCCTTACAAACCCTGATGAACCTCGCCCTCGTTCGCCACGCATTCTTCATGGTCGCGATGCTGCTCGTCCCCGCATGTTCGTCGTCCATGGTCGGCTCATC
>DAOMZH010000416.1:0-9108 GCA_035437985.1 Polyangium sp. (in: bacteria) | reverse complement strand
TCTTGGGGACGCCAGGCAACGAGCTTGTAAATGACGAGGTCCTCCGGTTGCGGCAGACGCAAGCGAATGCCATGCAATGACACCGTTTCCGAAGCTCGAATGGCATCGAGTTCGAACGAAAGCCAAGCAAGGCTCAAGTCGATATCTGTGCCCGTTGGCGAGTGCCGCAAGAGCAATACATGATTCGCCATTGCAAATGATACGGCGTCGTCAATCCTCGGTACGATCCCGTGCTGACTGAATATGACGAGAAGTTTCGTCAAATCCGTTCCTTCGCCGGCAATCGTGCCGTCGATATCGCGAGTCAATCTCGGAACGCCGCGGGCGATGGCCGCAATGCCACCGATGATCATGCTTGGTCGGGTGGTAGCATCGAGTGCAGCCGCGAAGTCGCGCAATGCGGAAGCAAGCCGTTCTGCGACCGTTGGCAATGCGGCCTTTTTACGGCGTGGCGTTGCCTTTGATTTCGTCCGCGGCTTGCTCATCGACCATATGCGGCATGCAGTCGCACCCAAGCTCGACGGGCAAGTTCATCGTCCTTCTGCCGAACGAGATCGCGTGGCTGCGCCAGGAGGTCTGCACACAGGTCCCATAGCTCCGCCGCCGCGTCAAAGGCCGCTTCCGGTGACGGTAGGTCGGTTGCATCGACACGACGCGCAGCCTTTGCAGCCGCTTCGTGACCAGCAACCATTCGCCGAAGGGCATCTCGTGAACCGAATGGTCCTGAGCTGTTGGGAGATGACATACGCCGACTCTACAAGGTGGCCCCCGCCGAGTCCAGGAGAGATAGCAGCCGCGAAACGAGCGGGTCGATTTGACGACGGGCACCCTCGCGTCGTTCGTGTATCTTGTTCCACAAAAGCCCCTCGGTCCTGGCCACTTGAAACACGCTAAAAGATCAAAATTTACGAGCACTTGCCTACGCTCGAAGAAAAAAGTGTCTTGGGATCACTTTCCCCTTGCAACAAGAAAACGTCAAGATACTTACCATGGCGTTCCATTACGAAGTTTCTCGAATGAATATGGAGGCGTAAGGTCATGAGTAGATCGCACGAGATTTGTGGACGTGTTTGTCTCTTGGGCTCTCTTTTGCTCACGAGTTGTACGGCGCCGTATGATAATGAAACGCCGCCAGTGCCTCTGCCTCCGCCCCCACCAATGCAAGAGTCTTTGCCGTGGAGTTTGCAATTTTCGTCGCAATCGGGAGCTACCGATTACGGAGGGTTCGACATGGACGCTTCGGGCAATGTGCTTGTCTGGATACATGGTGAACAAACAATGGATTTTGGGACGAGTACCGTCACGGCAGTAGGGTCAGCCGATTGGCATCTTGGGAAATTCAACAAAAAAGGGGAATTGTCTTGGGTTCGTCATTTCATTGCGGATGGAATAACGAATATCGCCGCGACTTTTGGTGAAGGAGACCCAGCCTCGATTGTCGTAACAATTCGCACGGATTCACCCATGCTGCTCGATGGCGACGTTGATATGACCGTCCAACCTACGACACTCGCCTTGATGAAACTCGACGCGAATGGCGAGGTGCTTTATTTGCAGCACTTTGGTGTTGGCGAATCTAATTTTGGGCCATGTCAGACCCGAGTTCGCCGCGATGGTCACGTATTTCTCGCGCTTATGCTCAATAATCAAACGGTGGATTTTACAGGTACCCCGATTTCGTGTGGTGCCGATTGGTGTACGGTTCTAGCCGAATTCGATGTCGACGGCACGCCTATTCATGCGCGAAAGGTCCCAGGCAGCGTCGACACTGTAAACTCCATATCGTTCGGCCCAGCAGACAGTCTCGTCGTTGCTGGCCAATTTACGAATGAAATTGATTTTGGTGATGGTCCGCATCCGTGCACTGAATCCATGAGCCCATATGTCGTAAAACTTCCGGGAATCATGGATGCCCCGCTTTGGACGAACGCCTATTGTGGATATGAGGAGCAATGGGCGAATGCAGCGATTTTCGACGACGATGGCAATGTTTATTTCGGGGGCGAAGGTATGCCGCCGTTGGATCTGGGCGGAGGTTCACTCGAAACCACGTCAAAAGGGTTTGCCGGTTTCGTGGCCAAACTCGCGCCCGACGGATCCCATATGTGGAGTCGGTTTCTCGACGAGGGTCTCGTGAACAAGATCGAGTTTGCGCCAGATGGTCGTCTATTCGTAGCGGGCATGTTTCATAACGAGGCTCTCACGGGTAGTCAAGTTTATCTGTACGAACTCGATCCCACGTCGGGCAAATCGTTGGCTGCCCGGCGTGTTCTAACGTCTGCGGGATTTGCGCCATTTCGGTTGACGGCGATGTCGGTGCAATCCGACGCATTGATGGTCGGCGGCTCGCTCGTCAATGACAATAGCGGTATGGTGTCTACGCCATTGCTCGATTTTGGGGCTGGCCCGCATTTCAACAGAGGGAATGACGACATGGTTGTTGCTATCGTGCCGCCCTAGTCTCTTGAGTCAAGAGTTCGTGACGCATTTCGGACAAACATTTCGCACCGAAAGCCCTCGAATGGCTGATTGCGATCAGAGTTTTTCGATGTCGATGCCGAATGACTTGGCCACGACGAATCCGACCGTGGCATCACATGAGGGCCACGTCTTTTCAAGGCCATAACGATGCTCAGCCCACGCAGATTTCAGTTCGGGTTCGAGTTTTGCCTTCCGGTCGTCGTCATAAATATCGAGCACACGTTGCATTGAGTGTTCGGAGAAGAATATACCGGCTTCCCAGGGTTCTTCTGTGCCCTCGACAGATATCCATGTCGTTTCGCATCCGTCGCTCGAATAGACGAGCTTGCGAACGACTTCCGAGTCGATGACGTGCTCATAATGAAACTGATCTTGTGAACTCTCACCACCAATATAAACGACTTCCGAGGCGAGTTCGACGACGTTTGCACAGACGAGTTCTTCGCCCTCGAAGATTCCGTCGGGGAAGGCACCTCGTGTGAACTCGCAGATCAACCAGTCTGTTTCTTGTGCCTTCGTGGGTCTGAAGCGCTTGTTGAATGCGTTTTCATCATGTGGACCTCGGACCATCAGCAGTGAATACCCAAATGACATGAAGCAGTCCTTTCTTGAATTCGAGTCGTCTGACGTTGAAGATTGAAACCCGTCAATATGCGGGATTCGTGCGGGCGCCAATCGTCACCCAAGTTGGTTGTCGGAACAAGAAAATTGGTGCTTCGTCGTGGTCGTGCTCATGCGCGACGGCACGGCGCTTAGTCCTCGAGTCGCAGCGTCGCGCTCGCTCCGCACGCGCAGTTCTTGGGCCATCAAGTAGCCCCACCTCGGCCTCGCGGCGGGGTCCACGTCCGTGCGTTGCACCGAAGTCCGTCGAGCGCGCCCATGTTTACAAGCCTCTGCTCACCTTGCAGCTGCAGCTTTCTAGACATGAGGCAAGTTTTTCTTTACCATCCATGTTTATGTTCTCCCGCTCGACGATCCTGCTCTTGGCCGCCTCAGGGGCTCTTGCTTGCAATCCTGTCGCCACCAACCAAACGACAGTCGTCACCATGCCTACGCCCGGGTCCCCGTTCATTCCGCGCATTGTCAGGCAACGCGCGTTTTCAGGGATGACCTCGACGCTCGAACTTGCCGATGGAACGCGCCGCGCAATCGTCTCCTCGGGCGAACAGGTGCTCATTTCCAACCCGGCGACGCAACAAGTTCACGACGTCGAGCGAATTCCAGGACTCGGTCTGAACGTCGCGCTGGATCCTTTGCTGGAATATTTATGTTTGACCCTCACCTCGAAGGACGGAGAACCTCTCATCGGAGCGTATGATTTAAACAGCCGCACGTTGTTGTGGAGCGCTCCGGCACCGAAGACGGGGATGATGCCATTTGCCACCCCACGTGAATGTTTATTTTCCGGCGAGGCCATTACGCGTTTCGATATTCGGACTGGCGCATCGAGCGGCCAAAACGTCGTGCCTTCTTTGAAAAACAATTCTTTGGAGGCGCGGAAGATTCTCTGGTCGGCGGACTTCGCGCGTTTTTACAATTTGCAATTGCATAGCTTCCGCAGCAGTGCGCCGATAGGCTGGGTCGTCGATCCGCGCAATACTCGGACGCTGGAATCCGTGGGGACGTTTGTCGCCAATTGCGTCGAAGTGGCTCGTCAGGGCGATAAGATTGGTTTGCACCCAGTCGAGAATGAAAAGCAAAAGCAGACGCTGGCGAAATCGCTCGGGGCTACGTTCATCGATTGCCCACCTCTCACCATGTCGTCGATTACGCCCTTGAAGGCCCCAGAAGGAGCGGCGAAGGTTGATGCGCCGCAGTCTTGGGTGCAGCTCCCCGACAAACGATTGGTGCATCATCGGAGCGACGGACTCTTTCTTTGGGATTGGCAAAAGCGCCGCCCGGTTCAGCAACTTTCGACAGAACCGGTGCCGAGTTACAAGAATGCCAAAGGAGTGCAAATTCCCATTGAGCCGGTGGTGCATCCCGATGGAACTTGGGTTGGTGTGATCCGCGTCGACGGGACGCTTGCCCGTTGGGATGCATCGACCGGCGCGCCATTGCCCCCGGTCAAACTGCCTACGGTCGGGGCAAACTCGGAGTTGCAAGAGGCGAAATGGCAAATCTTCGCAGGTCATGCCGATCGGCTTGCAGCGTTTCGTGATGAGGCTGGAAAGCGTCAGCTGTTTGTGGGAACCACGAATGGGGCGTGGACAAAATCCAATGCCGAGATGCAAAAGGATATCTCGCAATACATTGAAGAATTAAATGATCGGTGGGTCCTTTCCGATCCGCATTATGGGATTCAACAAATCACCCCGAAAACGGGAAAAATAACTGTTCGATTTGCGTATTCGGATACGCAAAGTCGCGTCTCGCGCGCTGTGCCTTCGCTGGATGGAAAACAATTGGCGGTCATCGTCAACGAATCGAACTCGGATACGAAGGGCGGAATCTACATCCTCGAGACTCGTTCGCTCGCAGTCGTCAAAAAGCTGCCGGCTCCCAAGGCCGCAACGGCTCTTGGCGAATTCGTTTGGGATTCGACGGGAATCTTGCGGCTGGTGCAGAATGGCCAGGCGGAGTCCGAATTCGTATGGATTGACTTGGCCTCTGGGGAAGCGCGGACGATGGATCGGGAGAGCGCGCGTCAGAAATGGGGCCAATTGCGCACGTCATCGACGCGTTTGTGGCGGAATGCAGATGGTGACTTGGTTCTCGGTGCGCAATTCAATACAGATGACGCCATTGCGGGGATTGCATCGGGTAGCGCTTGGATTGAATACCCTGACGGTCGAGTTTGGTGTGACGGAACGGGATGCGAGCATTTTCGATGTGCTGCGGACGCGATGACGCTGGCGCCCATCAATCATAAAGCTTGTGCTGCGTTACGCGTCGAGAATCCTTGAAGGGATACCAACGATTCAATCACGTGCACGCGTTTGTCCAAGTCCTCGTTGCATTGCTGCACTTGCGATCGCTCCAGCGTCCATGCCAAATCCGCGCGGACCGCATTGCTTTTCGCCAAGTTCACCGCCTCCTGCGCATCGGCCAAAGTCGTTTCGCCCGCCACTGGTACGAGCGCATCAGTTCCCGGACAAACGTATCCAGGACCAAGGCGCACAACTCCCGGTCGTAGCCGATTCGGACGCGTAATTCCCATGGCATCCTGCACACCCATTGCCGAATTTGCACCCTCGGGAGCACGTGCTCCGTCAGCCATACCGCCGTGTCGCTCATCCGCCGGCCCAAACACGACGGGCAAAATCCGGATGTCCACGTCACTTCCAAGCGTCAGCGCCTTCGACAACCTCGAACACGAGGTCGATGTACGTCGCGGGAGACTTGATTCTTCGGATACCAGCATGCAGAATAAACAATCGTGCAGCGTGCGCATCGGCAAGGTTGCACGTCGTGACGAGACAAACAGCATTCGACCAAACCAAGAAAGAGCTAATCATGGCACGTTCAATTCTACCTGCATTTTTCGTGAGTTGTTTTGTGGTCATCGGCTGGTCACGCGCCGCATCCGCGCAGACGAGTCCGGATCCCTCCAAAGTGTCCATCACGTCCATTAGCTATGGCGGGACCGGTTGCCCACAAGGCACTGTCGCGTCGTCCTTGTCCACTGATCGAAAATCCCTCACGCTGATTTTCGACAGCTATATCGCATCATCAGGCCCGGGCGTGGCGAGCACCGAAAGCCGTAAGAATTGCCAACTAAATATCAACCTCAAAATTCCCAATACCTTTAATTATGCCGTTTCCACGGTCGACTTCAAAGGTTACGTGCAACTACCGGCGCAGAAAACAGCGACACACCGCTTCACGACCTATTTTCAGGGGGGAACGAAACAAGCATTTGCATCGGTGCTTCTCGCTGGGCCGGCGAGCAAAGACTACCTGAGCCGAGCCACCATTGCGACGAATGCCATGACATGGATGCCTTGCGGTAGCGTCGTCCCCATGACGATCAATCCTCAGGTCCAGCTCGCCGGTACCTCGACACACGCGGCGCAAATCACGAAGGATTCCATCGACGGCAAGGTAAAAATGATTCTGGGCCTTCAGTATCGACCCTGTTGACGTCAGGCGCTGACAAGCGTCGCCTTCATTGGCAGTTCGAGCGTTCGGGCTTCTGCAGAATCACTTTGGTTCGACTTCGGGCTGGATGCTTTCCTGACCGATGCCGGTGAATCGCTCGACAATCTCGAACGGCAATTGTTGAAAATTGTCTTTCCTGACTTATACGAGAATGGTGGGGGGATCTTTGGCCCACCGCGTGGTCACGCCGAGATGATGAAGTTACATTCAAGGGTCCGTCGTGGATTCGGATTGATTTTTCGCCGGTGCCAGACGTAATTTGGATAGGATTCGTTTCGCCAACGACGGCGACGGCGGCGGTGGCGGTGGGTTTGCCACACGTGCCACACGTTCTACTTCTGCCCGAGCTTCGACCACCGGTTGTGGCGCGGGTTCGACAATGCCCAGGTAAAATGCCGAAGTTCGATAAAATTCAGCAATTCGCCGCAGCAAAATCTTGATGACGGCACCCAAGGGAACGGCAATCACCACACCTACCGGCCCGAAAAGAGATACAGAACCAATCATCGACAAAAGCACTTCGAGCGATTTCAATGGGGCGCTCGTGCCAATGATCCCCGGCGTGATGAGTTGACTATCGACGAGAAAGATGACCGCCATGACGCCCACGACAGCCCCGAAATGATTCAAAGACTGCCAATCGAGGAGCGTCATGAACAAGACGAGCAACGAACCCAACAACACGCCGACATACGGAATGAACGTTAAAATGCCAATCATTACCCCGAGCGGAATGGCGTGTTTCGTGCCAATGAGACGCAAACAGACGGCATAAAGAAACGCAAGCATGAGGGATCGAATGGCTTGCCCGCGAATGTAACGACTGATTACGCCGTCGATTTCGATGACCAAACCTTCGACGCCTTGCGACATGCGACGCGGAATGAGTTTGCGACCATAACGAACGATTCCATCGAAATCCGCCAAAAGGTAAAAGGCAAAAATCGGGACGATGAGCGAGCTCAGCGCCGCCCATGCCGAATCGAGCGCCCTGCTGAAAGCTCCGGCAACGTCGGACGAACTGGGAGCGAGGTTGCGAATTTCATTACCAAATTTCGCGGTCAAGTCGTCGATGGTATTCGGAATTCGCAGATGAAAACGCTCCAGAATCCATTGCGCGGAATTTTTTCGGAACGCTTCGAATTGATCGGGGAGCCTCGATGAGGCCTCGAGGATCTCTTGGGTGACACCAGGTAATACTGCAAAAACGAGCGTGACGAGCATGGCAATGAAGCCACCAAGCACGATGAATGCGCCCACGCGTCGTGGAACTCGTAACGCATACAAGTAATAAACAGGCGGATTGAGCAGATAAGCGATGACGAAAGCAACGACGAGCGCCATGGCGACGCTCCGTAATGAATAACCTATCCCGGCGAAAAGGAGCAGCGCAAAAACGGGCAACAGCGTTCGAAACTGAAAAAACTTCGAGTAACTCAATGAAAACTCCAAACCTGGGTGACAATGTCAATCGACAACGGTAGCTACCCATAGCTTCCAACGTACAGAGCGGGTTCGCCTTTGCCTGTACTGCGAAAGCCATCTCATCCTTGCGCAAAACACATTCTACAATCGATTGGGAACGCAAATTCAACAAAAAAATGGCTTCTACGTCAATTTTCGGCAGTGGGAGCTTAGTTTGGTACGTGGATCATTTGCTCAGGTCATAGACAATTGTAACGAAGCATTCCAATAATGAGAGCGTGTTGAACAGAGATTGCCAGTGAAATCGGGGTTTGTCCGCCCCGGGACCCCCCGGACCCCCCAACTCGCCCGCTCCGCGGGCTCAAACAGCGGGGTCCCCGCCGCAAACGCCGCAAAATCAAACCGCTCCCAGGGCTCTCGCGATCCGATGTGAAAACCTGGTCAACACCCTCTTAGTCCAAATAACCCGCCAATTTTGCACTTGACGCGTTTACGCCGCCCTGCATCAATCCTACGAATTTGTGCACTCGCACGCATCCACACAGTCCTCGTTCGCTCGGGGATCGTCGAGGCTGACTCGCGTCGATTTTTCTTGACCTGCGGATACACGTGTGCATCGGCGCCAGCAAACCCGAGCGCAAACTCACGCAAGATGGGTCGTTCATTCACGCTCTACGCATCTTCTGATACGGCAACGAGAGCTGCCCCAAAGGCGCCCTCTTCCGCTTCGGTGGACCTCGCGCCGACAACCCCGCCCTTGATAAGCCGTCGCCTATGGCGTATGGCGTCAATGCAACCTGGCGCCATTTCATTCGGCCACCGCATTTCGGACATACATTGACATCGATGGCAAAAACATGTTTCAATAGCCACGCCCAAGGTTTCCGACGCTTATGGCTGACATTCGCTTCCGGCTCGTCGAATTTCTTGCCAAACAAGGGCAACTGCAATGGCTCGAGCTCCGTGTTTTCCGGCGCTGGCACATAAGGTTTGGCCGACGCCACAACTTGCTCGCGTAACTTCGCATTCGGTGCCAATACCCCGTAAAACCGAATCATGTTGAACCACGGCGCCGGCACCAGGGCGCAAATCCGCGCCAGC
>DAOMZH010000415.1:0-9114 GCA_035437985.1 Polyangium sp. (in: bacteria) | reverse complement strand
GCATGTACGAGTTCTGCTCAGGGCTGGCAGCGCTTCACGATTACGGACTCGCACATGGCAATATCGACGATGGTTGTTTTCGTGAAGGAACGCTAGAGCGAGGCATCTTGTGCAATCTGGAGTTTGCTCAGGATGGTCTCGATAATCCCGAAACAGATCGAGACCGTTTCATTTCGTATTTGGAGGTCAGAGGGGCCCGCAAAATCGACGACGAGATCTGGCAGAACCATTGGAAGGCATTGCTTGCCGGTGGTTCGCTGAACGTCAACGCTATGAAGGATCGCCTGAAGGCACTGGTGCTGAAGGATCGCCATCGAGCAGTCGTGTATTGGAGGAGCAAGAGCCGCGAGTTGAGCGCCACGAGACGTACGCAAACGTTCGTCCATCCGATGCCAAGCATCGAAGCGACCCTGAAAATTGAATATGATGGAACGCGATTCTTCGTTGCTGAAGTGGCCGGAGAGGTGCGCATCAACAATCGCGCCTTCAAAGCAGGAGATGAATTGCCACAATCATGCGTGATTGTCCTCGGTAATCCGTCAAGAACGTGGACGGAGCGGTATTCGATCACCTTCGACCAATCGCATCCCGAGGTGATCTGATGTCTTATTTACCTCGCGGGACGCTCATTGGGGGACGGTATCGCACGGAGGAGGTTGAGCCCATCAAGTCCGGAGGTATGCAGTATGTCTACCGAGCTACGGATACCTTGCTGGAACGCCCCGTTGCCCTCAAGACGCCGAAACCTGATAACGACAAGCGCTTCGAACGCAGCGCTCGATTCAGTGCCCGGATCAATCATGCCAATGCGACACGAACGCTGGATTATGTCGAAGAGGGTGGTAGTCTTTATTTGATTGAAGAATGGGTCGAGGGTCAGGATTTGGGGAAAATCCTGAAACGGGTGAAACGCTTCGATCCGTATATGTCGGCTTATGTGCTGCATGCATTGGCGCGAGCCCTGTGCGTAATGCACGAGGTCGAGGTGGTGCATCGGGATTTGAAGCCGAGCAATATCATGGCGGTGGGAGGTCTGGAACTTACCGGAATCAAAGTGACCGATTTCGGGGTGGCCAATTTGGCCGAGGGAGAAATCGATCGCGGCGTGGCTGGAGGGATGTTGACGATTACGGGATCGAGAACGCTGATTGGGGCATTGCCGTATTTGGCGCCGGAAATTCTTCGCCGACGTAAGACCGTCACGAAAAGTGCAGACATTTGGGCCGTGGGTGCATTGACGTTTCATATGATGACTGGCCAAACGCCTTTTGGTGATGAGCTGGAAGCCGTGGCCGAGATTCTCAAGGGCAATGTGCCTCCACTGCCAGCCGCAAAAGAAGCACAGCCGCAATACGACGGCCTCTACCAGGAGATTTACGGAATCGTTCGGGCGTGTTTGCAGGCGGATCAGGACAAACGTCCTGACGCGCGGGAATTGCTGCGGTTATGCGGCAGGCTATGTTACCCCATTGCAGAACGCGAGATTGGGACGGTAACGCAATATCACGGGAACTATCTGGGGTTTGCATCGGCCCACAGTGACGACAAGGGCGGTGTTTTTTTTCATCTTGACAGTGTGCTCGGTTCTAGGCGACCGAGTATCGGAGGCGAGATTTGGTTTTCTCGTCATCCGGGAAGCCCGAAGGATCGAGCGCATCCGGTCGTTACGTTGTTGCCGGAGGAAGAATGATCCGCGCCAAAATCCAAAAACTCGAAATTCGCGGGTTTCGTCGTTTTCAGGGCCTCACGAAGTTCAAGTTCGAGGTGCCGGGGAAAGACGAACCACCGAATACGCTGGTGATTGCCGGCCCGAATGGTTCGGGCAAATCGACATTTTTCGAGGCGATACTTTATGCGCTAGGGCGGGACGACCTGATTCACCGTGAATTGCGCGGAAGCAATCGAGACCAATGGTTCATGGAAGCCGTGGCGGCAGATGGCGAGGTTCGACTCGAACTTCAGATTGGCGAGGCTCAAGGTACGATACTTGGCCAGTATGGCCCGAGTCATATCGAAGTGAGGCGTAGTCCCGATAAGTGGGTTTTGCGCATCGTGGGCAAATCCAACGACGCGGTGAGCAGAGAAGATGAATTGCGTCGGCTATTCGCCCAAATTCCCGTGGAATGGTTTTCATCGTGGCGGCAGCCTTATCTTTGCGGAGCGGTGCCGCCGATGTGGCAACTGCCGAACGAAACGGCGCATGGTGAAGCGAGGCGCCTTTGGGAAATCAAACAACGCACGATCGATGAACGCACCCGCAGCGCCATTTCCCGCAAGGGCGAACCCGGAAAAGATATTGGTTGGCTCGAAAAACTGAATGCAGCATGGGCCGCTTTGCATGGTGCGGATGGAACCCGATTAAATATGGACGTTGGTCGCGACGGCAAAAGTTTCGATTTGATACTCGAGCGACACTACGAAGGTACCGGATGGGTGAGGATATGCAGCGTCGACCAGCTTTCGTCGGGGGAATTGGAATGGCTGACGCTTGCCGGTACCTTGATTACGTCGGATTTCGAGGCGAATGAGAATGATGGCATGCCGGGTATCGTACTGATTGACGAGCCAGAGCTGCATTTGCATTATGAATGGCAAGCGCCGCTTCTTGCTGCATTACGAACCGTGGTTCCGCAGTCGCAGCTTTTTCTGGCAACACATGCAGACCCGCCGTGGGACCAGGTGTACACGTTCGAGCGCGTATTGCTTCCGCCCGATGATCCGCGCGGGGAATCGACATGAGAAGAGACTTGGATTCGCTCTATAGGAGAGCCAGGGCGGTTCTGTGGGTGGAAGATCCGGAAACGAAAGGTTGGCTCGATAGGATCTGGTTTGGTGCCCTGCCCGCGATTGAGGTGCTCGTGGCGAGGGGACGCGATGGCGTCGAGGCGGTGTCCCGAGACGCCTACGTGTCGGGCCATACCCATGTTTTCGGGTTGGTTGATAGGGATTTTGGGACCAGCAATCGTCATATGTGGTCATCAATGGCCACGGATCAGCGCGTGTACCGTCTGCACGTCAGTGAATTCGACAATTTGCTGTTATCGGACGTCGATGCCCTCATGGGATGTTCGAGTCACATACACAATCGAGACCGCGCTGACGTCGAAAATAGAATCGAGAATGAGGCGCAAAAACGAATCTGGTGGGTGACGTGTATTCGATTTCTTGCGGAAACAAAAATGAAATCGCGTGAAGGTTATCCCGCGGACCCGAATTTCAGCGCAATTCAATCTCAGCAGGCCGCAGAGCAATATGTTCTCAATGCGCTTTGGTTCAAAAACACCGCTCTGCATTGTCCGAGTCTTGTCGATCCGACCACCGTGTCTCAGGAGCTGGCAGCAATGCATGGGATCGTGAATAAACAATTTACGTCAGGCACTTGGCGACAGGAGTTTCCGGGCAAAGAAATCTTCAAAGCAATCGCCACCTATTTGAATGGTCAAAATAGCGGATTGGACTTCTACAAGTCCGTCGGGGATTGGCAACGGGAGCACGCAAAACAGACGGGTGCCCCGTTGCCTCTCGCGGACCTCCGACAATCGATCCTCACCCGCATTGGAATCGTCACCCCGGCGCCCCCCTAAAAACCCCTCCATCACCCCTTGACCAGCTTCACTAAGGTCCCCATAGTGACCCGCCGGTCAATAATGCCTCGCGTCGCTGATCCTCGTACCCGAATCGTTTTGCTCCGAGCCGCGGAAGCGGTGTTCTCGGATCGTGGTCTTTCGGCCGCAAAAGTCGAAGAAATCACGACGCGGGCGGGGGTGTCCAAAGGGGCGTTTTACCTGCACTTCGAGAGCAAGGAAGACTGTTTTCGCCAGATCGTCGAGAGCGTGTTGGCCAGGCTCGCGATGGCGGCCAAGTCGCACGATCACGAATCGGTCATGTCGCCCGAAGACGTTCCGACGATGCTGGAAACGCGGCTGCACGAGAGCGTCGAGCTGTTCGAGTTTTGTTGGCAAAACCGCGGGATCATGAAGATGATCCTCGATGGTGGTGGGGGCTCTCCGTATGCGTACCTGATCGAAGAGTTTGCCGCGGGCATCGTCCTGCGGCACGAAGCATGGCTTGCGCATGCAATGGCGCGCGGGCTTTATCGCCAGGACATCGACCCAGCGATCGTGGCTCGACTCATTTCCGGAACGTTTGAACGGCTCATTCGCGAGCTCATCAAACAAGCGAAACGGCCGAACATCGAGAGTTGGGCGCGACAAGCTCAAGACTTGATCACGCGGGGATTGTTCGCTCCGAACGTGACGGCAATAGTTGACCAGAAGGTCAAATTTCAAGCTGCAGCGAAGATAACGCGCGAGCAGCAAACAGGGACGAAGACCAAATGACGACCGTGGCCAATACAACGGCACCTACACGAAAAGTCAATGGATGGGGCATTGTCGCCGTCCTCGTCATCATCGCCGTGGGAGCTCTCATCGGCGTACGCGTCAAAGCCAAATTGGCGCAGCAAAAAGAACTCGAAGCGTCGCGACAAACCACAGCCAGCGCGGCCGCAGAGGCGAAAACAACGACGGTCACTGCGGCGGGAATCGAAATCGTCGTTCCCAAAGCAACCAAATGGCAACCGCGCGTCGACATCACCGGCACACTCGAACCCATTCAACAAGCCGACGTAGGCTTCAAAATGGGCGGACGGCTCTTGGCGATCAAAGCGAAAACGGGCGATCAGGTGAAGATGGGCCAAGTGCTCGGCATCGTGGATGCCGCAGAAGCTGCAGCCCAAGCGCGCGTCGCCCAAACAGGTGTGGCTGTTGCCGAGATTTCGCTCGATATGGCCAAAGATGCGCAAAAACGCACCGACTCGTTGTTCAAGCAGCAAGCGATCGCCGAAGCGGAAAAAACGACGGCGACGCAGCGCGCATTGCTCGCCGCAGCTCAATTGGAACAAGCCCGCGCCCAAGTGAAACTCGTGTCCGTGTCCCTGGGCAACGCGACGCTCACCGCGCCATTTGCAGGGCTCGTTACGCGTGCGCCCGCAGGCATTGGCAAGATCGTTGGTCCAGGCGAACCTCTGTTTCACCTCGAAGATACGTCGGTGCTCAAACTATCGGCGTCACTCTCCGAAAGCGACGCGCGCGTCATGACGGTGGGTTCCGAGGTGACGATCGAAGGATCGCGCGTGACGGGCAAAGTCACGGCGGTGCTCAATTCGTTGGACCCCCAAACTCGTCGCGTGCCTTTGATCGCGGAAATCCCCAATCCAGGAGCGGAATCGGGGCTGCTCGCGGGCTCGTTCGTCCGGGCACATGTCGTCGCGCAAGAAGCGTCGGACGTGCTCGAACTGCCCGGATCGGCGATTCGTCCGGGATCACAAGACGAAGTGGTGGTGGTGCAAGACGGCAAAGCGCACCTTTTGCGCGTGTCGTATTCGCCAGGTCAGAACGGCGTGATTTATGTGCGCAAAGGGCTGGATTCGACAGCCAAACTCCTTGCGAGGCCGCGCAGCGAAATCAAAGAAGGCGATCCGATCGACCTGACGCCAGCAACGAAATAAAGTTTTTCCTGACAAAATTCTTTGGTTCACGTACGAGGGTTGGGCATGAACATTTCCGCGATTGCGATTAAACGCCCGGTGTTCACGGTGATGGTGGCCGTGGCGCTTTTGGTGCTCGGCATCGTTGGCTACAGGAAGCTCGGAACAGACCTTTTTCCGAACGTTTCCTTCCCCGTCGTGAGCGTGACGATCATTTATCCGGGAGCGAGTCCGGCCGAGATGGAGACGCAAGTCACCAAACCCATCGAGGACGTGGTGATTTCGCTCAACGGCATTGATCGTGTGCGGTCGTTTTCGCGCGAAGGCGTGTCGACGACGGTGGTCATTTTCAAGCTCGATGTGGATGTTCAAGAAGCGGCGACACAAGTGCGGGAAAGGGTCGCGCAGGCCCGATTCAAGCTGCCAAACGACATTCAAGAGCCGGTGATTTCACGCCTCGACACCGATGCGACGCCGGTTTTGATCTACACGTTACGCGGCAAACGCGGGCTCAGCGAAATACGCAACTACGCCGATGATGTGATTCGTCCAGCGCTCGAACAAGTGGATGGCGTTGCGGCGGTGAACATTCGAGGAGGTGCGAATCGGGAAGTGAAAGTGCTTCTCGATCGCGCGCGGATCGACGCGCTGCGGGTGCAACCAGCGCAAATCGTGGCCGCGATCAAAGCGGCAAACCTGACGGTTCCTGCGGGTCGATACGAAGACGGCACGAAGGAAATCAGCGTGCGGGCCGTGGGCGAGCTTGGCGAGGTCGATGCCTTGCGTGACGTGGTTGTCGCCATGTCGAAAGATGGTTCGTCGGTGCGTCTGCGCGATGTCGCCGATGTACAAGACGGCTTCGAGGACATGCGGACCCGTATTCGCGTGAATACGGAAGAAGCAGTGGCGTTCGAGGTCATCAAGCAAAGCGGGCGCAATACGGTGGAGATCGCAGATGCGGTTCGCGCCCGACTTGCCGAGCTCGAGAAGGTTTTTCCTGGGGATTTGAAGACGTCGCTCATCTTGGATCAGTCGACGTTCATCAAAGAAAACGCGCACGAAGTGCAGATCGCGATCTGGTACGGCGGCGCGATGGCCATCTTCATCATCCTGATTTTCATGCTGGATTTGCGCTCGACGCTCATCAGTGCGGTGGCTCTTCCGACCAGCGTCGTGGCCACGTTTTTCCTGATGTACGTGCTCGGATTCACGCTGAACATGATGACCCTGTTGGGTTTGTCATTGGCGATTGGTTTGCTCATCGACGACGCTGTCGTCGTGCGTGAAAACATCTTCAAACACTTGGAACGTGGTGAACCGCCGATGGAGGCGGCGCTGAACGGAACGAAAGAAATCGCGCTCAGCGTGCTCGCGACGACGATGACGATCGTGGCGGTGTTCGTTCCGGTGGCGTTCATGACGGGCATCGTGGGGCAGTTTTTCCGGCAGTTTGGATTGACTGTTTCAGGCGCGGTGCTCGTGTCGTTGTTCGTTGCCTTCACGATCGACCCGATGTTGTCGTCGCGGTTCTCGAAGAGCCTGGCGCATCACGAGCGGGATCCATTCGCGTGGCTCAAGCGGCCCTTCGAATGGCTGTTTTCCTCGATGGATAATGCGTATCGCGGGATGCTCGAGTGGGTCGTGCGACACAAGCTCGTGGTGGGGCTCTTGGCGTTTGGTTCGCTGATTGGTACGGGCGTGATCATGGGTCTGATGGGTTCGGACTTCGTGAACCCCGAAGATCGCGGGCAAATGTCGGTGGAAGTCGAGTTTCCTGCGGCCACGTCATTGGATGAAACGGCGCGACGCTCTTACGAAGCCGAACGAAAATTGTTGGAGAACAAAGAAATTCAGACGGTGTATGCGACGCTTGGTCCGACGGGCGATGTGAACAAAGTGCAGTGGCGGGTGCTCACGTCGAAGAAGAGCGAACGGACACTCACGTTGTCGCAAATCAAAGATCAGGTGCGAGAAGTGGCGCGCGCGCTTCCGGAAGCATCGGTGGTGATCACTGATCCGGCGTTCGTCGAGGGAGCCGGGGTGCAAGCGCCGATCATGATTTTGGTGCGGGGCGAGACGTACGAGGACATTGGTTTGCTGGCGAATTCGATTGGTGGGGTTTTACAGGCCACACCCGGGATCACGGATGTCCAGGTGAAGTTCACGCCGGGCCGCCCGGAGATGCGGGTGCATGTGGATCGGCAACGGGCGGCGGATCAAGGCATTAGCGTGGCGCAATTGGCGATGACGTTGCGCACGGCGATCGAGGGAGAAGAGGCGAGTAAGCTGCGTCAGGGGAAAGACGAAGTTCCCATTCGGGTTCGAATGCGTCCGGAAGATCGGGCAAATCCGGCGGATGTCGAGCGATTGACGTTGTGGTCACCGAAAGGTGCCGTGGCCCTTGGGGACGTGGCGCGTCTCGACCAAGGCGAAGGTCCGCAGGTGATTGAGCGAGAGGATCGGCGGCGGCAGATTGCGATTTGGGCAACGCCGCGCGGACGAACCTTGGGCGACATCGTGAAGGAAGTGCTTCCGAAAATCGATGCATTGCAAAAACCCGCGGGTACGACGGTGTTTTATGACGGTCAAATCAAACAGATGACCGACACGAACGCGTCGATGGGAACGGCAATGCTGCTGGCCGTGATCTTCATTTATCTCGTGCTGGCGTCGCAATTCGAGAGCTTCATTCATCCGCTGACGATCATGCTCACGTTGCCACTGGCGCTCGTGGGTGCGATTGTGGGGCTTTTCTTGGCGGATACGTCAATGGCGATGGGCGCGATGATTGGGATCATTTTGCTCATGGGTTTGGTGACGAAAAACGCCATTTTGCTTGTGGACCGGGCCATTGTGCGGGTGCGCGAGCATGGTGAATCTCCACTGCAAGCGATACTCGAAGCTGGTCCCGAGCGTTTGCGGCCCATTTTGATGACGAGCGCCGCGATGGTTCTTGGTATGTTGCCGACGGCGTTGTCCCGGGGAGATGGCAGCGAATTTCGCGCGCCGATGGCGATATCGGTCATCGGAGGCGTGGTGAGCTCGACGCTTTTGTCGTTGGTCGTGGTCCCAGCATTTTATCTCGCGATCGAAAACGCAAAGGTGAAGCTGGGAATCGGAAGTGAAAAGCCGGCTGCCGAGCCGGCGGCTGCTGAATGAGCGGCGAGCACCGAAAACGTCCCAGTTTTCGGGTCCGAAATCAAAACGATTCAGTCCTGACGGTCGACATGATAGATGCGTATGTCCGAGAGGGAAAAACATGCGCATAACTTCTGGAATCGCTTTCGTCTCTTTGACAATCCTTGCCAGTAGCGTTGGTTGTGAGCTCGCAGCTCGCGTCGATCGGGGCATGATTCCTGTGGAAACAGGCGGTTCTGGAGGCACCGGAGGCAATTCGGTGCAATCGAGCTCGAGTAGTTCGTCCGGACAAGCCGGCGAGGGCGGTGCGGGTGGCGCTGCTGGTAGCGGCGGCATGGCGGGAAGCGGCGGGGGAATGCCGTGCACCGTGGATGGCGATTGTCCAATGACGTCAAGCGTTTGCGTCTTGCCGCATTGCAATAACGGCACATGCGACACGATGCCGGTAGCAGCGGGAACGATATGCGCCGAAGGGACCGGAACGAAAT
>DAOMZH010000414.1:0-9125 GCA_035437985.1 Polyangium sp. (in: bacteria) | reverse complement strand
GAAAATACGCCCCTGGCCCCGCCGCCAATTGGGCCTCCGCCTACGGCCAAACCCGTGCGGTTTGGCCCTGCGCCCGCGGTTGCTGCCCCAAAATTGAAGCGAGGTTTTGCACGTCCACCGGTGCCCCCGGCAAATGAGCGAAAACGTCCTTCGGTTGTGGTCTTGGCGGTGGTTTTTGGTCTTGTGGCCATTGGTATGGCGCTCTTGGTGAGTTCTTTTTTCGACAAACCTTCGCCCTCGACAAACGCAACGGCGTCGGCTTCCGCTTCGGCGAAAATTGCTCCGCCCGTTGCAAGTGCCAAACCCTCCATTGCCACGACGACAGCCCCGAACCCGGCAATACCAACGATGCCCACGACCTCGGAAACGCCAGCTCCGCCTCTACCTTATGGCCAGGGGTATCTCACGGTGGTTTTTCCTGACGAGGCGACGGTGTATGTGAGCGGGCGCAAGCTCGGAAAAACCAATACGCGCCTGCAGAATCGTTGCGGTCGATATTTCGTACGTATTGCCAAAACCAGCGATGGCCCTTATCCAGAATGGTTGTCGGCAGGACAACCAGTGGCAATTCCGTGTCAAGATTCGATTCGCGTCGAAATACCGCGGTAGGTGGCTACCGCATCGAAATAAAAAACGCTGGACCGTCCACGCCGAAATGCGTATGCTCCGCGCGCCTCGAATAAAGTGGGGCAAACAGAACTCGTTGCAGGAGATACGACGATGATTGGCTACACGACGGTGGGAACGAAGGACATGGCCAAGGCCGGAGCGTTTTACGACAAGCTTTTCGAGGTCCTTGGTGCGAAACGTTTGATGGTGATGGATCGGTTCGTAATGTGGGGTACGGATTTTAGCCGCCCTGGTTTTGCCATTGCGACGCCACATGATGGCAAAGAAGCGACCGTGGGCAATGGGGTCATGATTGCTTTGGCCGTCAATTCGCGCGAGAAGGTGGATGAAATTCACAAATTGGCTTTGGAATTGGGCGGCACCGACGAAGGAGCTCCTGGGGCCCGCGCGCCGCAATTCTATGCTGGTTATTTCCGCGACCTCGATGGCAACAAGCTCAATGCGTTTTTCATGGGTTGATTTCGGCGCTCGGAAACACCGACCCGCACAATCGATTCTCCGCTAGCACCTCACGCCAAATTTCTTTATACTCGCCCCCATGAAAATCGTCCTTCCCGGAGGCAGCGGCCAAGTCGGCCAGGTCCTCGCGCGACATTTTTCGAATCAAGGTCACGATATCGTCGTCTTGTGTCGTGGAGATCGGGTTCCATCAGGACGAACTGTCTCGTGGGATGGAAAAACGCTTGGCGCCTGGGCGAGTGAAATCGACGGGGCGGACGTCATCATCAATTTGGCCGGCCGCACCGTGAATTGTCGGTATACGCCGGAAAACTTGCGCCAAATGATGGATTCCCGCGTCGATTCGACGCGGGTCGTCGGACAGGCCATCGAGAAAGCCGCAAAGCCACCAAAACTGTGGCTCCAAATGAGCACTGCTACGATTTACGCCCATCGGTTCGACGCGCCAAACGATGAAGCAACGGGCATCATCGGAGGAAACGAACCGGATGTGCCGGGATATTGGGGATACAGCGTCGAGATTGCCACAAATTGGGAAAAGACGCTCGCGGAGGCCAATACGCCCAATACACGAAAAGTCGCTTTGCGGGCGTCCATGATCATGAGTCCCGATCGCGAAGGTATTTTCGACGTAATGTCGAAGCTCGTACGTTTTGGATTGAGCGGTTCGGCTGCGGGGGGAAAACAATTCGTGTCGTGGATTCACGATCGCGACTTCATTCGCGCGCTCGAGTTTTTGATGGAGCACGAAGAGATTGCCGGCGCAGTAAATATCGCCTCGCCGGGACCATTGCCCTACAATGATTTCATGGCCGCGATGCGCCAAGCGTGGGGCATGCCGATTGGTTTGCCCGCGATGAAGTGGATGCTGGAAATTGGCGCGTGGGTCATGCGTACGGACACGGAGCTCGTTTTGAAGAGCCGACGGGTGGTCCCGGGCCGGCTGCTCGAAAAAGGATTTGTTTTCGATTTTCCGGAGTGGAACGGGGCGGTGAAGGATTTGGTGGCGAGGTGGAAAGCGGGGAAGTAGTTTGGCGAGGTGAACCCTACCCGACAATCGGCAACCTGACGACTTTTTCGTCCCGCATTTGCTCGGCTTCCGCCGACCACGGCTCTTCCACAAGCTCGAAAAGACCATGATCGTACGGCTGGTTCGGCGCACGTTCCTTGTGTTCCAATCGTTCGCGAATGCCCCGTTTCTGCAATTCCTTCACCCGATGGTAACAAAACGGATTATTGCCTCGACGGCCCAGCGTCGTGTGCACCATCCACGAACAACCAGCTCGACAAATATCCGCGTAATAACACGTCTTGCAAAATCCCCAGAGCTCCTCGGTCGTTCGGTCTCGCGCAAATCGAATCACCTCGCTCTGTTCCCATAACTCCTCGAGCCGCATGGTGCGCACATTGCCGCCCTTGTAAGGAGCCGTCGGCAACGTCGGACAACCTTTGACCGTTCCGTCCGATTCGATGCCCATATTGAAAATACCGGCCATGCAGCTTTGAAAATGGGTCTCGGGATTACCCACCCGCGAGCGCAACATCTGTTCGTACGGCCCGAAATACCCGATGTTGTTGTTCGGGAAAATATTGAAGTATGGCGCTTTGCCCGCGAAATATTCCTCGGCGGCTTCGCGCTGAATCGCCGCCAATGATTCGATGACGTCCACCACCCGATACGGTTCCAAAATCCACTCCGGATGATCCGCCGCGCGACCTAGAGGTCCGGTCAATTGCACTTGCCAAGCTTCAATGCCTTTTGCTCGTAACGATGCCGCCATTTCCGGGAGCATCGTCCAATTGAGGCGATTGATCTGAGAATTGGCCGATATCGTCAATCCCACGTTGCGTGCATTGTCGAGGGCCTGCATTCCCGCCGCGTGACTGCCAATGTTTCCCCTGAGTTTGTCATGGATATGCGCAGGACCATCAATCGAAACTCCGAGCCCCGACAAACCTGCTTCTTTGAATGCCCGCGCCCTCTCGGGCGTGAATGCGCGCCCACCCGTCTGCATCGTCACGCGCACACCCAAGCTCACCAGCTTGCGCACGATGTCGTAGACATCCGGCCGCAGATATGCCTCGCCCCCAATCAACGTCACTTCCCGCGTCCCGAGACGCGCCAAACTCTCCGCAACCTCGAATGATTCTTCCGTCGATAATTCTTTCACCCGCGCCGGCCCAGCTCGCGAACCGCAATGCTGACACGGCTGATCGCATTTCATCGTGATTTCCCAGACGACATAAATCGGATGCGGCCGACTCGGATCATCATCGGCACCCAACATCCGTACGGGTTCGGAAGAGGTCGTCGCAAAATCATTCATCTCCCGCAGCCTAGCGAGTTGACGGCGACGTGTCTCGCGTCGACAATCACCTCATGAAAATTGGCACGCGCCTCATCGCTTGTCCCTCGTGTTCATGTCACGCATTTGCAAGTGAGACGGTTTGTCCGAGTTGCGGAGCCACGTTGCGCGCCAGCGATGGCTCATTACCTCGCACAACCGGAGCGATGAAGATGGGTTTGACCCTGGCTGCAACGGCGGTTATCGCCTGCACGGCCGAGGCGGCCTACGGGCTTCCCCCAACAGGCGGATTTGGTGGCGAAGGCACAGGCAACAACGGAGGCATGGGCGGAGTCTCGATGTCCGGAAGCACGGCAATCAGTGCATACGGCATTGCCTCTACGTCGAGTGCCCCGGGCGGATTTGGAGGCATGGGCGGCACTGCTGGAATGGGTGGCTCGGGCGGAATCGGCGGCTCGGGCGGAACCGGTGGTGCTGGGGGAGCCGATGCGGGGCCCTAATTTTTCAGAAAATTCAGCTCGAGTCACCGCGATGACGGGCTTTTCAACATTCGACATCTCCATCTAGCCAGGTCAAACGATCCTCTTCTCGTCTGTCGCAGCTCTGCTATTCTCGCGCGCCCCAACTTTTTCGATCCCGGATTCCCTCTCGGATGCGTCTCCGTTTGCTCTCGCGTTGGTTTGTCGCCGGCAGCTCGGCTCTGTTGCTGCTCGGTACGAACGTTCCTTCACACGCGGCAGATTTAGGTCATCGCAGCACTTTGTATGAGTACAAAGGATCGTGGGAGTACCGCTGGGGCGATTCGCCACAAATGCAGGAAGCGTACGTATGGTCCTTGCCGACGTTTGTCGACGGATGGTCCCCGCTACGCGACATTTCGGGATACGAAGGTCGAGGCCGTGAACGGTTTTTGTGGATGCGCACGCGCGTCGAGGGCCATGTCGAGCACGAGCCGGTGCTGCATCTGCGCGGCGTCGATCAAATTTTCGAGGCCTATCTCGATGGCCAGCGCGTCTATAAGTTCGGCGATTTCGAAGGGACAAACGCCCTCCGTTTTCTTGGAGACAGACCGCACGACATCCCGCTCGGCCCGAACTTTGCCGGCAAGACCCTGGCCTTACGCATCTATTCCGATCAGGTCAACATTGGACCTTTCGGGCAGCCGCAAATCGGACCGCGTACGGAAGTTACTTTGGCCAATCTACGTGCCGACCTACCCGTGCTGGGAATGGGCGTCATTCTCTTGGCGGTCGGCATTTTCATCGTGGGCCTCTATTTTTGGGATCGTAAAGAAAAGAACCTTTTGCTTTACGGTTTATTGACGCTGGCCCTGGGCATTCATCTGCCATCGGCATCACCCATTCGGCAATTGTTGCTCGATGCACCGCTGGTTTGGTTGCACATCGAGCTCGGTACTTTGTATGTAGTGCCGATATTGTTGGCAATGTATATCGATTACACGTTCGGTCCTGATCGCTATCGTATATTGCGTTTGTCGCGATGGACGCACACGGGATTTTTGGCCATTGCCGCATTGGTCGTCGTGATGGGTCTGGTCGCGCCGCTCGATACGCTATTGCCATTCCAGATGCTCACGCTATTGACTATGGTCGTCATCGGTGTGCGGTCGGCTTTGGGTGTTTACCGAGGGGATTCGGATGCCCGGATCTTCGGCGTGGGGTTTGTCGTCTTCGCCATCGCGGCCATGCATGACGTTTTGATGGTTTTGGGGTTGATCTCGCGTGCGCAACCGGCTCTCGGGCACATTGGCATGTTCGTGTTCACGATTTCCCTAGGGCTCATCGTCGCTCGTCGCTTCATGGTCGCCCAAGAACGAGCCAAAAAGTATTCGCGTATTCTGGAATTGAGCCTGGCGTCGGCTCAGGTGCTCGAACGAGGACAACATGCACGCGTCGGTCTCGACGAAACGTTGCGTCTCGTGTCCGCGCAAAAAGCAATGCTTTTCGTCATGACTCCGGGCCCCGATGCCCAGCTCGAATTGGTGACGGCGCGGGAACCTGGCGAAAAGGAAATCCCTGCGGACAAACTCACGTACAATGCAGAAATCGTCGAACAGGTGCGCGCACGACGTGACCCGGTGATGCAAAAACGTGTCGGAAAAACGCAAAGCACGGTCATTGCGGAACCGCTCGTCGTTCGGGACGAACTCTTGGGCGTCCTTTACCTCGAAGGAAATGGCACTCCGGATGGATTGCAAGAAAGCGACCGGTCGATCCTACACCTGCTCGGAGAAAAATTGTCGATTACGATCGTCACGACCCGAGCCATTCGCGCCGAGCTCGACAGTGCATTGCAGAAGAAATTGATTGGCAAGCAATCCGCATTGCTGGAGGCCGCTGCGCGTTTGGCGGCGGGCGATATCGAAACGCCCATCGTGGTCGAAGGGCATGGCCAATTTGCCGATTTGGCCAAGGCGCTCGATACGATGCGCCGCGACGTGCAAGCCAAGATTCGGACTATTGAAGCCAAAAAAGCCGAAGTCGAGGTGTTGAACGAGGAACTCCGGCGCAAAATTCAACAACATACGACCAGTTTGCTGTCGTCGATTCGGGACGACGACGATTACGTGGACGACGATGACGAGCTCGTGGGAGACGAAGGCCCGACGTTCGAGCCGGGAACGGTCATTGCCGAACGATATCGAGTTTTGGGGGACTTGGGCCAAGGGGCAATGGGGGTCGTGTACGAAGTCGAGCGGCTGCGTGATTTGCGTCGTTTTGCAATGAAGGTATTGACGAGCCGTCGAGACAAAGTGGCCATGACGCGCATGGTGCGAGAAGCGCAAATTTTAGCGCGGATGGATCATCCGAACCTCGCCTCGATCGCCGACGTGGACGTCACACCCGATGGGCTTTTGTATTTGGTGATGGAGTTATGCGAAGGCGAACCATTGCAGCGGCACAAACCACGTTATCGTGATGTTCCGTGGGCGCTTTCCGTCTTGCGACAAATGGCGCAAGGTTTGGCGGCGGTGCACGCGCAAGGGGTCATTCATCGCGATTTGAAACCTGGAAATGTATTGGTCTACGACCGCCCTGACGGCTCACCCGCGGTCAAACTCGTGGATTTCGGCATTTCGACATTGACCCGCGATGCCGTAGACGGAGCCCCCATGTCCGACCGCGGTCGCGATATGGATGCTCCTCCGGTATCGCGCAGGTCCATGCCCACGATGTCGGGAATCGATACATCCCCGAAAGATTCGGATCTACCGCCGAATTCACGTCGCGCAATGCCCACACCCGCGGGCATTGCCGCTACGCCCCGAGATCCTGATCTTCCTCCGACCTCGAAACGATCTTCCCCCACGCTCTCGGGTTTGTCCCCTGTTTCCAAAGAAATTGAATCCGCCCCTGTTTCCCGACGCTTCGCCTCGACAGCTCCCACTCTCGCGTCCTTTGATTTCAACGATACGCCTCCGCCCTCGCGACGCGCGCATCCGACGATATCGAATTTGCCCGCCATTGGTATTTCCGATGTCCCTCCCCCTTCACGGCGCAGTTCGTCCGGGCTGTCTGCAGCCTTCCGCGACCCCGATGCCGCTCCTCCTTCGCGACGTAGCGTGCCGCCTCCAGCACAAGAAGTGACCCGCGCTGGCGTTTTGATTGGCACACCGACATACATGGGCCCCGAGCTCGCGCACGGAACGAAGCAATGGAAAGCCCATTCCGATGTTTTTAGCTTCGGAGTCATGGCGTATGAAATTTTGACGAGCAAAAAAGCATTTCATATGCCCCCCATTTTCGCCGGTATGCAGGGACAAACCTTACCGCGACCCACCGGTCTCCGAAAGGTCAAAGGATTGGATCCCGATATCGCCACCTTGCTCGAACGCTGCCTCGACTCCGATCCCAGCAAACGTCCCACGGCCGCCGAAGTCGCCGAAAAGCTCGCCCAAGCCGAACAATCCATTGCTCGGGCAGGTTGAGCTGGAAATGTGTAGGAACGGCGTCTGAATTGTTCGAACTTTCCGGGACAAACACCGATCGTGTCCCATTACGCGCGGACTTGCAGGACGCCCGCTCCCGACTCGCTCACGGCGCTGCAGGCGGCACGTCGTCAGCCGTGCGTGTTGCGTCTTCGAGCAAAGATTGGTTGAAATAGTCGGCCGCACGCTCTGGGCTCCCCAGATGGTGCGCCGCGATAGCCAGGATATTTTTGCCCAATTGCAATTCCAGCGCCGTGCGCGTTCGGGCTACATCCGCTCGGGCCCGCGCAAGATCCCCCTTGACGTCCACCTGGCCCTCCCGAGCGCTCGAATACGCAGTTTTTAATGCTGTAAACTCCTCGCGCAGCTCAGGACCCAGGTCCGCCTCGTATTTGGTCGCCGCCGTGATCAATCGTTCGAGCAACCCCAGGACTTGCCCAAGCCGCGCTCTGTTGTATTCCTTGAGCCCTTGGGGGAAAAACTCGGCATACGCACTGCTGCTTTTGCCGAATTTATCGCGCACCCGGCCCTCGCGTTGACGCACCGTCGTGCGGAATAACTGCAGCGCGTCGTCTTTTGTGATGGTGCCGCCCGATTGCGTAGCCAGCTGTGTGGTCCGGGCTGCAAGCGCCGCATCAAATCCCTCGAACGCTGCTTCGGTTGGCGCCACAAGGGCCGGCCGATTGTCAAAACCGTGCAGGGGTATTCGGGCGTGATTTACGATTATATCGAGGTTCCGCCGCTCGATATCGATCTCGACTTTGTTGCTGGATGTGCCGGCCGATGGCATTCAGTTGGGGTTGACTGAAGTGCAGCGATATGCGGAATTATCGGGGCCAGCGGGCAGTACGGTGTTCGTGCGACCGGACTTTTCGAAATACATCATGGAGGAAACGGGAGCAACGTCGATTGTGGATTGGCTGGACAATCACCAGGTGGCGGGGATTCCGAGCGGCGATGACCGCCTTTACGCAGGGTTGGATATTCCAGCTGCAAATCGCGGCATATTCGCGCGTATCAACGCTTTCACGCCCAGGGTGGAGAAAGGCTCCATGAGTGTGGTCGAATTGGCGGTGGTATGTCCGGCAACGGGCCCGTACACTGAAATGGCTGGGATTATGCTCACTGTCGACTGGGCCAATTACCAGTATCCTCCTAAACTCGACTTGAACGTCGAGTGGTGGCGAAAGAGCGGTGGCGTGAAAGTCGGGAGTTACGGAATGACGAAGGACCATTTTGAGCCTTATGACTTGCGTCCAGCGGACGTGGGCGCGCCCTTGGACGACGCACATATCTCAACACCTGGGGGTGAACAGTAGGAACATGCGCTCTTGATGATCATGGCTCCGAACGGTGACTGGTTGTTTTCCTACAACTATGAATATCTCGGGAAGTACCCCGCAAGCCTTTTCAAAGTGCTAAATCAGGGGGCATGTCGAGCACATGTGTACGCTGAGGTCTACAATCCGCACCCCGAACTCGGCTGGGTACGCACCGAAATGGGTAGCGGGCAATTCCCCAATGCACCAGATGGCCATGTGGCATGGGTCCGCCAGATTCGCTATTTTGATCTCAACACCTGGTTGCCGATGGAACCGCCGACGGACGATATGGGATATTGGTCAAAACCCTACGATACCACATGTTACGCGCGCAATCCACTGATCAACCAGGGGGCCGCAGGACCGCTCATGCTGTTCGGGGAGCCAGGTGGTTATCGTCCAGAATGCGCGGCGATAAAACTCTATCCATGAGGACGACCATGCGGAAACAGTATTTGC
>DAOMZH010000413.1:0-9128 GCA_035437985.1 Polyangium sp. (in: bacteria) | reverse complement strand
GTATTCCTCGCTCCGTCGCCCTAGCTTTCGGGCGCTCGCGACGATAATTCAACGGCTGCTACGCGGTGCATTCCTCGGCGCGGTGAAATCAGGCATCAACCAATAAACCCAGATCATTACCGCCCGCGTCGTTGCATTTCCTCGAAGGTGTGAATGTGTACGCCCGGTTGGCCATCGAGAACGGCGGCGAACATGGCCTCGGCGACGTTTTCGGCCGTAATGGGGCGATATTGGCGTAATGGTCCAATCATGAGACCGCTGATGAGTTTTACGGCAGCAATGCCGAGTTCTTCGCCGCTACGTTTTTCCTGACGCTCGCCGATGAGAAGTCCGGGACGAAATATATCGACGCATTCATATCCGAGGGCGCGGATATCGCGTTCCGTTTCCGTTTTTACGCGCAAATAAAAATTGCCTGCGGGGCCGCCCGCTCCGACGCTCGATACGATGGCGATTCTCGAGGCGTTGGATCGTTTTCCGAGTTTTGCGGAGGCAACGACGTAATCGTGATCGACTTTGTAAAACGCCTCTTGGGAGCCGGCGACTTTGATGGTGGTGCCGAGTGTAATGAACACGTCGTCGACTGGATTGAGCGATGTGGAATCGAGGTTATCGAAGTCGACGCGGATTTCTTCGAGTTTGTCGTTGACAAGACCCGTAGGTCGGCGGACGAGGGCGTACACGCGTGCGTAGGTGTCGGATGCGAGTAGGCGGTTGAGGCAATGTTTTCCGACGAGGCCGGTGGCGCCAGCGATTAATGCGGTGCGGCGTGGGGCGATGGGGGTCATGACGGTTCGATAGCTCGAAACGTGGGTCTGAGCCAAGCAATTTTTGCCGTGCTCGGTCGTAACAATCACCTTGCCGGACCCAGTCGAAAAAAATCATGGCCGACGTCGTTTTTACGCAACTTCGCTCCCGCTCGTGACGATGGACCTGAGACGGGTAAACGCTGCCCACTCGGGTGCGCGTCAAGGGATTCGTTTGTCCGCGAGGGAGCCATGGTCGAAAAACGAAAGGAGAACGGGCTAGATCAAGAGGGCAAATCGGACGCCGACATTTGCCTTCGGCATGTATCTAGGCGATTTTCTAAGGGGTTGGCGCGCATCGTGGTGCGTCGTAGTGAACGTATTCGAGGTTTGGAGTGGGCAGAGACGCAAGTGACGGGTCGGTCGCGTCGTCTGGATCGATTGCTGTACATCGATACTACTGATTCCAAACGGCGGATTTTGCATATTGAATGGTTCATGCGTCTGGATGTGCGAGCGCTCGAGCGCACGGCGGAATACCATTTGCTGTCGGTGATGTTGGCGCGCCAAGATGCACGTCGCCACCCCCGAAGGAGGCGCAGAGTTTGGCGGGGCATTGCCGTCGAGTCGATCATCGTCGTGCTTACAGGACGAACGAAACCTTGGCCTAAGTTCGCGGAATACCGTACATCTCCGGTGGGAAAACGCTTTTCCGGGGTGCGATTTCGGATTGAAGCGGTGTACCAACAGACCGTGGACGAACTCTTGGCGAAGGGAAGTGTATTTTGGTACGTGTTCGTCCCACTCGCCAAGGATGCCGATGAAATGCGGGTGCGACGAACTGTCGAGATCTTGAAAGCGCAGACAAATGAGGCAGAGTTCGTCGAGGTGATAGCAGCGATGTTGGTGATGGCGGAGATAAAAAAGGATAGACCCGAACTTGCGGAAGTGATAAGGTTGGAATCGATGCTGAATATACGAACGCGCAACCCACTCTTCGTCGAGCTGGAAGATCGAGGGCGTCAGGAAGGTCTTCGACAGGGGCATAAAAAGGGACTCCAAGAGGGTCTCGAAAAAGGTCTCGAAAAAGCCCTCCTTTTGTTGCTGTGCCTCCTTGAACGTCGGCTCGGGCGCTCAGTGCGAGTCGCAGAACGCGCCCGAATCGTCCGGCGCTTGAAGCGACTAGGCCCGGAAAAACTCGCCTCTGCGGTCCTGGATCTGTCCCCAGACGCGCTGGCTACGTGGCTCAAACCGAAGAAGTTACAAAGACAACGCAGCAAGACGAGTTTTGACGCGCATCTTGGGCCCAAGAGTCCTCGAAAACGAGGCTGATTCGCACCTTCGCCCCGCATCTCCCCTATATTCTAGACCCTCACCACTTTTTTTCAGCATGCCCTTGACTCCATCCTGAAACGGGAACATATCGTTCGCGTTTCAACTTGGAGGCTCCTATGACGAACTGGGCGACATTGGCCCGCCTTGATGGCGTGGCCCAGGCCGAACTGCTGGCAAGAGGCGAATTGACGGCGGAAGAATTGCAACATGCCGCCGTTCGGCGCATTGAAGCATTAAATCCGCTCTTGCACGCGGTCGTGACGGTGCATCAGGAAAAACGTTCGTCCGGACGCGCAGGGCTTCTGTCAGGCGTGCCCTTTTTGATGAAAGATGCGTCGCCTTGGCCCGGAATGCGTTGGTCGATTGGGTCGCGACTTTTCAAGCGTCATGTAGCGCCACAGCATACGCCTTATAGCGCGAAACTGGCCGAGGCGGGATTGCAATGTCTTGGTAAAACCGCGACCAGTGAATTCGGATTGCTGGGCAGTACCGAAACACTTCTCGAAGGCGCGACCTTGAATCCATGGGACTTGTCGTATTCGGCGGCAGGTTCGTCTGGGGGAAGCGCCGCGGCCGTCGCTGCAGGATTGGTGCCGTTTGCCCATGCCAACGATGGAGGGGGGTCAATTCGTATTCCGGGGTCGGTATGCGGATTGTTTGGATTCAAACCGAGCAAAGGACGCACGTTGCCAGCTGCTTTGGCAAGCTCCGATTTCATGGATATGACGAGCGACCATTGCGTCAGTCGATCGGTGCGCGATAGTGCGGCGTTCTTGTCGTTGACGGAGGATCCAGCCCATCCGCGACCCGTGGGATTGGTACGAGATCCCATCAATCGAAAACTTCGTATTGGTACGTGGACGCAAACGGCCATGGGCGAAAAACCCGAATCTGCAGTTCTCGAGGCGCATCAAGAGGCGCTCGCGCTGCTCGAATCATTGGGCCATATCGTCGAACCTATAACCCCTCCTGTTTACGATGGTCCAGCGTTGGGCGATGCGTTTTTCCTCGTTGCCGGAGCAGCGGTCGCGGGGGTTGTCGAGACAATCGATAGAATGCGCGGTGAACCAGTTCAGCAGGACGAACTCGAACCATTTACGTGGGAACTCGTCGAAATGTTTCAATCGCGAGGTCCAGAATCGCTGATCAACGCGCGCGAAGTATTTGCGATTGCGGTCCGCGCGTATCGCGAAGCCACGCGCGCCTACGATGTGCTCGTGACGCCCACGCTTGCGACCGGACCCTGGCGCATTGGGCACTTGTCGCCGGTTTTGCCCCGTGAGGAACTCGTCCGGCGTACGGCTCGGGCGGTTGGATACACGCCGATACATAACATCGCTGGTTGTCCGTCGATGTCGGTGCCGCTTTGTTTTCCGAAAGGAGGATTGCCGTTTGGCACGTTGTTTTCGGCGGCTGCGGGCGCAGATGCTTTGCTCTTGGGTTTGGCCTACCAGCTCGAACAGGCCAAGCCATGGAAAGATCATTGGCCGCGGCATTCGATTCCGGTATTGTTCGACTGATGCCGCAGGTACTGAAACGCGAAATTCGCGAGCGAATTCTTGGTGCAGCGCTCGAGGTGTTTGCTGCGCATGGATACGTGGGTGCGACCATGGGTGCCATTGCGCAGCAAGCTGGTTTGGGTACGGCGAGCCTTTATCGATATTATCCCGGAAAGGCTGAACTTTTCGATGCGGCGATTCCTACCGAGCTCGTCGAACGATTCGAAACTCTCCTGACTCGCCGAGTGCGTGCATTGGCAACGGCGCTCGATGTGCGTGATGCTTCCGGCGAGGAGATGTTGCAATTTTGGATCGAGCATCGACTTTCGGTGGTGATTCTTTTGGATCGTGCAGAAGGCACGGTGTATGCGCATTTTGGTGAGCAATTCGTTCGCACCCTGGTGCGCCTCACGGTCGAACACCTTGAAACGACAAACCCTGGCATCGTTCTAGACAAACCTGCGCAGTTCGTCATGCGGCGGATTTTTGAAAATACTCGGCACATGCTCGCTTCGATTCTCGAAAAACATCACGATGGAGGCGACATACGACGGGCCGTCGAGACGTTTTGGGCGTATCAGGTTACGGGCCTTCGTGGATTGTCGGAGCATATCGGCAAGCGATTGGCCGCGCCGAAATAAGAGGAGCGGGCTTACCGATTGGAGAATGCTCCTTCTTGTTGCTCGAAAGAGTAGACGCTTGGGTAGTCGAAGTGCGAAGATGGTATTGGCAGGACTTCGAGCGGAGGAGTAGCTTCATGAGATTTGCAATCAAACGAGGGATGCTTGTAGGAAATATCGCGGTGGGAACGGTTGTTTTTGGCGCGCTGGTCGCGACGTCGAGCGGTTGCACGGGAATCATCAGCGATCCTGAAAATGACAATCTCGGCGGAATGGGAGGGTCTGGCGACACGTCGTCATCGGGGAATTCGTCGTCCGGGAATTCGTCGTCGGGAGGGAATTCCTCGTCATCTGGAGGCAATTCGTCGTCGTCGGGAAGCATGTCGCCGATGTGCGGCAATAGCGTCGTGGAGGCGAATGAAACGTGCGATCCACCGGCCAGTTGTCCGGCGAACTGCAATGACAACAATGGTTGCACGATGGACATGGAAATGGGAAGTGCAGCCACGTGCGATATCGCCTGCACCCATACTCCAATTACGGCCTGTGGCAATGGGGATGGTTGTTGTCCCATGGGGTGTACGTATGCGAACGATAATGATTGCGATCCGCCCCAAACGACTCCGCTTGATCAACGACTTGTGACCGTGGATGTGACGGTGCCTGCGGGGGTCATGGCGGGCGACGGGAATTGGCGCATTTGGGGCTTGGAATCGCTGGGCGTAGCACCCGTGTATACTGTGCCCTATGCCGATTGTGGAACCTTGGTTGGATACACGACGGGGTCGACTTCCATGCCCAGGGCGCGCGTGGCGCGCCTCGATGCGAATGACCAACTCGTCACGACGTACGATTTGGGTGCTTTCGTCATGCGCGGTTTGGCGACCGAAGGCGAAGGGCATTGGGGCGCGCTTTTGTGGGATTACAAAGGTGCCAACAGTGCGATGAATCAAATGATCGTGCGGCGTTACGATAAAACAGGAAATCAGATGTTTTCGACGGGCCTCGACAATAGCAACGTTGGTCCGACGGATTTCGGCATTGGTGAAAGCCGCCTGGAATTTGGCAATGGCAAATACGGCGCTTATTACCATGTGCACGGGACGAACCCAGGATATTTTGCTTACGGCCACGAGGGCGACCAATTGATCAACGTGGATGCGGCAAGTGGTACGGCTGCGACAGCTTGGGATTGGGGATGTTCGCATAGCATGAGTGAACTCTTGCGGTTCAGCCCAGCTGCAGGAATGACGCTGCCCGTGTGCGTGACCGATTGTTATCCCGGCACGAGCGGAGGTAATTTCTCGACCGATTCGATCGGTGGCATCTACCTCAATCACAGCGACAAGAAAGTTCGCGATTTCGACGCTGGTTGCAATGGGTCTGTCGCGGCGGAGCTAGGCAGCGCGGCGCCGGGTGTTGCCGGGTGGAAACTCGTCTTTAATGGCCATCAGAATGCGGCAACGATGGGACAAAGCTCCTACAACAAGTCCACGATGAACCAGGACATCGGGTTTGTCGGCATTGCGAACGACAAATCCGTGGGCGCGATTGTTTGGCTGACGAATACGACCGGAATGAATGAAGCCAATTCGTCGATTGCTCGGTGGCAGCCCGCAGGAGACACGGCGGAGCAATACGTCGTGGGCTGGACGTCCGCGCCAACAGGCGGTACGTATTCGCTTGGTCGCCTCAATGCGACGGGCGGATTCATGGAGGGCCCGTTGACGATTACGACGGCAAAATGGGGACGTCGTGATGATCCTTTCCGCGTGCATCTCAATGGTGACGTCGTGTGGGCTTGGTTTGATAGTGCGGGTGCCACGACCATGAAATTTGCGCGCCTCAAATCCGGTGGAACGGCGACCTGCATGACCTTGTGACGCTGGGCGCGTTCTTCGATCCGTTTCACTCCGCCAAACATTAAGCCATTCAATACCGACCTCCTGCCGTCCTCAGACGAAGATTTCTGGCGATTTCTTGCCGGTGCAGAAACAGGCTTGACTGCGAGCCTAATCGCCCCTAACCTGCTCCCGTTTTTCCGAGGACACCCATGACGACGCAAACGCTTCCGCCAACAGGTCCTTTTGCTGTTTTCAAGACGATCCAGTTTGCGCGCGGGCAGATTGGCGTGCTCCGCGAGCTGGCGCGGGACGTAGGCAGCACGTTTACGTTGCGCACGACGTTTGGGCCCCTCGTACTCACGGCTGATCCGGAGGGTATCAAAGAAATCTTCACGGCCGATCCGGATACATTCGAACCATTTGGGACAATTCCCCTCGAGCCATTGGTTGGACCCAATTCGATGCTGCTCATTCACGGGGCACGTCACAAGCGGGAACGCAAACTGCTCATGCCGCCATTTCATGGGGAACGAATGCGGGCTTATGGCCAAATCATGCAATCTACCGCGATCAATGCGGTCTCGAAACTGCGACCCGGTGAACGGTTCGTCATGCAAGATATGACCCAGAGCATCACCTTCGATATCATTTTGCGAGCTGTTTTCGGCGTGCAAGACCCCGATCGAATTGCCCTGTATCATCGACTCAACAATGAATTGATGAGTTCGATTCGTCCAATTTTCATATTCGTGTCCAGTTCGCGCAACGACATGTTTCCAGCATGGAGACGCTTTACCGAGCATCGGCGGACGGTGCGCGAGTTATTGCAGGAGCAAATCGAGGAATGTCGCACGCGCACGGGAGAGCACGAGGACATCATGGCGTTGATGCTCGCGGCGCGGGACGAAGAAGGCCAGCCGATGACGGATATGGAGCTTCAGGACGAACTTTTGACGATGATTGCCGCGGGGCACGAAACGACGGCCATAGGTTTGGCGTGGGCATTTTTCTGGCTGCACAAACATCCCGCCATTTTGCGGCGTTTGCTGGACGAAATCGATGCGCTTGGCCCAGCTCCGTCACCCGAAGCTCTCGCGAAATTGCCCTATCTCGGAGCGGTTTGTGACGAAACATTACGCCGTACGCCAGTGTTGCCGATGGTCCCTCGTCGCGTGGTCAAACCATTCCGCTTGCGAAATTGGGACATTCCTCCGGACACGGGCGTTGCGGCGGCCGTTGCGGCGGTTCATTTCGATCCGGAGATTTATCCCGATCCAGACGTCTTTCGCCCCGAACGGTTTCTGGAGCGGAAATTCTCGCCCTTCGAGTTTGTACCATTTGGTGGGGGGCACCGGCGTTGTTTGGGAGCGGCGTTTGCGACGTACGAGATGCGGATCGTTTTGGGGACCTTGCTGAGGAGCCACTGCTTTACGCTCGAATCGAACATCATGCCCGGACTCGTGCGTCGGAACGTAACGATTGCACCTCGAGGCGGGATTCCGATGCATTACGCAGGGGAACGGGTGCGCCATTAATTGCTGCGAATTCGACAATGGCGCTACTTGCAGTCGTTCACGGCCCCGATGACCTTCACGTAATCCGGTCCGAGGACTCCTTTCCCGTAACCGACGATGTAGGCCATGCTTTCCGGAATCAAGAGGCGAACTTGATTGGATCGGAACTCATAGTCGCGCTTCTTGTTCACATAATCCGCTTCGCGGACTTCGGGTTTTCCGAGTTTGCCCCCGATACATTCCACGAAAGCTTCGCGCCTCGAAGCCCATGAGGGTTTGGGGCGGAAATGCACGCTTTGGAGCTGACCGCCTTTTTCGTTTTTCCAGGCCATGTCGGCATGTTTGAACAGCGGATGCTCCACCGAGACATCGATGTCCAAACTGATGAAGGTCGATACGGACGAACCTGGAAACAAGCGTTTCATCGTGGCTGGCGCCGTTTCGACCGTCGTCGTTGCCTCGATTGACGCCAATTTAGCCAATGGGTGTCCAGCACCGAGCAATTCGAAGACATCGTTTTGTGCAAAGGTCACGGGAAGGGCAAACGCTGCTTCGAGCGCGACTTTCCAAACTGCGGCAAGTTTGTCTTTCCATCTTGGGTTTTCGCTCTCGCCACTCGCACCACGCAAGGTCACTTGCGCGTTTCCACTCAAAGTCGCCGAATCTTTTTGCATGTACAGGCCGGACCCGCCAAACCAATTCCAGCTCCCGTTTTCCAGTCCGCCGTGCAGACGCGTCGCGAGCACTTGTTGCATTCGCGCATCGGGCAGGACGCCCTTGCGTGCGGCCAAGTAAAAATTCGTTGGATGGTCCGGGTATTTTTCATCCCAAGAAAAAGATACGTATTCAAAACGCGGATCGGACAAGGTGACGTGGACGCTGCGTTCGGATGGCCGTCCACCGAGAGCTTGGGCGAGCGCCGTGGGATTTTGATTGAGATTGACAGCGGCGAGCATTGCCGGGGTGGCGCCCGACGAAAGCAGGCTTCCGCCGCTACCACCAATTGTGCGTTTGGTACCTCGTCCCGCTGCGCCGACGAAAATTGCGATTCCGATCCCCATGAGGACAGGAATGATGGAAAGCGCAATGACGAGCGGCGCGCGATTGGGATGATAGCTGAGCGGCACATTCGACGAGGCGGGAAATTCCGGTGGGGGAACCCATTGCCGTGGTGGACGAAAGTCAGGTGGCGTTTGTGTAGAAATCGTGCGCAAACGTTGTCGTTCATTCGCTTTGCCGCAGTACTTGCACGTCAGGACCGAAACACCCTCCCGGACGTCTAGCGGCGCTCCACAATGGCCACATTGAACAATCATGGTCGCAATCTACCGTATTCGTCTCGGGACTGCTAGGAGAAAGATTCGGGCCTCGAGTCGCGTCGGCGGCGGTGCGCGAACGCTGGAACAAGTCATTGCCTCCTTGGAGGATTCGTTTGTCTTGCTTTGGCGCTGCGGTGCGCGTAGGCTGCTCATTTGTGAATTGGAGCGACGCCTCATGAGCCGTGCGTTTGTCGGACGATATCATTGGCATTGGCTCGTTTTGGGAGTGCTGACCCTCGGAATCGGGGCCC
>DAOMZH010000412.1:0-9138 GCA_035437985.1 Polyangium sp. (in: bacteria) | reverse complement strand
CGCTATTCCCGGAAGAACGTAGATATCCGGAGAAACCGAGAGCTCGTTATTGCCCTTTTCCCAGTAAAGAAAATTATCCGAACCGGTGAAGCAGACATGCCCTCGCGATGCTTGATGACGCGCAATGACGGCCTGAAGTTTTCCGGCCGCGATACTCTCGACGAAATCGCGACTCATGGGTTCCCATGACGGATATTCCGTTGGGTCATTTTTCGCCTCGAGCACATCGGCGACACGGATCAAATAGTCGTCCACGTCGACCAGATCGTCTTGATCGACAACATCCTCGACATCGTCCACGACCAACGAGGGCTGAGAGGGCTGACCAACGACCTCCTGTTTGACCGTTTCCCCCTGCGCTGAACGATTTGCGCGATTTGAACGACTTGCGCGCGTTGAACGAGCCGAGCGTCTCTTGGTACTTCCCGACGAAACCACACCGAGGCCAGGAGCGATCATGGTCATGACCTCTGCCTACCACACCTGGGTCCACCTGGAAAGTAGAAAATTCACTCGTTTCCGACATAACACGTGCGGCTAGGACGAACTGCACCGGCCGACCCTAGCATTCACGATAATCTGGTCAAGAAAAACATTTGTTAGAATGGTTTTGCGCGAAAGACGCAATTGGCCACATCAAGATCGGTTCGGGGAACTGGTTTGTCGAAGTAGTGGATCTCGTTGTTGGTATGTGCGTCATGCCAAACTTCATTTGCCCAACGAACAATGCGCGTCGCCAAAGAAGCCAGCATCGAAATGGTCATTCCACTGCTCACCACGCGGTCGCGGAGCCATGAAGATTTGTTCCCCCAACATCCTCCACCTTTTGCTAGTCTCGCGCCGCCAGTTTTTACCACCAACAAGAGGCACGAGCTTTCGATGAGCGAGGAACGGATCTTCGAGCATGCGGCGACGTTCGAGGCAGGCGAGCTGTCTGGTCACGTCCAAGTTGATAAGTACGAAGCCTATTACGAGCAGCTTTTCGCCGAGGTGCTCGAAGACGGAGTGATCACGGCGGAAGAACGCAGCGAGCTCGAACGTGCAGCATCGGCGCTCGGCCTCGATCCTGAACGTTTGCGGCGCCTCGAACAAGCGCTTCTCGTCTCGTACGAAACGCGCCACAAGGTTCGAGTTCGGGAAGAAATCGCGCCAGGCGACGAGATTCGACCGTCACTTCGCGGCACGGATGCCGAGCGCGATGCGTACATCGCGACCCTCGAAAGACGGGTCAAAGACCTCGAAGCCCGCATCATCGAGCTGGAAAATGAAGTCGAAGAAGCGCGCAACGAAGCGGCTGTCGAAATCGATGTCTCCGGGTTTGTCTCGCACGCAGCCGAAGAAACGGAAGACAGCGCCACGATTCACAAGCGTTTGCGTCACGATCCGCGCGATGTTCACACGCTCCATGCGCTGTTTCGAGCGGCAAACCGCGAAAGCGACACCGACTTGGCCTATCGCGTCGCGCACGTTCTTTCTTTCCTCGGCGCCGCCAATGATGACGAACGTTCCGTAAACGATTCGTACGCGACAAACGGTTTGATTCGACCGTCCACCTCGCTCACGGGCGATCTTTGGCGAAAGTCCCTCTATCATCCCGACCAAGAACTGCTCACGGGTGAAATCTTCGCCGTCATTGCGCCTGCTGTGTTGCTTGGCCGAGTTGCAGCTCTTCGGCGCAGCAAATCGCTCCCGACGCTCAATGCCGAACGACGTCTCGATCCACGCACCACTACCGTCGCCGTTGGGCGCTGTTTTGGTTGGGCTGCAACGATTCTCGGCATGCCTTCGCCAGCTGTTTATGCCGATCCGGATTTTGCGGGCGCCGCAGAAGTCGTGCCGAATTTGCCCCCAGCCCTGCGCGTGGGCAAACTCGCGCTTTCCGGTCGTTCCCCGGTCGAACTCGCGTTTATCGCGGGCAAACACCTCGGTTGGTTCCGCGAAGATCATTTCGTCCGATTACTCGTCCCCGACGTACCCGATCTCGAGGACGTGTTCCTCGCCGCGCTGCTCGTAGGAAGTCCGTCCCTGCCGCTGCACGAAACGAAAAAGCGACAAGTCGAGCCGATTGCGCGAGCCATCGAACCACTGCTCGAGCCTGTGCAAATCGATCGCCTTCGGGGCGCTTTCTTGCGGTTCGTCGAAGAGGGTGGCCGGACGAACCTGCAACGTTGGGCTTCGGCAGTCGAACGGACGACGGCGCGCGCAGGCTTCTTGTTGGCCGGTGATATCGGCGTTGCCGATCGCATGCTCAAACTCGAGAACGTTCCGGATTCAGCGCATGTTCTCGACGATCTCATCGTTTTCTCCACGGGCGATCGTTACGGCGCCCTGCGCAAACGTTTGGGGATCGCGGCTGGCGTGTGAAGTAGTTTGGGTTCCAACGAATGCAAGTTGATGATTTTTTCATGCTCGACTTCGCGGTTCGAGCGCGTGATGTGAAGGAGCTTCGATGCGATTCGCGATGATGAAGACAGTGGCCACATGGGGTTTGATGGGTGTATTCGTGTGGTCTTTCGTGGCCTGTGATGGCGATACGCCGCCGCCCAATCCGCCACCTCAACCAACGATGACGGCTCCGCCACCGCCGCCACCTCCGCCGCCACCTCCGCCGCCGCCACCTCCGCCCACCACGCAGCTCAAGTACACGACGGAGGTCGTGATTCATCAGGCGGAGATTCATGGAAAGATCAAGCTGCGTGCGGGCAAGAAACTCCTCGTCGAGCCTCTGGTTGCGACGAGCCAAACCCAACCGCTCAAGGGCAACAAGGCCGAGGTATTTCGGGTCATCGAAAAAACTCCGGGTGGCGGTGCCGACAGCGATTGGCTCAAGATTGCCGATGCCGAGATTACGACGGACTTCGTGTCGGGGAAAAACCTCGAAGTGACGATTACGGACGAGAAAAAGGACGTGTTGCTCAACGGCAAACCGGCCAATCACTGGCTCAATGGCACGATGGTTCGCGTGCTTTGGCAGTGGCAGTAAAAACCCCACAGGCCGGTTGACAAACCCTGCTTTCCGGGCTCATCCTCCGGGCCTGACCATCCTCGGTTTCGACTTTCAAGGAGATCTGAACGTGTCGCATCCCCCGCTCACGCATTTGTCGGAAGAAGAGCGCCTTTTTCGAGACTCGGTGCTCGATTATGCCAAAAAGCGCGTGGCCCCTCTGGTCTCGTCGATGGACGAGAAAGGTGCGGTCGAACCTGATCTTTTGCCCCCGCTTTTCGAACTCGGGTTGATGGGCGTCGAAGTTCCCGAAGAGTATGGCGGCGCCGGTTCGAGTTTCTTCAATGCGATTTTGGCGGTCGAAGCATTGGCGGTCGTCGATCCGAGCATCAGCGTGCTGGTGGACGTGCAAAACACGCTCGTCGCCAATGCATTGCTTCGCTGGGCGAATGAAGCGCAAAAACAAAAATATCTCCCGCGTATGTGTCGCGACTGGGTGGGCTCGTACGCGCTCAGCGAGGCGGGCAGTGGTTCCGATGCATTTGCCTTGGCAACCCGCGCGGTGCAAAAAGACGGGCGCTGGGTCTTGAATGGCCGCAAGCTCTGGATCACCAATGCCAACGAGAGCTCGCTCTTTTTGGTATTTGCCAATGTCGACGTCACGAAGGGTTACAAGGGCATTACGGCATTTTTGGTCGAGCGGTCGTTTCCGGGTTTTTCCGTGGGCAAGAAGGAAAACAAGCTCGGAATTCGGGCGTCGAGCACCTGCGAACTCGTGCTCGAAGATTGCGAAGTGCCCGAAGAAAACGTGATTGGCGAAGTGGGCAAAGGGTACAAGATCGCGATCGAGACGCTCAATGAAGGGCGCATTGGCATTGGCGCGCAGATGATTGGTTTGGCGCAAGGCGCGTTTGACCACGCAATGCGCTACATGGGCGACCGCAAGCAATTTGGACAATCAATATCGAGCTTCCAAGGCATGCAATTTCAATATGCGCGTACGGCCGTGGAGATCGAAGCTGCGCGGCTGATGGTCTACAATGCCGCGCGCCTCAAGGATGCCGGCCTTCCGTTCGTGAAAGAAGCGGCCATGGCCAAACTCTTCTCGTCGGAAGTGGCCGAGCGCGCAGCTTCGCAATGCGTCGAGTTTTTCGGCGGCGTAGGTTTTACCAAGGAATACCCGGCGGAGAAGTATTACCGGGACGCGAAAATTGGCAAAATCTACGAAGGTACGTCGAACATGCAGCTCGGCACGATTGCCAAATTGCTGCAAGCCGAATACGGCATCAAAGGCTGAGCCCACCTCCCGCCAATCAACCCGTCGTTTTCCCCTGCATCTCTAGCCATTCAATCGCTTTCTCGCGATCATCGAAGAGCCGTGTCGGCTTTGCTGGCTTGTTGAGACCCATGAAAAAATTGGCCAACATCCGCGAGATGGGGCTGCTCACCATGATGGCGATGGCGCTGTAGGTTTGGAGGTGATTCGGATCCTTCGCAAAGTAATCGCGGCATTCCTTCGTTTGGGATTTCATTTTCGTGAAATCGCCAAGCATGGGGCGCGGAATGCCCCCCGTGAGTTTCTTCATCACTTCGGTACAGATATGCGCGTCCGCCATGGTCAGCTCGGCATTGTCCGCGGTAAAACAGATGATGATTTGCCGCTTCTCGTCATACGAAAACCGTACTTGCCCCGCGTGCACGATATCTTTCTCATTGTCGGCAGCCATCAACCACCTCCTTTGAATACCTTGTGTTTTTCTCTCAAGCTGGCTCGTAAACGCGTTTTCCCGTCATTCCAAATGCCCGTTTGAGCCCGTCGTGCAAACTGCCGCAAACCGTCACCGTTTGCATATCGAGGTCCAGGTCCACCATACTTCGCGCATTGGCTGCACTCAATCCGGTCAAAATGCACCGCGCACCAAGCAAACGAACTGCGGCAAACGTATCGAGCAGATGCTTCGCCGTCGTCGTGTCCACAGCCGCAATACCCGTCACGTCGACAATGACCACCTCGGCCCCGTGGCTCACGATGCGCTCGAGCAAATCATTGCTTAGATTTTGTGCCCGCCCTGCGTCGAGCATACCGATCAATGGTAAAACAACGATACCGTGCCATACCTGGAGCGACGGGGTCGACAACGACATAATCGTCCGATGTTGCGCCGCCATCGTGGCCATGTTGCGTTCGAGCGTCTCCATCAACCGAGAATTTTCGCTGAATTTGGCATTGATTTCTTCGGCCAGCATGTTGATTCCCGCAATGAGCGCGTCGAGCTCGTCACCTTTATGGGAGACAACGGCCCGGGCACTAAAATTACCAGCGGCAAGCTCCATGACTACATTCAACAATTCCGACAATCGTGCAATATGGCCTTCGTCACTCGCTTCGTTCATGCCGAGACCCCTCCTTGAATCCAGGTCCGCTATCAGCCCGTTGAGGCCGACTTTATCGTCTTGGGGCCATCGGTGCAAGATCGTCGCCCAAGACTTTAGGCGTTTTACCAAATGTATCTTACCAACGAGTATCACCTCGATAGGCATCTACAACTGCTCTCACAAATAATATGTCGCAATACGTACTCAGTGGACAAACACATTGTGAATGTGCTTTTGCTGCCGTAAAAATGCGATTCGTTTTGGGGCTTGGTTGATTTTCATGCGCAGGTATCGACTCGAGGTCATGTGCGCCCGAGCGAATGTAGCGAGATTGGATCAAGGGCTTTGAGAGGAGTTGTTTGTCTTTCTTATCTCCGCTTGGCAATGTTCGCCCATCATGTCACCATTGACGCCTCATGACCGACCGTACGTCTCCATCCATTCCTCGTTCTATCGTTTTGCTGCGCGTGACTGTCGCGATTCTGCTCGGCATTCACGGGGTTTTTCGGGGTGTAACGGGTGGTGCGTGGTTATTTGGCGCTTATTTGTCGGAGACTGGAATTCCGTTTGGCGTTGGTGTCGCTTGGGCCATCACGGTATTCGAAGTCATTGCGGCGGGGTTCTTGGCGGCGGGCAAGTTCGTACGTTTCGTGGTGCCCGGTTATGCGTTCATATTGACCGGCGGAATCATGATGGTGCACGCCCGCGAAGGATGGTTTGTCGTGGGTGGAGGTCGTAATGGAGTCGAATACAGCGTGCTTTTGCTCGTGTCGCTCGCGGTATTGTTCATGAGCCATCCGCCGCTCGGAAAGCGCGGCTAGCTGCGATTACTTCGGTATTCGCCGCTTGTAGGTAAAGTCGTAATCCGTCGTGAAGGACTTGCCGCCATCGGTGGACTTTTCCGCGAGCTGCCGCACTTCATTGGGACCGACGTGAAAAAACGTCAATCGGCGCAAGGGCGCGTTTCCCGCAGCTGGTTGTGGCTCACCCACGAAACGCATTGCCCCGTCTTTGAATTCGCCGGCGAATTCAGAAATGCCTCCACCGCTACCTACCCAGATTTGTCGCCATTGTTTACGCACTGGATCGTAGAAATTCATGCTTTTTCCCGACCCACCGAGGCTTCCCGTCCAATTCTCCATGACGAGGCATCCATCGGATGCTTGGGTGACGATGTTTTCTCCCGCCTTTTGCCCAGCCGGCGTGTACACATCCCATTCTCCCACCCAAAAATCGAATTGTTTGTATTCGGCTCCAAAAAGACAAGGAGCCGCTGCTCGTTCGGCCTTGTCGGCCATGGCCAAAAACTTCGCATTCGTCAAGAGACTCGCCAAATCAGGATCTTTGCGCATGCCCGCACCACCGGCAAAACCCGCGGCGCTTGACTTTTCGAGCCATTGAATCGCCTCGTCGGCGTGTCCTGCTCGCGCCAAGGAACAGGCCAAATTGTACATGGCTCCGGGGGCCTTGTTGATTTCGACCGCCTTTTTCCAGGCGTCCGCGGCCTTGGTGAAATCGTTTGTCGCGTGCAACGAGGCCGCAAGCCGTCCCCATGCTCGGCCGTTTTTAGGTTCGGATTTCACCACCGATTGGAACGCCGAGATGGCGTCATTGAACTTTTGGGCTTGAAACGCCGCTTCTCCGCGCTCCATCGCTTGCGCCGCACTCGTCGCCGAAGCTGTCGTCTTTGCCGAAGTCCGCGCTGGTTCGGCTTGGCTCACGCTTGCATTCGTACACGACGTGCAAACGAGAAAGAAACCCATCATCCATGTTGTTCGTCGCATGTTCGCAGCATATCTCGAAGGCGTGCTCGGAACAACTGCTTTGACGTCAAACAACGAAATCTGAAGGGCATTTTCGAGGTGCCCCAGGTTTGCGCGTGGTGTACAATGACCGATCCGTGCCTCCTTCACGTGTCGAAACCATTCTCGCCTGGCTACGCGCCGCGCCTACTGCGGGCTATTCAGAACGGCATGAGCTCTTTCAAAAAGCCGCTCGAGCCGTGCGCTCTCTGTGTCCAACGTTGAAACGAAGGGATGCCGAAAGTGCTCGCCCTCTGTTTTTCGCGGTGCTGGAAATGCCGCTCAGTGGAACGTGCGTGCCGCAATGTTGCGATGCTTCGTATGTAAGGTCGATTCAAATCGCGGCGAAATGCGAAGTTCTGACAACGTGGCGGCGTATCGATCCCGAGATTGTCCGGGACATTCCCCCGGCCTTGATGCAGACGCTCGTGATTCCCACCTCGAATCGTATTGCCCTCGTTATGGTCGAACTCGTCGCTTGTACGCCTGAGGCGTTGCCTACGCATATCGAGACGCTTATTCGCGCCCTCGAACATCCTAGGTGGCAAGTTGCTGAATGCGCGGCGCGGAGTTTGGGCAAAATGGGTCCGTCCATCAAAAAACAGGCATTAAAATCGTTGGTTGAAGCCCTTCGGCATTCGCAATGGCAGGTTCGCAAAGCTGCCGCACGGGCGGTTGGTCGAGTTGCCGGTAATGAGCACGAGCGTCTCGAGCGACTTGCGCAACGGGACAATCATCCGGCGGTACGTCATGCGGCCAAAAAGGCGCTGGGCATTTCCACGCGGGATTTGGCGAAAAGACAATGACTTCCACCTTGGTCCTCATCCAAACAAACGGCCAATTTCGTACGATGCCCTGAGTGAACGCTCATTTCGAAGACGCGTCGCGTACAAGACGCTGAAAGGTTGCTTGACACCGCCGCGAAACTTCCTGTATTGTCTAGAGTTTTGAGTGTATGCAGCCAGGACGGAGCGATTTCATGAGTGGTGTGCAAAAGGCATCGGGGATGGTTGAAGGTACTACGGCACGAAATTTCGGCCTTCAGATCGCGATTGCGATTCTATGTGTCGGGTGTTCGCTCGTGCGAATCAATGGCAAAACCTGGGACGAATACCAGGCTGAAAAGAAGGCGGAGAGTGGTTCGTCGGAGAGTGGCGGGTCGGAGCGTGGTTCGCCGGAGCGTGGTTCGCCGGAGCGTGGTTCGCCGGAGAGTGGCGGGTCGGAGAGCGGCGGTGGCGAAGCCTCGGGATCCACAGCGGGGAGCAAGTTGGCTGAGGCGACGAAGAAGACAGACCAATTCGAGGCCGATGCGAAGCAGAAACCTGCGAAGTTGCCTGATGACGTCGAGGCAGGATACAAGATCGCAAAGGCTTTTTCCAAACAGAGGGGCGAGTTAGCGGAATACTTCGCCGCCGTGGGACGTCGTCCGGCAAATGTCGACCAGCAATATGGCGGCAAAAGGCGTGCTGACGGAAGTTACGACGATCCGAAATCGACATCGAGCGCATATGTGACGGCAGACAAGTTATTGCCGCTCGAAAGGCGCATGCAACGTGCGTACGAAGGCGTAATGACCCGCTGGACCTTGCAACGGCTCGAAGAAAATCAGGTCATGGGTGCATTCGAGGTCGTGCTCACGGTATTCGATCCTTGGGTCAAGAGCTCGCAGACCGGATTTTTTGGAAAAGACCTCATTGCGACGTCAGCTCCGTCCAAGGCCCTTTTCCAGGTCAATGCCGCGTGGCAAAAAGTATACAAGAAGGAAAGCGGGGGTAAATACGGGATTGAGGGTCTTTGTGCGTTATCGACGAAGCCGTGGAATGGCAGGAGCCACAATCAGGCGGCTGGAATCATGTTTGTTGGGGATCCGCAAAAATTCTTTGTTCGTTGCGTTCCGCGAAAGGCGGACCTCGACATATGCATGAAAAAGGATTCGCCGCGGGCCCATATTCTCAACGTCAGGGTCAACTCGGACACACTCGGCGTCGAAGCGATTGCGTCTGCGGGTTGGGCGTC
>DAOMZH010000411.1:7025-9152 GCA_035437985.1 Polyangium sp. (in: bacteria) | reverse complement strand
TTGCGCAACACCCCAAAGCATGCCGAACGTGGCGAAAAGCAGAAAAGCGCAACAGCCCAAGAGCTTTCTATGCATGAAGTTTCTCCCTACGAACGGCGCGACCCTGCGCCACGAACAGGCTACCAAGGTCGTGCTCGACCGGGCAACTAATCCGTGCCCGTTGCTAGCGTGCGTCGGTCGGTTGGTCAGGCGCCCGATTTCAATGTTACACAGCGCATATACCACGCTCGGACCTTCCACGACGCTCGCCCGCTCGCCCTTCGCGTCCCTCATGTGTCCTGATTTGCAAATTCGCCCTGATCCAGACCCCCTCAAAACGTGCGTAAAGCTGAACGTTTACGAGCACTTGACCCCTATCGAAAGAAAAGGTGTCTAACAACCACATTCCCCTGGAAGAACGCGGCGGTCATTTCTGCACGGCTCAATCAACATCTCTACAACAACTACCTGTCAGCAACCGAAGTCCTGCAAATCAACCAAGCTCCGTCGTACCTACCCTGATCCTCCACGTGCAGGTTTGTCACGTGCAGATTGACATCGCGACCACTATGGGCTAGCCGAAACCCATGGTTACGCGGGTGACTCGCTTCGGACGCCTCACGTTTGACCGTGATGCCATCGTCCGCGCCGCGCTGCGCGCCTATGTTGAAACCCACCTTGCGATGGTGGACCCGCTCGAGCGTCATAGGTTGGCGGTCTGCGACGGCGGAAATTGGGCGGGTGACCTCCAGCGGGGCGCCTTGTTCAATACTGATGATAACGGTGACTCGGTCGTAGCGTGGACCGAGGCAGGCGTCGTCGGCCTCGCGTACGAGGGTGGGTGGGGCCCGATCGCTCAGCTTGGCCTCTCGATCGATACGGTGACCGGTGGCCCGGACGATGTGCGCGGGACCGTGCCGGGGCTTCCTGCCGAGCTCGAGCCCGTGTTTCTGATGGCCGTCGACATGCTCGACACGAGGGAGGAGGTATATCTCAAGGGCGAGGTTCACGCTGTGTTTAGAGAGAAGTTGGCGGGCGTGGGCTTCTGGCTCTGCGGTGATTGCGTTGGAGGCACCCTCTTCGACGATCCGCTGGCGTGCGGCGCCAACCGGCTGGCCGCGTGGGGCTTGCTCCGAGGTGATCGCCTGCCGCTCGCATGTAGTGACCGAGTCGAGTTCCGGGCGGACCAACCAAGCGCCGTACCGATCCACGCGATCATCGACGCATTGACGGACCGCGCCCTCAAAGGCCCAACCGAGTTCACCCTCGACGAAATCGCAACCATCTGCCCCACAACGCCCAAGCCGGAACGTTTGTTGTACGCTCAGTACAGGCTTCAAAAGGTCGGCATTCGTTGGCCCGGTGCGCCCGAAATCCTCGAGGAACCGCCGTACCCACAGTGACACCGCACGTGCAAAAAGTGCGGACGTTTTTCAGGGCAATCGCCGGGTAGCGACTAACGCACGGAAAATCGAGCCGTCGCGCGCTGCACCGAGACGCTCGCATTCGTCGAGCGCACAATCAATTCGTGATTCCCCGGCGCTAACCGATATTGGGCCCGAAACGGGGCTCGAGAATGGCCAATGACTTGCCCATCGACGACGAATTCGACTTCATCAACCGAATGACGAGCTTGCATGCTGCCAACGAGTGATGCTTCGAGCGTCATCATTTGCGGCTCACTTTGGCCATGATCGTAAACGAATACGCTACCATCGGCGAGGCGATCAATACGTAGTGCCTCGATTGTGGTCGTTCCACATCCCGGTACTGTCGATTTCGAGAACCACGGCAATCCGTGCGGATCTTGTCCTGGAGCTCCCGGGGGCAGCGACGCCAAAAATCCGTCATAGATTTCGGGGAGAACGACAATGGTCTTGTTTCCTGCAGGATCACAAACAAAGGGCGTCTCCCCGCTATGTTCGACGGGTCGGGATGTTGCATGCACATGCAATGTGCACGATTCCGAAGGCACGCTTCCCCGAATAAAATGCCGTTCCGCATGATCTGCGCAGGCTGGACCAGGTCGTTTTCCGGACAATGGACAAACTTCGGCGATTTCCAAATCCTCGGCGTCCCAAAGTGGTGCTCGCGCGGGCACATCCTTCATGCTCCGGCGCATGACGTCCGCAAAAAGAGGTCCAGCAC
>DAOMZH010000411.1:0-6925 GCA_035437985.1 Polyangium sp. (in: bacteria) | reverse complement strand
GCGGGCACATCCTTCATGCTCCGGCGCATGACGTCCGCAAAAAGAGGTCCAGCACCCGAGGCACCGGTCAATTTTTGCGTAGGCGCGCCATTGGTATTGCCAAGCCAAACTGCCACAGTTCTTTCATGGGTGTATCCAGCACACCATGTATCTCGGTGCCCCGAGCTCGTGCCTGTTTTGACTGCGACTGGAAATCCGATATCGAATGGTCCGCGCCCGTGCAGGCCGCGCACGCGGGCGAGAGGATCCGACAACGATTCCGTCACCAATGCGGCAACGGATCGGTCCATGATGCGTTCCCCCGATGTGGGTTTGGAATCGTCATCGAAGCGTAATCGCAGGGGAATCGCGTCGCCTCCACGTGCCAACGTCACGTATGCGCCCGACAATTCGCGCAATGTTACTTCGCCAGCGCCGAGAGCAAGCGCCAGCCCATAATGACTCGCGCTTTGATCGAGGCTCGAGAATCCCAATCGCAGAAGCGCCTCCAAAAGGCGATTTTCGCCAATTTCGGCGGCAAGACGAACGGCCGGTACGTTCAGGCTTCCAGCCAATGCTTCGCGAGCGCTTATTGGCCCCTCGAATGTGCCATCGAAATTACCCGGCGCGTATGTGCCACCTGTTTGCGAGAAATAGGTGGGCACATCGGCCAAAGGCTCAGCAGCGGAATGCCCATCGGCAAATGCGAGCGCATAAACGAATGGTTTTAGAGTCGATCCTGGTTGGCGTTTGGCGCGCACCATATCCACTTGACCCGAAATCGATTCATCCCAAAATGATCCGCTCCCAATCCACGACAGTATTTCTCCGGTCGCATTGTCCACGACGACGACCGCCGCGTTTGTTGCGCCAAACTCCGTCATCGACGCGAGGTGCGTGCGCACGAGTCCTTCGACGTCCTGCTGCAGATCCAAATCGAGTGTCGAGCGGATGACTCCGTGCCCCTTGTCCCCAGGCTCCACAGTTTCGGCCACAACTGCATTGACGAAGTGTGGCGCGTAAAACGGTCGATTGATCCTGCGCACCGTAATTGTTTCGGCCTTGGCGCGACTGAAGTCGGCATCCGTCAAGACGGTGGCTTCGTGAAGCGCTTCGAGCAATGCCCGTTGACGCAAGAGCACACGCTCGTGATGGGCATAAGGGTCCAAAGCCGATGGTGCGCGCGGTAAAACCGCCAAATAAGCTGCCTGGGCGAAGCTCAGGTCTTTGGCGGCAACCCCAAAATATCCTTGGGATGCAGCTTCTGGTCCCGACAAACCATGACCGTAATCGAGCCGATTCATGTAGGCCTCTAGAATCGTCTGTTTGTCCGTTACCTTTTCGAGGTTTTGGGCCCGAGCTGCCTCGACGAGCTTTTTCCACAACGTGCGTTTCTCGGGTTTTCCCTCGCCATCGAGCAATTTCACGAGCTGCTGCGTGATCGTGCTCGCGCCGCTCACGAGCCGTCCTCCTTGCACATTTTGTCCAATGGCTCGGGCGATGGCCATTCCGTCGACGCCGTCGTGCTCGAAAAACCGTTTGTCTTCACTGACCAATGTCGCCGCAATGATCCGTTCACCCATTTCCGACAGTGGGAGCGGTCGACCCCGCAATTCGTTCTCGGAACCCATTTCGCGCAGAAGATTCCCTTTTCTATCTTCAATGCGCAGACCTTCGTGCCATTGCCTTTCGAGTTCTTCGGACGGCTCGCCAGCGCGTGCTCGTGTGAGGTCGACCAAAGTCAACGCACTCGTGGCCAGCGTCAACGTTCCGAGAATCGCGGCGGCGATGCGCCATTGCTTTTTGCGCGGGGCAATCATTGGATCGTTACCTCTCCGCCGTCGCTGTAACCGAGCCCGTCGGATTCATACATCAGTTCTCCAACGGCTGCGGGCAACGCAAATATTCCAGGAGTCGTGGCGCGCACGAGGAATGTCGCGGCCACGGAATCACCCCACGGACGATCGAAGTAAATACTCACACGATCGTCGTGCATGTCAATGTGATTGACCTCCGATGAATTCCACCGCAAAGATTCAGCGAACGGATGGTGACTTTCGAGGTCCGGAGCGCTGGCGACCGTGGCCAAATCCGGTTGGACAGGCTCGAATCCAGCCGGGAGCCGGTCGGTCAATGCGACATAACCACGTCGATCGTCGTCGAGAGCTGGCAATCGGGCATAAAGCGCGACACGGAGCAAGGTACCCGCTTTGATTTTGCTCAAGTCCACCGCACCACCGCGAGGATCGCTAATGACGCGATAAATCGATGGTCCATGTTCCCCACGCGTTGCATTGGGCGAGTCCGCGGCCGTCATGGTGCGTTGCCACGTCGCACCAATCGCATAACCGACAGCTTCCGCACCCTCGGTTTCCAAGAGCAATTTGACCTTCTTGCCCTTCACGCGGGAAAGCGGAATGGTGAATTCTTTGCTTCCGAAACCCAGATCCTTGGCCAGCGGCATCAATTCCCCATCGAGTTTGGCTTGGACATTCACATTGGTCGTGGGTGTCGTTTCCAAATGCGTGCTCAGGGCCAGAAGCGAGTATGCGGTTGCTTGCGTCGTATAGTTATCCATTGCTTGTGCCGCGCGCCCAAGGAGAATGGGCAACGCCGAAGATGTCCGACGCAATCGCGCCAAAGCAATCGTGCCTTGCGCACGCGAACGATCCGGCGAACCAAAGTACGAGAAGTCATGCAATCGTTGCGTATTGACGAGGTCGCCTTCCGCGTCGAATCCCTTTTCGATCTCATTGAGCAGACTTTGCACGCGATCGTCTTGCCCAGGCAGCGAAGACAAGGCCAAAGCGAGACTGGAAAGTCCGAAGATGCTTTGCTCGGTATGCCGATCATAAAGCGCGTCGGACGCACTGAGATCGAGACTTCCGGCATCTGCCAAGCTTTCGGCAATGGCTGCCGATACTTCCGGTGGCGTATCGCGATGCAGCATTCGACCTTTGAGAAAGCGCTTCATTCCGTCCAGCATCCCTGGCGGGGCTTGGATACCGATCTTTTCGGCGAGAATGACCGCGCGAATGGCATACGCCGTGCCATAAACGTTGGAATCATCGCCACCTGGCCAATAGGCCAAACCGCCGTCGTCCGTGCGCATCGTCGCGAGACGCGTGATGCCGGCACGAATGCGCGTATCGAGGTCCGCTTGCGAGAGGTACGACAAACCAATACGCGGCAAGATCGTGCGCGCCGCAATCAGCGGTAACGTGCTCGACGTGGTTTGTTCTACGCAACCATGGGGATACCCGAGGAGGTATTCGAGTCGCGCGCCGAGTTCGGGCCACAAATGTTGACCGATTTTCACCGAAATCGCGCCGCCACGATCGATGACGCTTTGAGGTACGTCCAGCAAAACCTCGCGGCTATGACTGAAAGCCCCACTGATTCGGGGGTGCTCTTCGATTCCGGGTTCGTTGACATCCAGCTTGGCTTCGACCTCATCCAATGCTTTACCCGATTCGTCCTGGGCCGTGAACACGAGCGGCAAGGTTCCAGCGGTCGATGGTTCCATTGCAAAACCAACTCGTGCTTTGTCGTGGGCCGCAACCGTGACCGATTGCGATCGTGAGCCGAGACGAACTGTTGCCGCAAGTGTGGCCGATGTTTCGTTGTGCAACATGGCTGCAGCCTCGAATTTGTCGCCTACCCGTGCAAATCGCGGCACCACGGGTACGAGCATCACCGGCTTTTTCACCGTGAAGCTCGATTCTGTCCGAGCCCCTTTGCCTTCGCGATCCAAAGCTACAGCCATGATTCTGAATTCCGTGAGATTGTCGGGGAGCTTGAATTTCACGCTCGCGTGTCCGTTTTGGTCCGTCCGCACGTCGGGGCGGAAAAGGGCGGTCTCGACAAACTTCTTCCGAGCTTCAGTAATTGTCGAAAGCGCCACGCCGCCACCGTCGCCTGCGACATGGCTGCGGCCGAAGAGGTCTCCCAGGTCGGTCCGCGAATCTCGAATTCTGAACGACAATCCGTGTCCAGGTCGCAAGGCCGTTGCCGGGTCGATCGGATGGAAATCCGTCAATCGCAAAACTCCCTCGTCGACGACGGCCAGCGCTACTTCGCAATCACTCTCGGGTTTGCCGCTGTCCATTACGTCGATTCCGATTTCTGCTTCTTCACCAGGAGCGTATTCGCGTTTGTCACTCCGGACGATTGTCTCGATGCGGGCACCCGCCATAGAAACCGGAAGGCGCACGGCGCCGATCTTGTAATCCGCGATGTTGCGGCCTTTGGCGCCAATCGGCAAAAGCGTCATTGTGGCGTGAATCCACGGTGCATGTTCGGCGGCCAAAGGCACATTGACGATTGTTACGCCAGACTTGACGCGACGTGCTTCTTTGGAAAGAACGTCACCTTGCTCCACGGTCGTGATGAGCGTCGCTTCAGGATAAGGATTGCGAACGAGAATCTTGGCCGTTTCCCCTGGAGAATAGCGCGGTTTGTCGGAGTTGAGGTCCAAGACATGAGGTTTTTCCGGGCCTGCAGGTTCGGCTTCACCTTCATTGCCGTAAGCCCAGAGGTATGATGTCCCGCCTGTTCGTCCATCGATCTCCGCGGTCACCTCATAACTGCCCGGTTTGCGAATATCGAGCGTGCATCTTACGGGTTGTTTGGCGCTCGTTGCTGTACAACGTCCTTCTTCGACATGCTGCGCGGTCCATTCCCATTCGACCGAGCCTCCAGGTCCACGTCGGCGCACATTGGTCCATTCCGTGCGTGTGAGTTTGGCATTGATGGGAATGCCGTCGAGGGCTTGTCCTTCGGTATCGATGACGCCTAAATCCACGGGAATTTGGTCGCCCACGCCAAACCATGATCCCGATACTTTCAAACCGGCATAACGTTTGGCAGGGTGCAACACGACATTGGCCCGATTGGCGATATGGCGATGCGACGCATCTGTCACGTCGGCTTCAATGGTGAACTTTTGCGGACCAAGATTCGACGCGAGCTCGAGCGCTTGCACCACCGCGAGCGATCCGTCTGCCGCGAGAGTGCCTTCGCCGGCCCGTGACCAAGGTTTTTCATCGTTATCATACCAGCGTGGTGTCCTGCGGAAAGACAAACCTGCTGCCGTCAACGGACCATCAGGGAACGACGCTGTGTCACGACGGACGGTCCACGATGCATTCGCTTTGTCCATGGGTGCACCGAATAAATATCGGGCACGAATGTCGGCCCGCAGTGTGTTTTTCTCGTCCGTACGAGCATTAACATCTACTGCAAATCGGGGGGGTTCGAATTCCGCCACTTGAATCATCGACTGCGCGAGCGCCTCGGGTTTTTCCGCGACTGTTTCCAGGAGAATACGATGGCGACCGACCTTGGCATCCGCGGCCAAATTCACGGTAGCCGAGACACTGCCCATATCGTTCGTCGTCAACGTTTGTTTGAAAACCTCGTCTTCCGTCGGTCCCAAAACTCGCATTTGAACCCGGGCATTGGGAACCGGACGCAAGGCCGCTCCATCCGCTTTTCGCACCGTTGCTTTTACAAAAACCGCCGAACCTGGACGATAAATGCCGCGGTCTGTCAGGACGAATGCGCGCCCGAGGGTCGAGAGCGGGTCTTCATGTCCCGCCAGATCGGGGAACATTTGCCGATCGGTGACGGCGGTATTGCTGAGGGGCAAACGCATGTCCGCGTCTGCTGCTCGAATATCGAGCAATGGATGATCCGTGTCGCGCAAATCGAGTGGAAGGAACGCCAGGCCAAACGGATCGGTGGTGACAGCTTGCGAGTTTTCATCGCCCGCCAAACGCACTGACGCGCCGGCAACGGGCACGCCACTCGCAAGACGCGCGACGTGTACGATCGTGCCATTGGGCGTAGCGCGCGTGTGTACAGCGAGTGAACGCTCATCTCCGGCGTGTAAAAGGGCGACGATGGTTTTGGCGGCGTCACTGCCTCGCGGCATTTTTTCCAAATTGGATCCGTATGCCAAACCAGTTGCCTGGACGGTCGCTAGGTAAGTTTGTCCAGGAGTCAGATGCCGCGAGAGGTCGACATGGGTCGTCACGAGTTTGTCTCGGTCCACTTTGACGGGTACGGTAATGCGCACAGGTGCCGTCTCAGTGGGCAATTCATGGGCGTGGAGGTGCTTGAAAGCCGCGTTTTCAGCGGCCCGATCATTGACCGGAATTGGCCAAGCCAAAAGCGTTGCTTCCAGCACGTTGCGCGAAGTAATGGCGAACTTTTTCGTCGTTTGGGGATCGAGCCACAAATTGCCATCCGCCATTGTCACGCTCGCGGCCAGCGGGGCTTTGTCGACTTTGAAGGAAATGGGTTTGTCGAGACGGCTGCCGTACCCGTCGCTCACGCCGTCGATGGAAATCGAATAGGTTTTCGACGGCTCGAAATCACCCCGAATGATCAACTCGCTGTCCCAGCTCTCATTATAGACCGTCAAGTTGCGAACAGTTGGGGTGGCGCGGACTTGATTGCGGAGTTTCGCGTCGGGAGTGGCAATGCGGTGATTGAATCGAACGCGAACTTCTTTTCCAGCGAGGGAGAGGGTGTTTTGATTAAACGAACAAGGTCGATCGCGACTGTCTTCGTCCCATATCCATTCGCAGGAAATTTCATCGAGCGCCAAGGGGGTGGCGACCGTCACGTCGACCATGCGGCTGTTTTTGGAGCGGAAATCTTTGGCTTCGAAGCGAACGTCCGATCCTCCGGCAATAGGGGATACGGGACGAACCAAAACGACGAGCCGCGGATCGACCTTGATCCCCTGAAACGTCGGCGTGGTTGGATGAGCGACGACAATGGAAATCGGGCGATCCTTCTTGGTATCGGTCAAAGACACCAGCGACCGCGCAGTTGCCAAATCAATGGGTTGGTCGTATAAAACGGCGAAGGTTTCGAGGGCCGATACATCCATGGAGTAATTGGGATGCATCGAAATCGTCTGCGGTTTTCCAGGAAT
>DAOMZH010000410.1:0-9161 GCA_035437985.1 Polyangium sp. (in: bacteria) | reverse complement strand
ATTCGCATCCGCAGATCTCAACTTCTAATTCCATTCGTCTGGAGGTGCGAGGATTTGACCACGCACAAGTGGGTGTACATCGTACCAAATCGGATTGGCCAGCTGGTAATGAATGAGCTGCCGCTGAATCAGGTTGGCAAATTGAGATACCTGCGCATAGTCGCATAGACTGGCCGTATGAGTTTTCGCAATCACTGCTAGCCACCGAGCCTCATCGTTAGCTATTGGCAAAAACTCCATCCGCAACTGATTCAGAGCCAACTCGATCGTTTCATCCGAAACGGGCAATGTTTTCGTCACCAAAATAATTTGGCGCACCATCCGGAACAATCCGCGTATGTTACCCCCCGACATCCGAATGACGTAATCGAGTTGTTCCTTCGTCTTGAAGAGACGTTGCCAATCACCGCGTTTTTTAAGGAGTTGTCGAAGCGCACGAATTCCCGGGCTAAACGACTGTCGGTCGCGCTCGTGTACTTTCACTGCGGGGAATACGTGCACCGCTTGTGCGTTGCATCCTTGCCCCGCACCCGGCGAAAGCACCGACAAATAAGGCGGCACCGTATATACGATATGCAAATAAGGAATGGCAAGCTTCTCAGCATGAATGCCAAAAAGCGTGCTCACCGAATCTTGCACTTCCTTGCCGTTCAAATACGTCCCATGCAAATGCTCGATCGAGCCCACGAGAAGCACGAATTCCGTGTCTTGTCCCCAACGTTTTCGTAGAGCTTGGGCGCATTCCTGGACAAACGCACGAACGCTCGCGACCAACGTATCCAGATGTTGCCCCATGCGCTCATGGATTTTGTTACGGAACGATAACTCCGATTTGAGGTACGTCTTGATTCCAACAACCGATAATTCCGGAATTTGAATGTCCGCCGTCTTGAAGAAATTCCGAATCCAACTCCAACCCGTTTCTTCGCGCGGATCGCGGTCGAGCAAATGATGCGCGTGCAGTCCTTCACCAAACGCGCAGGCCACCGCGAGCAAAAAATCACTCACATCCACTGGCGTTGCCATGTTCAAATAGTTTTCCATGAACACGTGCACGACCTTGTATTGGTCTTTGGGTAACTTCGCAGCTAAACGATACAATTCCGTCGTTTTTCCCGTACCACGATATCCCGACAGCAAATGTATACTGCTGCCCCTCGTATAGTCAATCGCGTTCCAGAGTTGTTCGACAGGATCAAGCGGTGCAAACGCCGGATCGTCGTACAGCCGGACATACCACTCATCGTTCGGATCCGTAATCGGTTCGTCCGTCAGGGCACGGAAAAATTGCTTTTGGAACGCTCGGTCGTCGCTCATACCGCGGATCCTACCACGCTCGTCGTCGACGGGTCAAGAATCGTACCGAGTCGCCACCATGCAACACGCGGAACGGACATGTGAGTCTGTTCGGCACAGAACCGGAGAGTCGCAAGAATAGAGGCTTTTACCCTGTACACATCCTGCCCGCTGCTGTTACACTCGCCCGTCTCATGACGCAATCGCTCGAGGACTTGGCACTTTCCGACATGGTGGCCGACGCGCTGACCCAACGAGGCATTCGCGCTGTCGTTATCGAAAAAGACAATGGCCTCGAGATCATGACGCGGGATGCGAAACCTATTTGGATCGATGCCGCTGCGGATTTGCAACAGTGGACGATGCTCCCGGTCAACATTCGCCAACGCAAAGCGAATCTCTTGGCCATGCGTTTTTTGCATATTCAACGTGGTGGTGATTCCAACGACTCAGCCCAAGCTTCGGAATCGTCTTTTCAGCTTCCTCCGTGGGCCCAAACAGCCCTCGACAAGCTCAAGGAATTGGCCGCCAATCCTGGGGTGAAAATTGCTGCAGCGGCCGTTTTGGCCATTGGCGTGATCGCGACGATTGTCGCGCTCAACCGAAAAGAGCCGCCACCTCCACCACCTCCGGATCCCAATAGCGAAACACCCGGGCAGCGCAAGGCCCGATTGGCGCGCGCATGCGATGCCGTGCGTCTCATGATGTGGCGCGGAGGTGCGTGGACATCCATGCCCAACGAAGGATGGACCGTCGAATTGTGGTTGTCGCGGCAAAACGGTGAACCCATCGGGTCGCATGCCTCCATTGCCAAATTGGTCCAAGGGGGGCAAGTCAATTGGGGCGAGAAATCCGTATTCAGTTCGATTACCGACGGAAAAGTCGAAGTCGTCCAGGGCCCTGGCGCGGCACAACGCAGCGAAGCGACGATCGTGTTCGGTGATGGTTATGCCCGACCTTTTTTCGATATCGATCGTCGTCATGAATTCATTTCGATCAGTGAGCAACTCGTCAAAGATACCACTGCGGATTGGGGCGCTCTCTACGCGCATTGCGCGCACCTGACCACGCGTGACGTGGGCGTGTGGTTTTTCGGCCGCGATCCAGGAAAAGCGGCGACGTCGATTCTCTACACGATGGGCAAACTCGTGGGCAGCAAAGGAACCGACTTCGCCCCCTTCAAGCGCGATTTCAGCGAATTGTCCGTCTCGACCAGTCGTCTGGACGAACCTGGCTTTTTCGCGCTTTTATATCAAGACGGCGCCCGAACGAGCAACCGCGAAGGCATATTCGTGACGTTTCCCTTTACGGCTCCCGTCAATGCGCCACAATCCAGCAAACGTATCGCCGCGGATCTCGGAATATGAGTGCTCGCAAAGCGGTGAAAGTCACCGTAGGTACCCACGAATTCGAGTTCGTTCCGCCCGATGTGCTGCGCTTCAAAATGCGCGGCGCAATGTTGGAGGAAGATGCCAAGGCATATCTCGATTTTATTCATGTTCACGCCGAAGAAACTGGCGGTTTGCTCTATGCGGCATATGAGCTGTCCCAATTCACGCGGATTGATGAAAAGGCGCGAAATCGTACGACAAAAGTCGAGAAGCCTTATCCCTTCGCAGGATTGGTCATCGTAGGCGCGAGTTTTTCAGTCCGGGCCCTTGCTGCAATGATTATTCGGGCCGCGAAACTCATCAAACCGGAGTCTGTGAATTTCCCGCATAAATTCGTAGCGACGATGGCCGAAGCCGAAGCTTGGATCGACGAACTCCGCGAAAAAGCTGCTACGTAGCCTCGGCCGCCCCGGCCTCTTCGGATTTTGTTTCCGCGTCCTTCTCGTCCACTTTCGCAGCCTCAGCGTGGGTTTTTCGTATGTCCGGACGATCCTTGCGCCATTCGTCCTTTTCGACCTTGCCGTCCATCACCGTCACCATCCGCGGCATTGACGCCGCAAACGTCGGGTTGTGCGTCACGACAACCACCGTCGTTCCATGCTTGCGGTTGATCTCGAAAAACAAATCGTGCATGGCAATCGACGTCGCCGAATCCAAGTTACCCGTAGGTTCGTCCGCCAATAACAATTTCGGAGACAACACCAAAGCCCGCGCCAACGCGACCCGTTGTTGCTCGCCGCCCGAAAGCTCACCCGGGCGATGCGTGACGCGATGTTCGAGACCCACTTCGCCAAGCAGTTTCGTCGCTGGCCCCTCCATCTCGCGCCGGCTCAATCCTTGAATCAAGCCTGGCATCATCACGTTTTCCAACGCATTAAATTCAGGGAGCAAATGGTGGAACTGAAAAACGAACCCAATCATGCGATTGCGAATCTGCGCAAGGCGCGTGCCCGGCAAACCCACCAGCTCCTCTTGACCCAAGCGCAGGGTGCCACTCGTCGGCAAATCGAGCGTTCCGATGCAATGAAGCAGCGTGCTCTTGCCTGCGCCCGAAGGACCGACGATGGCGACGATTTCGCCTTGGTTGATCACCAAATCGATGCCGCGCAAAACATCGAGCTTGCGGCCGAGATGCACGAATGATTTGTGCAGTTTTTCTATGACGACGAGAGGCTCGGGCATGACGTTTTTTACTCGTAACGGAGCCCGTCGACAGGCGACAACTTGGACGCCGCACGAGCCGGATAGATGGTGGCCAAAGTGCAAATGATGAACGCCGCAACGGCGACGGTCGCGTAATCCGAGCCGTTGACGTTTACCGGCAAACGGTCGATGTAATAAACTTCGGGGTCGAGTCGAACGCCGAACCACGATAAGCCGGTGCAAGCTGCCAGCGCCGTGGCGACACCGAACACCGTGCCAATGCCGCCAATGACGACGCCTTCGAGCATGAAGATGCGCATGATCGCGCCGTCCGACGCGCCAAGGGCCTTCAAAATGGCAATCTCTTTGCCCTTCTCCGTCACCATCAGGAGGAGCGTGCACACGATGCAGAAACTCGCGACCGCAATCGCAATCGAGAGAATGATGAAGGTGGCAATCTTTTCGAGTTTCAGGGCGCTGAACAAATTCTTGTTCATTTCGACCCAATCACGCGCGCGAAGTGGTTGACCCTTGGCCGTCGTGAATTGTTCCGCAACTGCTTTGACCGTTGGAGTCAAGTCCCCCACACGTTCGGCATCCGGCACCCGAATATCGATTTGGCTGATGTTCTCCCCCATGCTGAAAAACGCTTGGGCAACATCGAGTTTGACGTACGCAAATGCCGCGTCGTATTCATACATGCCACTGTAAAAAATCGCGGCCACGCGGAAGCGTCGCGTACGCGGCATGACGCCCATCGGACCAAGCTCGCCCATGGGCGAAAGCAAGGTGATTTCATCACCAATGAGCACGTGCAGGCTCTTGGCCAATTCCTTGCCAATGATGACGCCCGGATAAACCTTCATGTCGTCGCGACGTAATGCCGCTCGAACTGCTGGATCCAAATCCGGCGCCAACCGCGGGTCCGGTCCTTTCAAATACGGCTCGCCACCGGGCCCACGACCAATCACCGTTTCCGGAGGCAAATCGGCAAGCGTCTCCGGATCGTCCAAAAACTCGAATTTACCAACTTCGATGTTTTGCTTGAGGTCGATGACCGTCGTAATCGTCTCCGTGTCGATACCCCGCACGAGGACCCCGGCGGTATTCGACGCCGACGAACCCATTGCATCGCCCGCCACGACCGGTGTTGCTGCACCTCGTTGGCTGGCAATCGTCAGCCGCACTTTGTCGAGTTTTTCTTGCCAATCCCCAAAACCATCGGGACGACCGGCATCGACCACGATATGGGCATTGTTGCCCAAAATCTTGCGCTTCAAATCCGCGCCAAACCCACCCATGACGCTGGTCACCGAGCAAAGCGCGCACGAACTCACGCCGACGCCCGCAATGCTGAGCAAACTGATGACGGTCAAGAATCCGCTTTTGGTCGCGCGAACGTGACGAGCCGCGACATACGACACGAAACTCCGGCGTTCCAAAGCGTCGAGAATAATCGGGAGAATGGCGGCGAGCAAGACGAAAAGGAAACCGACGCCCGTCACGAGCGTAGCAATTCCAATGATTTCGTCCGTCAACTTGAATGGCGTCAGGCGATCATGCTGCGAAATACGCGCCGCAAAATGGGCCAGCACCGCAAACGCAACCGCACACGCAGCTCCGATAAACGAAATAAGACCCAAGAAGAAGTCACCAAAACTTCCCGAGGTCATGTCGTGCCAGAGATTCCTGGTCCAATTGCGGAATTTCTCCCACACCAAGTACGCAATGCCCGAGAGGATGCAGCCGAGATTAACCACGAGCCAGAGCTGCACGAGGGCCAAAATCGCGATGTGGACGTCGCGCACCTTGCGCAGGCGCCCAATGCCCACGGTAATCAACCAAATCGCCCCGACGAGCGAAAAAACTTGAAGGCCCAGAAGGATGCTTTGCTGGTTCAATGCTCGCTCGCCTCGGGCCGAAGTAGAGGAAAGAGAATCACATCCCGAATCGACGTCGAACCGGTCAGGAGCATGGCCAGCCGATCCACACCCATTCCAAATCCCGCCGTTGGAGGCATACCGAACTCGAGTGCTCGTACGTAATCCGCATCGTAGTCCATGGTTTCCTCGGCTCCGCGTGCTTTCTTTTCCACCTGCGCTCGAAATCGTGCGTCCTGATCTTCCGGATCATTCAATTCGCTGAAGGCGTTGCAAAGCTCCCGCCCATCAACGAACAGTTCGAACCGATCTACCAACGTTCCATCCGCGTCTTTCTTCCGCGCGAGCGGAGAAACTTCGAACGGATAATCGATGACGAACACCGGCAAACTCTTCGACCCATCTTCACTGCGGTAATCTGCGGTCAGGTACGGCTCGGCCAGGTATTCGTACGCGCAAAACACGCGTTCTCCCGCCGAATCGCATTTCTTCATCCCCGAACGAAAGTTCGCCCAGTCAATCTCGCGCTTCTTTTCCTTGGCCGCCTTCGCCCACACCTTGATCGGTGCATCGTCTGCATCGACCGTCGTCGCCACCTCCGGCGGAAGCCCCGATCTTTCGAGCGCATGCTTGATTGCTTGCTCCATCGACACCCGGACAAACCGCTCGAACGTCCACGATCGCGCCGCGCTCCACGCCTTGTGTTCCTCGGGCATCACCGCCGCGAGCGCTTGATCCACCGCGCGAAGCATCGCTTCGGTCTGATCCATCAACGTCACGTACGTCGCGTACGCCTGGTAATACTCGAGCATCGAGAATTCCGGGTTGTGCCGCGTGGACAAACCTTCGTTGCGATAACACCGCGCGATCTCGTACACCCGCTCGAACCCGCCTACCACGAGCCGCTTCAAGTACAGCTCGGGCGCGATGCGCATGAACAGGTTCATGTCGAGCGCGTTGTGGTGCGTCGAGAAGGGTTTTGCCGCAGCTCCGCCGATGATCGAATGCATCGTCGGCGTTTCCACTTCGAGGAATCCTTGTTCGTCGAAGAACCGACGCAAAGCCGAAATGATGAACGTACGCGCCCGAAACACACTCGCGACCTCGCGGTTCGCCACGAGATCGACGTACCGCATGCGGTAACGCGACTCGACATCCTTGAAGCTGGTTTTCGTGGGCAGCGGCCGATACGCCTTGGTCAACAAACGAAAGCTGTTCGTCAGGACCGACAGCTCGCCTTTTTGCGTGGCCATCATCGTGCCGTGAGCCTCGATGAAGTCGCCGAGGTCGATCTCCTCGGACAAACGCGCGTAGTTTGTCCCGAGCTGACTTTCGTCGCAGTAGAGCTGCAGTTCGCCGGTGCGATCGCGGAGGCGCACGAAGGTGATTCCGCCCATTTGCCGCATGAAGAGGACACGGCCGGCGACGCGCACGGCGTCGGGTTTGACCTTGTCGGCTTCGTGTCTTCCGGCCGCGTTTTTCGCGTGATCTTGGGTTGCCCGGGCATCGGCGAGCGAGACGAGCGGTTCGCCCGAGGTGATGTCGTTGGCGAACGGATTTTCTCCGCGCGTGCGGATTTTCGTCGCTTTTTCTTTGCGCACAGCGATCAGCACTTCTTCGGGATGTTGTCCTGAAGAACCAGCAGCCGGTTTGTCTTTGCTCACGCGTCGTCCTCCGCCACCACTTGGCCGCCTTTTTTGAGCGTGCCACCCGCCGCCGCGAGCAAATACGATTCGATGAAGCTCGAAAGATCTCCATCGAGCACCGCGTCGACGTTGCTCATTTCCGTTCCTGTGCGTACGTCCTTGACCAATCTGTAGGGAGCCAGGACGTAATTGCGAATTTGACTGCCGAAGTTGATGGCGCTCTTCGTGGCCTGATACGCGGCATTTTCCGCGTCACGCCGAGCTAGTTCACGCTCGTACAATTTGGCCTTGAGCATCTTCATCGCCATCGCCCGGTTCTGATGCTGGCTTCGTTCGGCACGACAAACGATGTTGATCGTGGGGTCGGGCAAGTAGCGCAAACGTACGGCCGTTTCGACCTTGTTGACGTTTTGTCCGCCTTTACCACCGGCACGCATCGTCGTGATTTCAATGTCTTTTTCGTTCACCTGGACATCGATGTCGTCACCCACGTCGGGGGTGACTTCGACCGCCGCGAACGCGGTTTGTCGTGTATGATCCGCGTTGAAAGGGCTCATGCGCACGAGGCGATGTACGCCCGATTCGCTGCGCAAATAGCCGTACGCCGCAGGTCCGTTGACCGTGAAGGAAACCGCATCGATTCCCGCTTCGTCACCATCCTGGTAGTCGAGCATCTCGGTCTTGTAGCCGTTGCGCTCGGCCCACCGCAGATACATGCGGAGGAGCATCTGAGCCCAATCTTTCGCGTCCGTACCACCAGCTCCAGGATGAATGCTGGCGATGGCGCCCGATTGATCCGCGGGACCCGAGAGCATGCGGTCGAGTTCGACACGACGAACCCGGACGGCCACGACATCGGCTTGGCCGTCGCAGTCGGCGATAGCAGCATCATCATTTTCGGCGGCCGCCATCTCCAGGTATTCTTTGAGGTCGGAGATTTCGCGGCCGAGTTTTTGCGCGAGTTCGAGCTTTTGCTCGACGTCGGCGCGTTTGCGCAACGTGGCTTGAGCCTTGGTTTGATCGTTCCAAAAGCCTGGCGCGAGGGTTTTTTGCGTCAGTTCGTTGAGCAGGCGGTCGAGTTTGGGGACGTCAAAGATGCCCCCTTAGCGCCTCAAAGCGCCTTTCGAGGTCCAAGATTTTTTCGCGCGTTTCGCTCAGCATGGTGGCGGCTATCTATTCGATCTCTTCGGGATGTGCCAGAGGGTTTTTGAGGTCGAGGGAAATCAGACAGGCTACCTCGTTTGCCCATTGCAGGCAGGAGCATTGTCGTCAATCGAGGGCATAACCCAATTCATCTCACATCTCGTTTACGATCAAATGAAGTTTGATGACCTGGATTGTAATTATAATATCAATTTAGATGGTGTTTCCGTTCGTGGATTGACACATGTTCAGCATATCTGTACAGGACGTTCTTCGGACTGAGTCGGACAGTACGAAGGTTGTGAGCAGGCGATATGCGCGCTGCTTTGCGGCTTCGACAAAAATGGGTCGAGGGTAGACGATGACGACACGTAATCAAGGGGTCTTTTCAAAATCGGCGCTGCAATTGGCGGGAAATGCGCATGCCGTGCTTCCCGAAATCAATGCATCTTTCGCCCGTGGGATGACCCTACAAGCCTGGGTGCGTCTCGACGACCTCGCCGAAAAGTCGACGATTTTCGCATGCGGCGATCGTCCTGACAACCGCGCCATCAGTGTGTTTGTGACGACAAATGGTGATTTGGTTGTCGAGGTGAACGATCGTCCGGGCAGCGTGTTGTCCCTCAATGCGCCGAAAGTCGTGGCAACGCGCAAATGGACGC
>DAOMZH010000409.1:0-9179 GCA_035437985.1 Polyangium sp. (in: bacteria) | reverse complement strand
ACACTCTTTAATCAACGCTGCGCTGCATGCCATGGGGCCAAAGGAGCTGGCGATGGCGCCGCTGCGGCAAACCTGAGCCCCAAACCACGTAATCTCCAGGATTTGAACTGGCAGTCTTCAGTCGATGACACTTATTTGGAAAATATCATCAAACTTGGCGGACTCGGCGTTGGTAAAAGCGCGGCAATGCCCCCAAATCCCGATCTTGCCGGAAAAGATGCCGTCGTGAAGGCCCTGGTCAAAAAAGTCCGATCGCTCGCCACGCGACCATAAATCATTCGAACGCGCCCTCCATTACCTCATTCCGATTTCGCGAATATCGTCCCCGCAACTGAGTCGGACAGCTTTTGCCATTTTGCATAAGCTCTCACCGCTGCTGTTCGAATTTGTCCGCGTTCGGCATGATCCCCAATCGCGCGCACCACCGCATCGAGAACATAGCCCTCCGGCGCCATGAGCGTCCGAGTCATGACGAGCGTCTCCGAACCTGCCGCCCGTAAAGCCGGCCCAAAGTATTGCTCGGATGCACACGCCAAGACAAACGAAGGAATGGGCGACCCATTGCCCTGGACAACTTCCGACAGCCGTAGGCCGTCCATCAATCGATTGTGGCCAGCGTATCCCACGACAGTAACTCGCTCCGTTCGATCCCGATCTCCGTCGCGAAAATGAATGATTCCTCCGCGCGTGGCGCGAATCCAAAACGTCTCGACAGCCTGATCGATATTGTCCCCATGATACGCATCGAGCACCACGATTTGCTCGATGTTTTTCTCGGCCGCACCGGGCGCTGCAATCATCCGCCGATACACGGCCCTTTCGAGAAGTGGCCCCTTGCCCCGAGCGACGTCAATACGCGTGAACTCGCTCCGCTTGCGGTCGAAAAAGCGCCGATGCCCGAATACCGCCCCCCAATAAAGGTTTGTCTGCAAATTTCCCGCCAAACCTGCTGCAGGGCTTCCACAATCGATTTGGGCATTCGAGCATAACGGCACGATCACATGCACGACCAGGGGTGCAGGTGTTGCCGGCTCAGCCGCCCAGGAAGAAGGGATTGCCGAACCAATGAAGAGGGCCAGCGAAGCCAGAAAGGCAATGATTTTCATGGGGTTCATCGTCACTGTCTGTTCATCGGCGTTATGCTCGATTTTGTGACAAGCGGCGGGAAGAATTTCGGCCGAGCCACGTACTCCACGGCAAAACTAGGGAAATCGCAGCCGCATCACCTCGGCTTCCCAGCGCTTCTTGAAAGCTTCCACGTCCCTCTCTCCGAGAATTTTCGTCAACGTCGTGTATCCCGACGGATCGCTCGTCCGATCCTGCATGTAGGTTTTCCAAAAATCGACGAGCAATCCTTGCTCTTGGAGGTAATACATCAAGTATCGGCTTTGCGAATAATTTGTCCCGGGATCTTCGTTGTAGAATTGATTCCGCGTCGTATGCGTGAGCGTGTGGAAACTCGGTACGGCATCACGATGAATTGCCCTTTGCAGCCCTGACAAACGCCAGTTCGTCAATCCGATGATGTGCCCATTTCGCTCCGCTGCCTGTTCGAAGAGTGACCCCAATCCTTCATTCATCCACGCCGGGCAATCAGGAACATTCGCCTCGACGAAAGGGTGCACGATTTCATGCACCAGAGTTCCGCCGCCCGTGGCAATGTTCATGACCAAAGCGTTTTTCTCGGACGAATAAAACCCAAATGGCGTGTCGGGAGAATCCGGGAAATGGCGACGAACCGCGGTATCATAAGACGCTTTGCTGCCAAAGAGCCAAATCGTTAGAATTCGGCGAGGGTCTTTCGTAAAAAAGTCTTGTTTCAAATGCTGCACCGCCCAGCGCACGGTCCCCGCGGCATGCGCACTTACTTTTTGCGGCGATTCATCACCAACGACGACAAACGGCGGCTCGATGAGCACGGTATGCTCAGGAAGGAGCATGGGTTTGAGCGCCAGCACGTGCTGCGCATAATCGGCGGGTGAAAAACTATCTTTTGTCGGGGCCTTGGGGATTGAAGGTTGGCCCGCCAAACGCATCCGAATTACTGTCCATTCGTCCGAACGATAAGCAAGCGGCCACAATCTGAGAAACCTTGGGCGCGACATGCGTAGATATCCGCCAGCATTCAAGGCTGGATCGTTGTAAATGACCTCGTCTGTCGCCTGGTCATATCCGAGCACCAGGCGAAAATGTTCGGTGGTGTTTGGCGATTCATCGAAATGGGTGCATACGATGGAAGGAATCCCGCTCGCCAGGTCTTGATGCATTTCTTGAAAAAGCACCTCGAGGTCCTGCTGCGCGGTTGCCGATTTCGCCGTATACCAAACGCGGCCGACATCAAAACCCAAATTGCTGAGCCCCTGGCTCAATTCGCGAGTCGTCGCCCCCATCCCCCGCGCCGGATCCATTCCCGTTACTCCAAAAACGGCATCCTGATCGAATGAAATCCCTCTCGAGCGCAAAAACATTTCTGTAGCTGCTTCGCCGCAAAAATCTGGCTTTTGAACCACGTGCGGCACCGATGGAATGAGCACCGTTGCGAGTTTCCGAGTTGCCCCGGTGAATTGAATCTCGATATTTGCAGCCGGCGCCGTCGAAACGCCCGGCGCGGTGGGCGTCGAGCTGCTGCAGGCGACACTCGCCAACGCGATACTACCTGCCCATAAACTTCGAACCATAACGGACTTCGACGCAAAACCAAGGCGGCTGATTGGGTGCATATCCCATCATCGCTCGACACGGTAAAAGTGTGACCAGAGTCCTCGAAAATCGCGCGAGGGTAACTGAACGTACGAATACCGAACGTCTGAAGGGGCGACAATTGTTCTTGAATTTTGATTTCTGCTCCGCGTATCATCGCGTGTATGCGTCGATTCGTGAATCTCGTCAGCGTGGTCGTCGCCGTCGTGGCGATAGGTGGCTGTAGCGACGGCGTCGTAAGTGATTTGCCGCTCGCCGTGGTCGATGGAGCGCCAACGATTCCTGCTTATGATCCAGGCGGCGTCTCGATTGACGTCAATGATGAAATCACCGCGTTGGGAGCCAAAGGTAGTCGATTGCTCGTGGGCACACCGTCGACCGTCTATGGTCTCGGCGCGGTCGTTGGAACGCTCGAGGAAATGTCGGTTTGGAGTGACGATCCCTCGGTTGCGGATTCGACCGGGGCCGTCCATTCGATAGGCCGCCGATCCACGAATGTTCTCGTTGCAGCCGACAATGGAATTTTTCACACTTCCGGCGACAAACTACTCGTATCTCCCGCAAGCGCCGAACTATCGGCATTGGGAATTTCGGCGGTAGCCGCCGAGACTTCAGCCAATGGTGAACGGTTGTGGTTTGCTTCCACTGCGGGTCTGTACGAATTGTCGGGAAGTAGTTTGTCGAAGTGGACCGTCGAAGATGAATCAGGACCGCCTACATTCGTGGCCACAAGCGAGCATCTCGTATTTGCGGCATACGGAGATCGCCTTTACGAATTGAATATCGATACGCAGGAAGCTGGGCTCGTGCCACATACATTCGGAACGATTCACGGCATTGCTCATGGCGCTGAAGGCACTGTGTATGTGGCAGCGGACAAAGGGCTCTTCGAGCGCGGTGCTGACGGCGGCTATACGCAATACACGCTTTCGGACACTGCCGAGCCTGCGGTTGCATATGCCGCTGTATTCGACCCGAAAAAGGGAATGTTTGGTATGACGTCTGCCGGTATCGTATTGGCTGAACCAGGGAAAAAACCTGCGGGCGTCATGCCCTTGCCGCCAAGTTTGTCCGGCGCTACGGCCATACCGATGGCCACAGCGGACGATATTGGCAACATCTGGATTGGTGCTGGAAATAAGCTCGAAGGATTGAAACTCGGGTCGACATTGACTTTCGACGCCGATGTCGTTCCGGTATTTCGAGCCTATTGCGGTTCGTGTCACCTCAATGGCGCGCAGAATTCGCCGGTCATCAAGCTCGAGGATTACGAAACCGTAGTGGCGATGTCCGCGAAAATCGTCTCGCGCATCAGCCTTGGACAAATGCCCCCTGCATCCGCGGCACCCATGCCTGCGGAAGCTTTTGAAATCCTTTTACGCTGGGAGGCGAGCGGAAGAAACCGATGAGCCATCTCGAAAAACACGTCCTTGCATGGTCTGTCCTGGCGATGACGATATCATCGCTGGCAGCATTGCCGGAAGCCCGAGCGGCCGACGACAATGCATGTCTACTCCACCGGCCTGTCCCCATCGAGCGACAGTTGCGCCGGTTATCCATTACGCTGCGCGGCCACGTGCCCGAATACGAGGAATATGCAACGGTCGACGGACTCGACGCAGTTCCAGATTCCATCGTGGATGCGTACCTCGCGAGCGACGAATTTCGTATGCAAATGCGTCGATTCCACGAATCGCTGTTGCATACGAATCCAGCAACCGTCAGCTTGCGGACGACCAACATGACGTTGAGCGAAGTTACCGCGGAAACGTCGGGGTCGACTACCAAGGTTTGGCACGTCAATTCAGCCGGCCGACGCAAAGTGTATCGTGGCGGCAATGGAAATCACGTTTGTCAAGACCTACCACAGAGTGATGCTTCATTGGGTTATGCCAATGGCGTGCCCAAGTGCACGAATATCGGTCCAGATTCGAGCGGTAACGACGCGTGTCTCGAAGGTTGGGTCAATGTCGCTCCGTATTGGGATCCCGCCAATCCCATCAAAGTTTGCGCCTTCGATGCCCAAGCAGCGAAGACGTACGACAAGACGACGAGTCCCAACCCTGGCACATATTCGTGCAGCGAACTCTCGTCGCAATCGGCGCCAACCTGCGGCTGTGGACCAAATCTTTCCTACTGCATTCGTTCGACGCTCGAGCCCATGCTCTGGGGCGATTTACGCGAGCAACTGCTGCGCACCGTCGACGACCATGCCATGGGTATCGAGCCCTATTCGGCAATGTTGACGACGAAAAAGATGTATACGAACGGACGGCTCGATTTCTGGAAAAAGAACATTGCCGGCACTGTCTCGTACTCACGCGCGTACAATGAATGGCACAAGGGTGACGCCCCTCAGGTCGCGAATCCGGATTGGAATGATTTGACTTGGCGCACGGTCAATCGTGACGCTCCGCATTCCGGAATTTTGACCCTCCCGGCGTTTACGCTACGTTTCCAAACGAATCGCGGCCGGGCAAATCGATTCCGAATTGCCTTCTTGAACCAATACTTCGTGGCTCCGTCGACCCCCGACCGCGCAGGATGCACGGACGACGCTGCCGACGTCACGCAACGATGTTATTGCCGTGATTGCCATCGGGTGCTCGAGCCACTTGCCGCGCATTTTGCGCAAGTCTCCGAGGCCGGGAGCAGCCTGCTCACCGATTTTGACAAAATCGTGTACTCGCAGGCGGAATGCAATGCGCAAGTGCTCCCGGGTTCGTCGAGTCTGTGCAGTCGATTCTATGCCAAGGGCGAAGCCCCAGATCCGAATGATCCTACCAAGATGATTTCGGCCTGGCGTCTGTTGCCTCTGGAATACGCCGATGCTCATCCGGAGATCGCCGAAAACTTCGATAAGGGACCAGAAGCTCTGGCGCAAAAGATCATTGACGATGGTTCCTTGGCGCGCTCGACGGTCGCTCATCTATTCGCGTTCCTCGTGCGACGCGAAATGAATCTCGATCCGGCCAGTGAGGACAATGAAATCCCGCTGCTCGACGAATTGGCAAAGGAATTCCAGGCGGACGACAACCTGCCGCGCCTGGCCAAACGCATCGTGCAGTTGGCGGTGTTCCGGAGGATGCCGTGAAAAACCATTTGCCTATTCTGGCCTTCGTCATGATTTCGGGGTGCGGTTCGAGTGACGCATTGGATACCAATGTCGAATCGAAGGGCACTGTTCCCACCGTCGATGGCACGCCCATTCCGGGTGGTGGCATTCGCCGCATGACCGTTGACGAAGTGGGGGCATCCGTGCCCATCGTCGCGGGCAAAGACGAAAATGGGAATGCCATTACGTGGACCGTGAAAAAGAATGGAGTGACATTCGACGGATACGCCAATGAAGGATATGGCGCGTCGCTGGGCCGAGCAGATTACGTCGTGGTCACTGCCGAAAATCCCGAACCAAGTCCCCTTTATGCAAAATTTGCCCGGGACATGGCGCTCGACGTTTGCGGCAAAATCACGAAAGCGGATCTCGCCCGAACCGCGGGGGAACCGACGACTCTCTGGCGTAAAACCAAAGTCGACGGCACGGCTACGGCTGCGACAAACCAGGAAAATATGCAATACCTCGTTTTGCGATTCCTGGGACTTCGCGCCGCTGCTGGAGATCCCATGCTCGCGGCGCTCGAAACCGTCCGCGCGGAAGCTGCGGCCAATCCCAAAGATCCGGCAGGTAATGCCGAAGCACAGGGATGGCACGCGGTATGTGTCGCATTGTTCCAGGACCCCGCATTTCACATAGATTGAGAGGGAGGACGACGTGTCGAAACAAAATTTGCTGACGCGCCGCCGGATGCTGTCCACGCTTGGCTTATCCGCCGGAGCGTGGTTCATGCGCGATCTCGTGTTGCCCAAGAATGCCAATGCGGATGCGGCGACACTCGCCAAGCGACCGCTTCTCATCTTTGCGTACTTCAGCGGTGGCTGGGATACGCTCCTCACGCTCGATCCGCGTGATGGAACTAAATTCAACACAGCAGGCGCGAAAATTCAAACCGGTTATGACCGCGTTTGTGATGCCGTGCCGGCAGTGCAAGCCGTAATGACCAATTGCGGAGGAAGCGGGTTAGTCAAACCAAACGGCTCGAATATCACGTTTGGCCCCGCTATCGGGAAAATCGCCCAGGCGCATTACAAGGATCTCTGCGTCCTTCGCGGGATTGAAATGTCGACGTTGACGCACGAAGTCGGACGCCGATACTTCTTGACGGGCAAGTTTCCTCGCGGTTTGTCCGCTTCGGGAAGTTCATTGCCAACCTGGATCGTTCACGATGATCCGGCAGCATCCGTCATTCCGAATCTCGTCGTCGGCGGCGTCGAAACCTATAATGAAGGTCTCGATCCTCGTTCGTCAGGACTGACCATTCGTTCGTCCAGTGACTTGTCGGCCATTCTCAAGCCACTCGTTGCGGGCAATGAACCGAACGACGCCACGAGAGCTGCGCTTGCTGCATATGCGGCGCAAAATCATTGCATTCACGACCAAATTGGCGCCACCGGTCTGGTCGAAGCCTACCGGGCCGCAATGCAAAACGCCGAAATTCTCTCGGAAGGAACGCTGTGGCAAAATTTCGACTTCAAGTCGAATCCGACCGATCCCGCCATACAAGAACTGTACGCAGCGTTCGGCATCAATGCAGCTTCGCCGAGTACGGATTTGGCGGGACCCAAAGGTCAAGTCGCCATTGCCGCACAAGCCCTCACGAAAAACATCAGCCAGGTCGTCTCGATTCAAGTGGCCAGTGGACTCGATACGCACGACGATGACTGGGAGTCGCTGCATGCGCCGAAACTCATTGCGGGATTCGACGCTCTCGCGGATCTCATTTCGTTCCTCAAAGCGAAAACGGATCCCAATGGACAACCCTATTGGGATCGCACAGTTCTCATGTGCTTTTCCGAATTCGCGCGCACACCCGACATCAATGTCCGCGGCGGGCGCGACCACCATCTGGCCAATGCGTGCCTCGTCGCGGGTATGGGGATTCGCGGCAATACGGTCATTGGTGCAACGAGCACAGACACGTATGCGTCGAGCACGGTCAATCTGTCCACGGGTGAAGTCGACCTGGGCGGTGCCCCCGTACGCCCCGCCGATATTCACGCGACCGTTCTTCAAGCAATGGGCCTCAGCTACGATCACATCTCGAACCAAAGCCCGCGCATCATCGATGCAATGCTAAAGGGCTGATCGCTCCAATACCTTCCCCGTACCGAGCCAAACCCAATTGCGCCCTCGCCCATGGCGCAAAACCGCGCCCACGCGCATCCGCACAAACCTGCCCCTGACATTCTCATTGAAATGAAGGTCCCATGACAGTTCTGCTCCATTGCCTCAATGGCGAACAAGCACCGGAAGCCATTGCTGACGATTTGCGTCTCATCGCCCAATTGCCCGACGACGCCCGGACGCAGTTTTGGGATGCATTGAACCCCGCGCTGGCCGAGCCCGTTCCTGATTTTGTAGAAACGATGTTGGACTCATTCTCGCGCAAATTCGATTTGAACCCGAATGTTCTCGGGCGTGCGCTCAAAGCAAGTCGATTCCTGGTGCGTGAAGCAAGTGCCCGCGGCCTGGATCGCAAGCGTCTCGAGGAAGATATCCTGAGGCTCTGCGGAGGTCCGCAATCGCCAGAATCCGCAATCGTCGCGCCAATTCTGTTGTCACGTTACGACGCCGTGCGAGCCGCTCTCGGAGCTGACGCATTTCGCGCAACGGTCAACGACCATGGCCAGGTTTTACGTTCAATCGAATGGCGTGTGGATTCAATCCTCGCTTCGAGTCGTGGGGACACGGGAGGTGGCCGAGTTGGCATTCTGACGCTCGGTTACGGAAGTGGTCCGGACGAACGACTACTTACGTTACACCTGACCCCCGACAAACTCGAAGAATTGCGGCGCGCATGTGAACGCATGTTGCGTGCATGAGCCGCACGAACGCCGTCAATTCGTTTCGAATGTTGGGGCAATTTTCAGGTCACGGACACATGTCGATCCGCGAGACATTGGGATCGATTTCATGTGGCACACACGCCTCGAAACCACCCCAAGCCGGATCGCGCACCGGAATTCCTCCAATGGCACAACAAGCATCCGTATCCTTGATGCCGACAAAGCGAATCCCAATCCGCCCATACTCCGGACAAACATCGCTGCAGAGGTAATACACCTCAATATCGCGACCATTACCGCCATGTTGCCCCACTATCTGAGGCAAACACGCCTGTTCCGATTCGAGCGTCGCGGGCTCGTCTACATGGAAACACGTCGAAAGGCCCTCGTCACGAAGCCGCTGCAATTTCGCCTCATCTAGAGACGGGCTGGCATACGCTTCGAGACACTCGCATCCGAAACCGCCGGAATCATCAGACCCTTGCGCCTGACTTCCCTCACTGTTTTGCCCAGCTTTCCCTCCCGCCGGCTCGCACGCAACCAATTGCGCAAGTATGAAAAACATTCCGCACAAT
>DAOMZH010000408.1:0-9193 GCA_035437985.1 Polyangium sp. (in: bacteria) | reverse complement strand
CGAAATTATTTTCTTTTGCCACCGAACTTCTCCACCGAGGTTTTGATCGAATCACTCGTCTTCACCGGTCGCGTCGTCTTGGAAGTTTTCACTGGAGCTGCCGCCGCAGTCGACTCCGCAGAGGCCACATCCGCCGTCGCCGAAGGCTGAATTTGCGGCTCGGCAACGACCCGAGGTTCAGGGTTCGTCGCGACCGCACTCGCGCTCGGCGCACTCGCCACCGACGGCTCCGGGTCCTTTCGGACTTCCATCACGATGAGCGCCACCACAATCAAAAGCACCAGCGCGGCCACGGAGCCGATGATCATCAAACGTTTGTCACGGACACGTTCGTCGGGACGAATCATTGGCCGTGTGACGGCAGCATGCGTCTCGGCCACGGCATTTACCCCGGCGGGGCGCGTGATCGCTTCATCCGTAGGCACTCGCGAAGGTCCGCTCGGATTCGGATCCACGTGTACGTTTGCGCTCGTCAGCGCTTGCGCGACCAGCTCGGCCCGCGTACGCGCATCGGGTCCGCCAAACGGGGCAATGGCCCGGGCAAACTCGCCAAGATTTGCAAAACGGTCCGCGGCTTTTTTCGCCATTCCCCGCACGATTGCCGCATCTAAATCCTTGGGTACGTCCGGACGCACATCTCGCACGTGCGGAGGAGGGCGCGTGGCAATGACCACGATGAGTTGCGTTATTGTTTCGGCATGAAACGGCGGCTGTCCTGCGAGCATTTCGTACAGGATCATGGCCAGAGAATGCTGATCGCTGCGGGCATCCACGTTTCGCGCCGATTGAATTTGCTCGGGCGACATATACTGCGGAGTTCCAAAAACGGTATCGACGCCCGTCAAACCGCGTTGCTTACCATTGTCCTCTTTGGACAAACCGAAGTCGAGCACCTTCAAGACCCTCGGGCGCAGCGGTCTTTCTGCAAGAAACAGATTCGCGGGCTTGAGATCGCGATGCACGAGGCCGTGGGCATGAGCCATCGCCACGCCTTCACATGCTTCGAGCATCAGGTCGACAGCTTCGGCAATCGGCAACGTGCGGCGTTGGTGCAGTTCCGCATCGAGATCGCGGCCAACGAGGCGCTCCATGACGATGTACGGAATGCCCGCTTCCGTCGTTCCAACGTCGCTCACTCGCGCGATGTGGTCCGATGGCAACGTTGCTGCAATGCGAGCTTCACGAAGAAAACGCGTGACGACTTCCTCGGACTGCGCGTGCTCGGCGTTCAGCAGCTTGACGGCAACGGTTTGTCCAAGCGCTACATGGGTCGCTTCGAGAACGACGCCCATGCCTCCGCTGCCGAGTGCACGCTCGACGCGGTACTTGCCCATGAGCATCGTTCCTGGCTGGACCCCCGACATAACGAACCCCAAGTGTACTACGTGCTCGGGCATTTGGAAAAGGATGTTTGGAGCCGCTACGTTTAGTGAGCATGCTCAATGGGCGAACACGCAGATAACGCCTACGGACATGCCCACGACGTACCGACCGATCACGTGTTGGCGCGTTCCAGCATCCGTTTGATAGGACGCACCAATGCGAACATGAGCGCGCTCATGAGCACCCCGGACAGGGCGACCAAGGCAAATAATGTCGGGAGCTCGAATTTCTCATAATACCCCGACACCGATCCGCCCAAGAAATTCCCCACCGCCGTCGCCAAAAACCACACGCCCATCATCAGCCCTACGACCCGCGCTGGCGCTAATTTGGTCATTGACGACAAACCGACCGGACTCAAACACAATTCCCCAATCGTGTGGAGCAGGTACACCGAGAAAAGCCAAAATGGACTCACCCTCGCGCCCCCCGCCGCGCCGACCGCCCCAAATATCAGCACTGCGAACCCCAGCCCCGCAAACAAAAGGCCAAACCCAAACTTCAATGGTACCGACGGATCGCGCTTGCCTAGGACTTGCCACAACCACGCAAACACCGGCGCAAACGTCACGAGCAGCGCCGAATTGACCGATTGCCAATAAGACGAGGGAAATTCCCAACCGAAAATGTCATTTCGCGTATTCCGATCGGCAAACAACGTGAGCGTCGATCCTGCTTGCTCGAAAATGCCCCAAAAAATCGAGGCGCCGCAAAAGAGCACGAAAATCGTCAAAAGTCGTGCACGCTCGGCTTTCGTAAATGCGTTGTCCAGCAAAAGCTTGCCAAAAAATGTCGCGACCACCGCGAAGAGCACGATGCTGAATGCGCCTTTGATGTTGCTCCCGGTCGCTAGCTGCGGCCAGGTCGAAAGCACGCCGACAACCACGAGAAGCGCGAGGAAAAAACCCATTCCCCAACGCTTGATCGTTGCTTGCGCCTGTCGAAACACTTCTGGATCGAGCGCCCGCTCCGACAATTGCCCGGCATTTCCCAAATTTTTGGCGGTCAACACGTATTGTATCAGACCGAAAAACATCCCGACCGCTGCTGCGCCAAACCCCCAGTGCCACGAGTTTTGCGGTGACAAACCAATTCTCGAGAGAATTGACTTGAACTTTGCCCCCTGCGCCAGCCATCCACACACAATCGGAGCACTGAATGCTCCAATGTTGATGCCCATGTAAAATATGGAAAACCCCGCATCCCGCCGGGAATCTTCGCGCTCGTACAACGACCCCACGATGACACTGATATTGGGTTTCAAGAGCCCCGTGCCGACGACGACACAGGCCAAACCAGCATAAAAAAATCCCATTCCGTGCAAGGCCAATAGAATATGGCCCAGCATGATCACCATTCCGCCCCACAAGACCGCACGCCGTTGGCCCAAAAGATTGTCGGCAATCCAGCCCCCGGGAACAGCCGAGAGATACACCATCGACGTATACATGGCGTAAATCGGCCCGGCTTTCTCGGGTCCGAATCCCAAGCCTCCGTCCGTGACGGCGTTTGTCATGAAAAGCATGAGGATCGCGCGCATGCCATAAAAGCTGAATCGCTCCCACATCTCGGTGAAAAAGAGCGTGGAAAGGCCGCGCGGATGACCGAAAAACGCCGTGTCGCGGGTGTTCGACATGGCGCCCATACTTTGCGAAAGCCGGGAAAAACGCCAGAACTATTGCTCAACGGCTGGCATATTTGGCGTTTCGATCCCGCACTCCGTCCGTGAGCATCTTGATGGCTTGCTCGATTCTGCGCATCCGCGTCTCGGGCTTCTTCGCTTCTTCAATCCACGTTACGTATTCTTTGATGTGCGTCGGGGCCAAGGTTTGCCACGTCGCACTCGCGACTTCATTGGCTTCGAGCGCATTCACGAGATCATCCGGGGGAACGATTTTCTTCTGGGGCGCCGCGGATTTCTTCATCGCCCCCGGAGCCACGACCGATCCCGATTTGCGTTCGACCGTAGATTCCACCTTGAAGCGCAAACCCGACCATGTTTCGTCGATGGCCACTTGGGTCACCGGGCCAAACCCGGCATCGAAAACGGGTTTCCACCCCTCGTCGCGCGTGAGATCGGTTTTGATTCCCGAACTCTTTTTCGGATAACAAATCCAAAAAACCGCATCGGACTCCAGCGCGTCGATGGCTTTGGACAAACCTTTTTGCAAACTCGCCGAGTCGGTAACGAAGAAGAGCACGACACCGAATTTGCCGGCGGCGCGCGAGGACAAACTCGTCCCTTCCGGCAGCGGTGCAACTTGCTCGGCAAAGGATGCCGGAGCCCCCAATGTCAATACGCGCAAACCTGGCAGGATGCGCAATTTCTTTGCAAGGTCGCTCATGCCAAACTCTACCGCGAACGACGGGACAAACTCAAGTCGAGTCCAGGGCAGAGTTGAGCCCAACGTTTTTTTGAGTCCAGGCCAGAGGTGAACCCTCGCTTCGCGCGCTAACAAGCGCGCTACGCGAGGTTTTGGTTTTTTGAGTCCAGGCCAGAGGTGAACCCTCGCTTCGCGCGCTAACAAGCGCGCTACGCGAGGTTTTGGTTTTCGATGGGGGCTCGCCGTTGGGTCTCACAATCTCTTTGGCTACGCCAAAGAGACTGACCCAACGGCTCTGCCCCCAAACCCCCGATTTTGTCGAATCGAACGCGTCTACATCTGTTGTTTCAGAATCATCTTGAGCGCCACGCGGCGAATCTGTTCGTCGAGCACTGGGTTGTTCGGCTGAATCTCCCGCGCACGCTCGAACAAATGCCGAGCCCGTCCGGGTTTTTCCGCCTCGACCTCCCAACGCGCCGCAAACTCCAACATGCGTTCGAAGCGGACAGTTTCACTGTCGAGCGCCACCAAAAGCCGCTCCTCCGCACTCATGACGCCCCGCCAATCTTTGGCCTTCACGCAGAGCACAATGAGAGCTTCGAGCGCCGGCTGATAACCGGGTCGCAAGAGCAGCGCCTTTTCGTAGTCGCTGATCGCATCTTCCAAGTCCCCACTTTGGGCGCGAAGTTCACCAATTCGCGTATACATCTCCGCCCGAAGGTTTGGCTCGCCAGACGGACCGAGAAGTCCAAGAGCTTTGCGGAACGACGCAATCGCTCCCGGAAAGTCGTTTTGCGAAGCCAATAACTCGCCGTCGACCGTGTATTTGGCCAGCTGCGAAACACCCCGCGTCAGCCGAGAGCTCGGAGAAACACTCGCCGGAATGCCACTGGCCGGAACTCCACTCGCCGGCGCCACACTCGGCGGCGGACTGGTATTCGACGAGGAAAACGACACGGGTGTTCGCGACGGAGGAGGAATCGACGACGAACTCGGCGGGTACATCGACGCGCTTGGCGGTGGCAAAGATGCCCCAGGAGGCGCATCGAACTGCCGGCCAAGGAGCAACATCGGATCGACCGTCGCCCATTCGTCTTCGGAATCAGGAGCATGCTCGGCAGGCCACTCCGCCAAACTGATCGCTGGAGCCGACGGAGCAGGAATCGGAATGATCGCCCGACGTCTCGCAGATTCTGGAAGGGGTCCCGAATCTTCCGAACCCGAAAGAAGTGTCACCGCAGGATACGTCGACGACGGTCGCCGATAAGGCGGCGGAATGACCGATGATTCAGGCCGACCTTGCGGCAAAGGCAACAAATCGAACGTCACGCGCGCACGTGCATGATGCAGATACTCCACCTCGCCATGCAGCTTACGTTGCACCCGGTCAAACAGTCCCCGAATCGTCAGACCTTGGTTGCGATCCGCCGCATCCATCTCGCTGACGAGTGCATCGACGAGCGGCGAACTATCCAAATTGCTCGTGGACTCCGAACGCAACGAAATCAAAAGTTCAATACCACTCGACGCAAAATCGATCCCTGCTTCAGCTGCCCTCACGAGCGTTTGAATCCGCGAAGGCTCCGCTTCGAGACGCGCATCGACGAGGTCGAGAATAATGAGCGACCAACCCGCACCTGCATCGCGCAACGAAGCCGCAACATCCGCAAGCGCATCACCAATGTTGGATTCTTCAGGATCGAGACACAGGTACAAGTCGCCTTCGCGCGACAAAAGCGTGCGCGCGGCGATGTACAACATGACGGAATCACGTGGACCACACGATCGTCGCGACAAAATATCCGTGACCTGTTCGGCCAAGTCCTCGTCTGGATCTGCAAAAACAACGTCGAATACCGCATCTTCACGCGCGAGCCGCGTGCGCAGATCAAGTCCCCCCATCGCGAGAGGCGGTACGCTTCCCGTGGCTGAAAGACCTGGCGTCGCGGTGATCAAGATTCGCATCAGACCCGTGTCCTCGAAGTTCGTTTGTCGCTCGGCACCAATCTACGAGGGATCCTTTCGAATCATCGCCTATAAAGGACCCGGCGTCCGGGCGCGACACCAAAATGCTTCTCTGGATTCTGTAACGCATACGAAAGGATTTTCGACACGGAAGATCGGTATGATGCCCACGCCGTCATGAGCCATGCCGCCGAGCTTTTCATGTGCAGCGACCCCGCGGATCGAGCGCTTCGAGACGAGCTTTGCGCGCTTCTTGGCCCTCTCGTCGATGCCGGCTTGGTTCGCGAATTTCCGTCCGAGTCGCCCAACGAGCACCCCGGAGCCCGTCTTGCGTCAGCGGATGTCGTCGTTGCCCTCCTCAGTCCCGACGCGCTGTGCGACGGTTCGTCCGTCAAAACCATGATCGCCGATGCCCTCGAGCTCGAAAAACAACGACGCACGGTGTTCATTCCCATCCGCGCTCGTATCTGCTCTCTCGACACCGGCCCGCTTGCCGATCGCGTCGTGTACCCACGTGACACGACGGCCCTCGATTCCAAAGAACTGCGTGATTACGCCTTCCGCGACGCGCTCTCGGGCATTCTCACCGGCATCACCCTCTGTCACGTCACCGTGGGCGACTTGTTGCTCGAAAGCGAACGCGAAACCGCGGCGTCGAAATCATTCCTTCATGCCCGTTCAATCGCCGAAAAGCTCGCGGACGAATTCCCCGACGACCTCGATCACCTCGCCCTCCTGGCCCTCGTCCGCGATCGCGTTGGCGAAGCTTTGCTGGCGATGGGTGATGGCCCAGGCGCCCTCGCAGCATTTCAGTTGGCTAGAGAAACGCATGAACGGCTCGCCGATCGCGCCGTCGATCGCCCAGCTCGACGCCGTTTGCTGGCGCGTTGCATCGAGAGCATTGGAGACGTCTTACGGGCGATGGGCGAGAAACCGTTGGCCCTCAAAACATTTCAGGAGTGTTTGTCTCTACGAAACGAACTCGTACGCGAGATCGGTGATGTCTGCTCGCGTCGAGAAGTTGCGGCGACGCATGTCCGCCTTGGACACGTCTTGCGCGCGATGGGTGATGCACCTAGAGCCCTTGCTGCGTTTCGCCAAGGCATGGTGGTCGCGGACCTGCTGGCCCAAGAGAATGCATCGAGTTCGACGGCGCTGGTGAGTCAAGCGGAGGCTGCAGTTTTTCAAGCCGAACGCGCGCTGTTTTGTTTTCGCACAGCAAGTGTGTTGGCCGATGGAGAGAAAGCCGAGAAGGAAGAGGCTCGCGTGCTGCTCCTCCAAGCACTCGGCGTCTACCACGAGCTCGAACAGCAGAATGTTCTTCCCGAGGCGCACAAGATTTGGCCTCCGGCCATCGAAGCGATGCTCGACTCGCTCGATACGTGACGTGACTTGACAACGCTCCGACACAGCGGTTTCTTGGGCCCATGAAACGCGGGCGATTCGAGGACAAACTCGTTCTCGTGACAGGTGCTGGAAGTGGGATTGGTCGGGCAACGGCGCTGGCTTTTGCTCGCGAAGGAGCCAACGCGATCCTTTCGGACATCAACGCGGAAGGTCTGGAAGAGACGGCGCGTGGAGTTCGGGACCTTGGGCGACAGGCCGCGACCTACATCGTGGATGTCGCCAACGCCGAAGCGATGGCGACATTTGCGGAGAGCGTCCATCGCGAACACGAAGCGGTCGACGTGCTGGTGAACAACGCCGGCGTCGCGGTGTCGGGAGGTTTGGCCACGACAACCCTCGATGACTGGAACTGGATCATGGGCATCAACGTGATGGGCGTGGTCCATGGGTGTCATTACTTCGTGCCCAAAATGATTGAGCGAGGACGTGGAGGACACGTCATCAACATCGCGTCTCTCGCGGGCATCGTGGGCTCGAAATTGCTCGTGGCGTATTGCACGACGAAGTTTGCCGTCGTGGGTTTTTCCGAAGCTCTGCGGGAAGACTTGCATGAACATGGCATTGGCGTGACGGCGATTTGTCCTTCGTTCATCAAGACAAACATCCACACGTCGGGTCGTCACCGCGGCAAGATGGCCGAAGGAAAACTGAAAGACTTGGGCGAGAAACTCTTGAACCAAGCGCCTTCCCCGGATTTGGTCGCCAATCGCATCATGGACTCGGTCGAGAAAAACATCGGCTTCATGCCCGTGACGCCCGAAGCGTGGGCAATGCACTTCCTCAAGCGAATGTCCCCGACGCTTTTCGAGACCATCAAGATTCGCTCCGTCAAGTGGCGGCAGTCGCGCATGGAAAAAGAATAGTCCGCGCCAAACGATCAGCCCCGGCAAACCTCAGCCTCGACGAACTCGGCACGCCTTGTGCAACGCGAGCTGACGAGGTTTGTCGATGCGCATCGCAATCATCTCGACTCCATTCATTCGCCTGCCTCCCAAAGGATATGGAGGCACCGAACTCTTCTGTTACGAACTGTCCGAGGAGCTCGCCGCTCGCGGTCACGACGTCACAGTCTTCACGACGGGTGACTCGTCGACGCGCTCGCGAAAACGTGCATTTTACGAACGGGCGATCTGGCCGCCCGAAAACATCGACGACGTCCAGCACGTCGCCTGGGCCATGGCCGAGACTGCCCGAGGCTCGTTCGATGTTCTGCATTTGAACAGTGCTGCAGGTTTGCCGATGGAAGACTTCGTGCCTCAACCGATCGTGTACACGCTGCACCACAAGCAAGAGCCGAGTCTGTCCCGGATCTATGCAGCTCATCCCCGGACGTTTTACGTGGCCATCAGCCAATGTCAGCGTGCTCTGGAGATCTCACTCCCGCACACACGCGTGATCCATCATGGTTTGTCGCCGTCGCGTTACCCGCCAAGCTCGGAAGACGCGGGATATTTGGTGCATATTGGACGGTATGCGCGAGAAAAAGGGACGCACGTGGCGATCGACGTGGCCCGACGCGTTGGTTTGCCCATTCGTCTCGCCGGTCGGGTCCATCCTCCCGATCAGGGTTACTTCGACGAGCACGTCGCACCGCGACTCGATTTGCCTGGAGTCGTGGACCTGGGCGAAGCGGATCATGAGCGCAAGATCGAGCTTCTTCGAGGAGCGCGCGCGCTTGTTTGTCCCATCGACTGGGAAGAACCATTTGGACTCGTGGCCATCGAAGCGATGCTTTGTGGGACGCCCGTTTTGGGATTCGCGCGGGGATCATTTCCAGAAATCGTCGAGGAAAACCTCACGGGTTTCCTGGTTTCCCCGGGGAATGTTCGAGCCCTGGGCGAGGCCGTGCGGATGCTCGATACCTTCGATCGTGGCCGTTGCGCAGCGCGGGCACGTGAAAGGTTCAGCAGCGCAACGATGGCCGATGCCTACGAGAAGGTCTACGAGCAAGCGATCGCGTATGCGCGGTTTGCCCGAGTACGGGTAGCGTGATCGTCGAAGACGAACGTTTTCCCCATGGACGCAGCGACCAAATTGTCGTCGACTAGACGCCATGCGTCTCTCGGATTCCGTCTTCGTTTGTCTTTGTGCAACAGCCCTTCTGCACCTAGGTT
>DAOMZH010000407.1:0-9214 GCA_035437985.1 Polyangium sp. (in: bacteria) | reverse complement strand
GTACGAACACGCCGACTACGTTGGCTCGCTCGTCATTCCTCCGGGCGATTCCATGAGCCCAACGGTATGGCAAACCATGCGCAACGAATGGTTTCCCCGGTAAAACCTATTACGGTTTGGGATGCGCAAATAGCCAATCAACGAGCGCTGGCGCGAAATTCGGTCCCAGCCCCGGAATGTGCCCAGCTCCTTGCATCGTCCAAAGTTCCGCGGCGCCTCCGGGTTGGCACTTCTCGTGACGCGTGACCAGCGTCTCATTCCCCGCCAATACTTGGTCGATATCGATGGCGGGCGCATTCGTCACCGCCGAATCGCAGCCATTTTTTTGAGCCCAAATCGCGATGGTCTCCGCGGCACTCGGATACCCCACGCCATTCTGGAGTTCTCCGTCATAGAGGACCGAATCATCCATGGTTCCGTGAATTTGCAAAACGCTCACGGGTTGCGCAGCCGCACATTTCGCAGGATCGAGATACGTTGAGCCGGCCAAACTCGCAACCGCCGCAATGACGTCGGGTTTGTCACAAGCGAGCCGATGCGACATGAAACCGCCATTCGAGTGGCCCGTGAAAAAAACGCGTTTTGGATCCACCGCGTAATGGTCACCAATCTCTTTGACCAGTCCGGTCAAGTAGGCAACATCGTCGACCATCGTACCTCCGAAGTCACAACATGCATCCGTCGCGTTCCAAAATCGTTTATGGTCCGCGCCGTCGGTTCCATTGGGAAAAGCATACAAGAAACCGCGTTTGTCGGATTCCGGGAGCAGCTTGAAAATGATTTCTTGCACCTGTCCCGAGGCTCCAAAGCCATGCAGCAAAATCACGACTGGCGTGGGTTTGGCCGGGTCAATCCCGGGAGGCACGTGCACGGTGACGGGACGATCGCCGCCCACCACGAAGTCGAGTTCTTCCTCCGGAGGATCGCCGGTGGTGCTGGTTTGCGGACCATCCGTCGAGCTCGACGAACAACCCATGGTCAAGACGAACGTTGTGGAAATGAGAGCCGAGAAGCGGTAGAAGGTGTGCATGGTGCTGAAGGTACCTTTTCTGGCGTCGAGGTAAAAGGGGCGACGTCGATGTGGAGCAATATGCGCGGGCGACTCAGTTTTTTCGTTGTCGGAACCTTGGCCCTCGGGATCCTCGCGTCGCCGGTTGAAACATGGGGCGCTCCCAAAACGGATGCAGAAAAAGCACTGCTCCGCGAAGCGGAAAGCGAAAGTCGCGAGGCCCATACCCAGGCGGAAGCGGGTAAATTCGACGAAGCCATCAAGCATGCGGAACGGGCTGTCGCTTTGCGGGAAAAGCTCGAGCCGCAAAGCAAAACGGTCATTGGCGCCTTACGCAATTTGGCAAATATTCACCACCAGGCAGGCCAATATGCCCGAGCGGTCGCGACGTACGAACGCGCCTTGGCCATACATGAGAAAATAGGCACCAAGGGTGCCGAATTGCGGTACGCCATCAATGATCTCGCGCGCACCCTCGTGCTCGCCAAAATGTATGAACGCGCGATCGCTGCATACCAACGCGAAATCTCGATTGCAGTGGAGCTCGACGGGAATAAGGACACGGAACACGCGGCGGCCCCATTAACCGCCATTGCGACACCGTACATTGCGTTGCGGCGATATCAAGAGGCCGAAGTTGCTTTGCTGCGGGCCGTGAAAGTCCGCGAAACTCAAAACGCCCAATCCGGCCTGCACCATACGCTCCTCGAACTCGGAAAACTGTATCGTGAACAAGGCCTCTACGCTCGCGCGGAACCCGTACTCAGGCGTGCGGTCGAAGTTTGTGCCAAAGGAATAGGCATCCAACACGCGCAAGAGCACATGCGCGTACTGGCGATGACTTTGGCCGCGCTCGAGAATTACGATGACGCCAAGGTTCTCATTGACAAACTTCTCGAATGGGCCAAAGAGGATGGTGAAGAACGCGTTGGATACGCCGTCATGTTGGGTTTGCGCGGGGATTTGGACATGCAAATGGGGGCCTACGATCACGCAGAAATTGTATTCAAGCAGGCCCAATCCATTGTCGACAAACTCGTCGCGAAGAATGCGCGCGGCGCAGTGGACGTCGCCACCGTACTCGGTGGAGCTCGTGGACGATTGCTCTTGCAGGAAGGAGACTTTTTTAGTGCGGAAAAACTCCTGCTCGAGGAACTCGATTATCTCGAGAAAAAATTTGGTCCCAAAGACCGGTTGATTGCGGAGGTCTCGGGAGAATTGGCCGAGTTGTATCGATTGACTGGCAAACTGGACAAGGCGGATGCTTTTGCCTCGCGGGCCGTGACGATTCGAGACGAAAGTCTCGCGCCTACGCACCCTTATCGCGCGGAATCTCGGGCGGTGCTCGGACGCATTCGCGAAGCGCGTGGGGATGCAAAAGGTGCCCAAAAACTTCATGAAGAAGCTTTGGCCATGCGCGAGAAAGCGTTTGGCGTGGACCATCCGCATGTCGGTTCTTCGCTTTTGGACCTGGCCGACTTGGCGCGTCGCCAGGGACAAACTGAGGTCGCGGAAAACCATTACAAAAAGGCCGTCGCCATTTTCGAGAAAAACTTTGGCCCCGATCACGGCAAAGTAGCGACTGCAGTCGAAGGTTTGTCGGCGCTATATGCGACGGCGGGAAAATTGGAAGTGGCCTTGCGGTTGGCGCAACGGGCAGCAGACATTCGTGAACGACAAACCGCTTTGTTTGTCGCTGGCGGTTCGGATGCTCAAAAAAGGTCATTTCTTCAGGCTCTTCGCGTAGGTACCGATTTTATCACCAGCCTGCACGCACGTCTTTTGCCCACGGATGAAAACGCGAAAAAGTTTGCCCTCACCACGATTTTTCAGCGCAAAGGCCGAGTGCTCGACCTCATGGCCGGCAGCTCAAGGGCCACGAGGAAACGCCTTGCAGCCACGGATACCAAATTATTCGACGAATTGGCGGAAGCTCGCGCCGATGTTGCCCGTTTGGCTCTCCGCGGCCCCGCCGGCGCTCCTCTCGACGAGTTTCGCGCGGAATTAGCCAAGCACGAAGAAAAGGCCCGCGCCCTCGAAGAAAAACTTGGTGGTCAAAGTGAAGTTTTTCGCGCCGAACAAATTCCCGTCAGCATCGAGCGGGTTCAGGGGGCGCTTCCGGAAGGCATGGTGCTCGTCGAGTTTTCCAGCTACCTGCCACGCAAAGCTGCCGAACGCGAGAAATCCTCGGAATCTGGGCCCACACGTTTTGCCGCGTATGTGCTCGACGGTGGAGGAAAGGTCGGGTTTGTCGATTTGGGCGAAGCGGAACCGATTGAACGCGCAGTGCATGCTTTGCGACAAGTCCTTTCTTCGGCCGATGCTGGGGATCCCAAAAAAGCGGCGCGCGCTCTCGATGAGCTCGTGATGCAAAAGGTTCGTCCGCTACTGGGCGGAAAAACGCGCGTCCTGATTTCAGCGGATGGATTGCTGTCCCTCGTTCCTTTTGCTGCGCTCGTCGACGAAAATGGCAAATATCTCGTCGAATCGCTCGAAATGACGTATTTGACGAGTGGTCGCGATTTGATCCGCTTGTCCCGACAAAACAAGCCAGCAGCCAGCAATGCGGTCGTCATTGCCAACCCCGCATTTGGCAATCGCGAGCGCAGCGACAGCGCTTTGGACCTTTTGCAAGGCGGTTCGTCCGGGAATGGCGGAAAAGGCGGAAGTGGCGAGAAACGTGGTCTCGAAAAGGCCTTTTTTACGCCATTGCCAGCAACAGGCGTCGAAGCTCGAAAATTGGCCACGTTGATGCCGGAAGCTTCGATCCTCGTCGATGTCGACGCAACTGAAGTCGCGCTGAAACAGGTGCATGCACCACGTATGCTCCACATTGCCACGCATGGGTTCTTTGTTTCATTAAAGGCGAACGCCGCCCGAACAAATTCCAAGAACGAACGGGGCCTCGAACTCGATACGCAATCTCCCGATTGGCTCCCGGATGATCCGCTCTTGCGTTCGGGCATTGCGCTCGCGGGGGCGAATGCCAAAAAGGGCGGCGGCGCCGAAGATGGGATTCTGACAGCGCTCGAAGCGAGCTCGCTCGATTTACAGGGGACGAAATTAGTCGTTTTGTCGGCGTGTGAGACGGGATTGGGCGACGTGCTGCAAGGGGAGGGGATTTACGGTTTACGTCGTGCTCTTTTCGTGGCCGGTGCAGAAAGTTTGGTCGTGAGTTTATGGCAAGTCGCCGATGAAGAAACCCAGGCGCTCATGGTTGCGTTTTACGAACGGGTTTTACGCGGCGAAACACGCGGCGGAGGACTGCGAAACGTCCAATTGTCCATGCTCGCCAAACCGCCCACAGCGCATCCGTATTTTTGGGCGAGTTTCGGGGTATTTGGGAATGCGGCAGCAATGCCCCAGGAAGCGCCTTTGGCCAATGCGGGGGTTCGTATCGTCGAGAATCCCAAGCCAACCGCGGCTTCTTCCACGAATGAAATCACGAAAGTGGCTCCGTCTTTGCGGGGATGTGCGTGCGAGCTCCCGACAATTGCTGATTCTCGAGAAAAATCGACGTGGATTTGGGGGACCCTGGGGGCAGCGTTGTTCTGGCTGCGCCGTCGCCAGGCTAAGCGTCGGCAATCAAGGATTGGCGACGTGTAAAACGATTTTGCCGCGCGCGCGATTCGATTCGCTGTATCGATGCGCGTCGCGGACCTTGTCCAGCGGCACGATTTCATCGATGACCGGCCGGATATACCCGCGGTCCACCAAGTCTGCGATTTGTTCGAGCATGATCCCATCACAGCGTTTGATCACGTGTCCAAGGGTCACGTTTTTCTTGACGAGCGGGATTGTGTGTAACTTGACGAAGGCGCCCGCTAGGGTAAACGTACCGAGAAATGGGCCATAACGATTCACGTGGTAAGGCACGTTGATGGAAATATTCGCAATACGTCCGCCACGACGAACCATTTTGAGATTAGATTCGAATGCCGGTTCGCCAAGAGAATCCAAAATCAAGTCGACATTGGAGACAACCGTTTCCGGCGCAGTTTTGGTATAATCGATAACGCGGTCGGCTCCGAGCGATTTCACGAAGGCGGTATTGCGTTCGGAGCACGTGGTAATGACGCGCGCACCGAGGTATTTGGCGAATTGAATGGCTACGGAGCCAACACCGCCAGCTCCCGCGTGAATGAGGACGATTTGTCCTGGATGAAGCAATCCGAATTCCGCCAGAGCTTGATAGGCTGTGAGCGCGACGAGGGGCAAAGACGCTGCTTCGTCATGATTCAGCGATTGCGGTTTTTTGGAAACTTCCGATTCGTCGATGCAGACTTCTTCGGCGTACGTTCCGGGGCGGCGGTGCGTCGGGGACGACCATACTTCATCGCCCACACGAAAACGTTTTACGTCCGGCCCAATTTCTGTGACGACACCCGAGACATCGAGACCGAGGATCCAAGGCAATTTCAGCGCAATGATGTTCCGTTGCCCGCCGCTGCGAATTTTCCAATCCACGGGATTGACGGACGTCGCGCATACACGAATGCGCAGGTCACGAGGGCGCATTTGCGGGCGCGGAACGTCGTCGAGTTGCAGAACCGACGGGTCGCCATAGCGGTGAATTCGGGCAGCTTTCATGAGGTTTGGCGAATCGCAACGGTGGAGGGTTTTTCCTTCAGTCGAGCGCCGAGTCTACACGATCGGCCGAGCAAACGGCAGGAAAAATTTGATTGCGTGAGTTTTCTCGACTTGCGGGTAGAGGGCGGGATGTGATAGGGTTTGACTTATGACCATGCCGCTCGACGAACTCATTGAACGGATCCGTCGGTTGCCGCCGGTCAAGCGCAGGAAATTGGAGGATATCGTGGCGGATTTGGAGGCCGCGCCATTGATGGAACCTCCGGCCCCAGCCCCCCGGATGCCGCTCAAAGGAATGTTGCAGCATCTGGGATCAGCCCCTTCGGCCGAGGAGATTGACGAGACACGGCGCGAATTGTGGAATCATTTTCCCCGCGAGGAGCAATTTTGAGCGCCCAAGTTCTTGCCGACACCCACTCATTGATTTGGTATCTTTTCGAGCCCGCTCGATTGTCACAATTGGCGTGTGCGGCCTTCGATGACACGATTGCTGCGGGCTTTCCGATTCTCGTGTCGGCGATTTCTCTGGTGGAGATCCAATATTTGCAAGAAAAAAATAGGATCGTTCCCGGCACCCTAGATGCAATTCGCGAGACGTGTTCGTGTGAAAGTCCCAATCTGGAAATTGCACCCGTGGACGAGCGAATTGCATATCAATTACAGCAAATTGCTCGGGGTACGGTTCCGGACATGCCCGATCGTATCATTGCTGCCACAGCAATGGCCCTGAACGTTCCGCTCGTGACTCGGGACGAGAAGATTCGCGCATCGGGGGTCTCCATTATCGTTGCGTGAATCGTCACAAAAGAATCCGTCAAAGGCTCGAGACAGGTCAATCCCGCCTCAACGTCAATACAAGCATGAGCAGTGAGTTGACGAATCCCTCCAAACTCCTCGCGTAATTTCGAGCAATTCGGTTCCGCTCTCCACTCTCTGTCGACCCGTCGACGGCCTCGATGCGTACCAACCCACCCTTCGATCCGCAAACTCGACCGCGATCATGAACGCACACCATGTGCGGTGTTCCAGAACACACCGCGTGGACGCCCGACAAAGCGTTCGGGTGCGTCGCGACGTACATTTTGAGCCCACACGTAATTTGATTTGCTCTCAAAGTAAATTTATAGAGACCGGCTTTCGCGGTTTCAAAACGTTTGCCCACCAAATAATTTCCAGGCTCGATCCGCCCTGGATCTCGTGCGAGTGCGAAGGTTGTTATCCACTTGGTGACAATTCGAACCGTCGAGTGCGTAATGCGTTTCCAGGATCGGACATTTTCAGGTCCACCCAGGCGATGATCCTTGATCGCTGCTGCACCGCGTCGTTAGGCTCGAGTTCACCTGGAGGCGAGGCTGATGAACAAGGGGCTACGACGACGACTCGATCTCAAGAAAACCCTATTTTTGCTGCCGAATTTGATCACGTTGACGAGCATTTTTTGCGGATTCGACAGCATTCGCACGTCAGCAACGGCGCAGACTGAAGCCGACTTTTATCGCGCTGCGTTGCTCATTGTGTTTGCGATGTTTTTCGACACGCTCGATGGCCGCGTGGCTCGCGCGACGAAAACGCAGAGCGCGTTTGGACTGCAGATCGACTCGCTCGCGGATGTCGTGTCCTTCGGCGTCGCGCCCTCGTTGCTCGTGTATCAGTGGCAATTGCAACGTCTCGGAACGCCTGGTCTCGTCATCGCGTTCTTGTTTACCGCGGCGGGCGCGGTGCGTTTGGCGCGCTTTAACGTGCTGAGCATGGGTGACGGGGGCAAACCGGCAAAACCGTCGAAGTACATCGTGGGTTTGCCCATTCCCGGAGCAGCCGGTGTCCTCGTCGCGATTGTCCTGGCCAATCATTCGGCCGGCGACGTTCTGGCCCGGCCCGAATATGCCCCGATCCTGCTTGGCGTGACCTTGGTCCTGTCCCTCTTTATGGTCTCCACCATTCGCTTCCGCTCGTTCAAAGAGATTCGCTTCAACGCCGTCACTGCGCTGCTCGTCACGTTCATCGTGCTCTCCAGCGTGTTTGTCTCGGTCAAGATGCAACCGGCGTTCGTCCTGCTTTGGCTTCTCGGTTGTTATCTCTCCCTCGGCATCGCCGAATCAATCTGGCAGTTGCCCCAACAATTGCGCCAAGCTGCAGTTTCACGCGAGTCGGCCCCACCGACTGCGCCCTCCACCTGATTTGCAAGAATTCGCGCCACGAACGCGCCGCCAAAAACAAGCACTTCACGCGTGGGTCGTGGCGATGCGTCCCCGATTCGTTCGCCGATCTTTGCCCTTTTCCCAGAACGAGTAGACTCGGGCCTCCGTCATGAGAAACCGTGTGTTCTTCCCACAGATTGCCCTCGATGAATGGCTCACGGACTCGCGTGCCGAGCTGCGCAACGACGAGTTGCAAGTCAAGGCCGAAAACCGCAAGTACCGCATCATCGAAGGCATTCGTGTTTTGCGAGAAGTCAGCGGTTCTGCGGACAGTCACGAGCTTGTAGGCAAGGTCAAATCCAAAGCATTTCTCGTCGAACTCGGAGCGGAAATTCTCGAAGACTCGATGATTCTCGGCGACAACGCTTATGACGTCGTACCGGGATTCGTCGGAGCTCCCATCGGCGTGCAAGTGGTTCAACAGCCGCCTTCCTCGGCTTCTCCCGCGCCACCTCCCGCGTCCAGCGATGAAGATTTGCTCGCGGCGTTTCTGGCCACGAAGCTTTGAGTGCTTTGCTCGTTTACTCGTTCGTTCACCGTGTCGTGTTTGCACGAACGCGCTACCTTCACCCGCGATGACGCACGCTCTCATGTTGGCCACGTTTTTCGTGGCGGTCCTCCTCTACGGAGCGGCCAGTGTGCTGTTTTTTCTCGATGTTGTCCGGAAAAACCTCCGCGTTGTTGCTGAAAAGACCCCTCGTCCAGCCACACGCGCCGACGCCTCCGATGTCCAGCGGTGGGCTCCTCGTCTGCTAGGTATCGCCGCACTTGCCCACCTGGCTTACGTCACCTGTGCGAGCCTGGTCGCCCGAGTTTGTCCTGTCAACTCCGTGCATTTTTCGCTCTCGTTCGCGGCGATTTTGGCCGTAGTGGTGTATCTGCCCGCGCGACGTCGTGTGCCCATCGATGCGGTCGGCGTGCTCCTCGCCCCGTTTGCTTTGGCCACGATCCTCGGCACATTTTTCATCGGCCAACCAGCCCACGCCAATTCCCTCGGGGCTCCGTTTCTCGCCCTGCACGTCATGACCAATCTCATCGGTGCATCGTTGTTCCTGCTCGCGGGTGGTTCGTCGGCGCTGTATTTGGTTCAAGAACGTAGAATCAAACAAAAGCTCCCCCAGGCGCGCATTCGTCACCTTCCTCCACTCGAAGTTCTCGACGAAGCGGGCCATCGTTTCCTGGTGGGCGGTTTTCCGCTGCTCACCATGGGCATTCTCACCGGCACCATTTGGTCGAAACACCTCGAAGCGGGCACTGTCGATGAGATTCTGCGTTCGGTTCTCGGGTATGCGACGTGGTTTGTCTTTGCCTCGGTCTTGTTGCTGCGAGCTGCCGCGGGGTTCCGCGGAAGACGAGCCGCTTACGGCACGATCACTGGTCTTTTGTGCGTCGCCGCCGTCCTCGTCGCGCTCGTCGT
>DAOMZH010000406.1:0-9220 GCA_035437985.1 Polyangium sp. (in: bacteria) | reverse complement strand
GGAGGAAAGCCGCGAATTGCCATTCCGCAAACGCTTGTAGTCTTGGAGCACGCGATCGACGATCGGCGGACGCACCATGGTTGGATCTGGTGGTGGCACGAAGATCTTGTTGAAGATTCCAAGCGAATCGTTTTGAGGTGCAATGAATTGAATGTCGCCGGATTGCGTCCCGGGGCTGGTGAAGCCGTGCGACATTCCTTTGCTGCCCATCACGATCGATCGTTCCTTGATCGACGACAGGTCGGGATAAAAAACATCCGACCAAGCCAAGACTTGATCGATGGTCGGTCGCGGCATGGCTTGCACGGTTTTTCCGTCCGAACCATTGCCATCGTTGTCAGCGTAGTTGCCCAGATGCCCGCCGCGATGATGGGCCAAGTAAAACGTGACGTCGAGACCGCGCACGACGTTCATTTTTTGCACGAGCGTCGAACTGAGTTTTCCCGAGTCCGCCGTGAGCACCGGCGACAAACTCGCCAGGCCATTTGCCACATCGAGCACCAAATTGCCCCGACGAACCTCGTGTCCCGCGTACGTAGCCGTTTGCGTGAGCGTCGCGTCTGCAGGCACCATGCGCGGCGACCAAACACCACCATGCTGCGTTCCGAGGGCAATGAAACGTTTTGCTCCACCAGCCGCCCGCGCTTCTTTTTCACTCACGATCGACGGCAAGAACGGGATGGCCAACAAAAACCCTGCTGCACCCCGGAGCCACATTCTTCGATTGACTTGTTTCGCCATGTCACTTCTCCATCCTCCACGATTTGTCCGTTTCCCCGGGTTCATTCCGCAAACGACCGACTGCGGAACGCTTTGCTCTTCGCAATCTGCACGAGCACGTCGGCCATGGGTTTGCTGTCGTCGAGCGCGATTTTCATCTCGGCGAGCGCACATCCATCACGCTTTTGGTCTTCCATTCGGCCAAACGTGTAGCGGAAATATTGCCGCGCGAAACAGGCGTAGGGCTTCGGATTGTTCGCGATGAGCTGCATCAAATCCGCAGCTCCGGCAGACTTTGTTTCGTCCGCCGTGTCGATACGTGGAACGGTCGTCGTATCGATCACCGCAGTGCCCACGACCATGCCCGTGCCCGTATCGAACAAGGTTTGGGTTTGTCGCACACGACCAAGAGAGTCGAAGTTTTCCGTAGCAAACCCGAGCGGATTGATCGTAATCGCATGACACGAAGCGCAGGCCCCATTGCCCGTCAGTTCTTCGACGACTTCACGCGTCGACAAAGTCGGGCTGAGTTGCGGCGGATTGGCGGCAGCATTCGGTGGCGGAGCCGGAATGTCGTCACACAAGATCGCCTTGCGAATGAACACGCCTTTCATGATCGGCCGCGTATTTGCCGAGCCCGTCGACAAGTACGCCGCTCGCGTCAACAGACCCACGCGTTCCATTTCGCCAAACGTGGGCGGCTCGCCGCTCGACCACGGAGAAACCCCGTAAATCGCCGCGAGATCCGGCGCTTTCGCAAATGAATGCCGATCCAAGAGCAAGTCGCGGAACCCACCCGGTGAATCGAACGTGTAGTAAAGCGCCGCATCCGTGACTTCCTGAAGCATCGCTTCGCGCAAGTCCGGACCCACGACCGTCGCGCCCGAAAACGCATCGAACAGCGGCGTTCCCGCCCGAGAATCAAGTTCCTCCAGGGTCGAGTTCTCGAGCCATTGACCAAAAAATTCACCCACGGCTCCTCGCGTGCGCGGATCCGCGAACACACGTTGCAGCTGCGTCGCGTATCCCGCGTCCGTGAGCAATTCGCCGCTTTTGGCGACGGCAAAGAGTTCATCGTCCGGGAGCGTTTGCCAGAAGTGGTAGGACAAACGCGAGGCCAATTCATACGCGTCGAGCGGCACCGACTCTGCGGTTCCGTCTTGCCCGTGCTCGACGAAATACATGAGGTGCGGCGCGTTCAGCAAAAGCGCGAGAACGTCGGCATAATCGGCCGGTTCGAAGGGAGCCGTACCCGCAGGTCCGCGGTAAAACGTCACGTCTTCGGGCCGCACGGGACGGCGTAATGCTCGCTCGCCGACGCGCCCAATCAGCGCATCCAAACAGGCGTCATCGTTTGTCACGTCCGCATCGGTGGCGCATGTTCCCGCAACGTCTTCCAGCGCCGCGGTCGTATTCGTGAGCGCAGCGCCGACGGCGGCCCCCACGGCGTACAAACCATCGACGTGCTCCTGTTGCAACGCTTGGTCCCGTCGGGAAAAACCCGCGTAGTGTTTGTCGGGACCAATGCGCTGATCAACAGGCAGCTGATCCATGATGGGACTGACGGCAGCAATCGCGGTGGCGGCCGTTTGCGGCGCGGCAAAGCGAATGATGTCCTGGATCGTGTTGCGATATTGGATGTGACTCAAGCGGCGCAAAGGCACCGCTGCGGGCACTGCCTCGGCATCGCACGTGAACGACGCAGGCGTCGTCGTACCACCGGGTTTGTCGTCGTCACCAATGATGCCCGTGCACGCGCCCGTGAGAGCGCCGAGCCCGAACAACCATGGCAAGGGGCGTCGAATCATTCCTAGACCTCCTCGAAGTAAGAAACAAACACGCCGAACGAATCTTCGGCGCGCCAGGATCGAAGATAAGGAGATTCCCCAAGGGCCGCGAGCATATTGTCGTCACGACGCTTGACGCGCCTTCGTCACGCATTTTTGTTGAATGCTCGGAGGTTCGCGAAGATGGTGAAAACAAAATTTTTTCAGGCGTTTGGTGTAATCAGCAGCGCGATGATCTGGACGGTCGTCGGATGCAGCGGCGGATCCGACAATGGATCCACGGCAAATGGCGGAAGTGGAAACGGTTCCGGAGGACAAACCTCGGCGGGTGGATCGGCAGGACAAACGGGACAAACCGGATCGAGCAGCAGTGGCAACGGAGGTCAAGGCGGCAGCATCAATCCCACGGCGGTCGCCATGTTCATTGCGCAGGGACACATGGGACGGACGATCGTGTCGTGCGACGATGGTCAGACGTGGGTCGCGAATCGTTCCGACGATGATGCGTATCCGTGTTTTTCCGACGCCAATCACGATTGTGATCACAATCCGGGAGCTGGGCGCGGAATCACCTATGGGGCGGGGTATTTCGTGGCCACATTCGGCTGGGGTCAACCGGGGGCGATCCGTCGATCACGGAATGGTACCGATTGGGAAAACACGTTGGTGGGCAAAACGTTTGCCGGCGTCGTCTTCGGCAACGACCGGTTCCTCGCCGGAGAGCGGCCTCCGCAATTTTCCACGGACAATGCGGGCATGTGGACCCCCGGGGGTGATCCTGATTCGATGGTTTGGAATGTCCGACGCACGGGTTTTGCGCCACATGACGGCGGACGGTTTTTCCTGGCCTTTGAAAGCGGCGGCACACGCGATTTGAACGTGAGCTCCGATGGCGGAATGACGTGGAAACGTCCGGCGACATTGCCTGCGGAATGTGCGGGTGACATGCAATGGTCCGGCGGGTTTGCCTACGGCAATGGATCTGCGCTGGTCCTCGGCGGAACGGGCATAGCGTGCGTTTCGAAAGACGGCGGTGATACGTGGACCGCGACAAACATCGGCGGCACTGTCGATTCGCGCTTGTTATGGGATGGCTCGATGTTCGTGACGTGGGGTCGCGCCGACAATGGTGGTGGCGGAACTTTTCCGGCTCAATTCACGAGTGCGGACGGGGTAACTTGGAAATCGACGGCGATTTCGGTACGCACGAAAAACCCCGATGGAACGACGCAAATGAATCCAGGGCCAGATCTCGGCGCGGTAGCGCGAAGCGATGCCGGGACGTACGTGGGGGTCAATGGCGGCTGGCAGCAATGGTATGACAAACAGAAGTTTTACCGGAGCAACGATGGAGTGACCTGGGATGCGCTCGAGGTGACGAAGTTCGTCGGAGGCCATCCCATTCAATTCATTGCGTTTGGCATGGGCGAACGCGGTGGCGCTTGTCCTTGAATGCTGCGGAGACTGATTCTGGCCTGACGAAGAGAACTGCCGGTTAGTTCTTACCGCTGGCTTTGTCGACGCAATTATTGAGCGCGTCGCGCTCGTCCGCGCAGAGGTCCGCCCCTTCGCCCGCGCAATCGGCATTCGTCGAACAACGTGAACCCGAACCATTGCACCTCTGTTCGACGCACATCATGTTGACGCAAGTATCGCCGCCATTGCAATCCGCGTCGGTCATGCACGATGAGCCTGTGGGGGTGGAGGCACAGGTCCCGGCACCGAAGGTCGAGAAGCTGGCTTCTTTCTCGTCGCATTTGCCCTTGGCCAAGATGCAATCGGCCACGGCTGCATACTTGTCATCGCAACCGTATGCCTCCGCGACGGCTTCAGCTTTCTCGGAGCTTCGGCATTGCGCTAATTCCTGATATTTGTTGCAATGTTCGCATTCGCAAACCGCCTCGCAAACGGCCGTAGCACTGGAGCAAGACGTGGTCATCAGTGCGCCAAAGACGAGACCCAAGCTCATCGCTAAAGTTCGAAACATGGTAGGTCGCTCCTCTCGTCAATTAAGGTTGCTGCAGCGACTGTAGGCGGCTGCCTCGGCCTCGCATTTGTCCCGATCGGCCGCGTCGATGGTATACGACTTTTCCACGCATTCATTGTTGGAACAGACTTCGTCGCTCCTGCAATCTGCACCGCTCATGCATGGGTCGCCAGTTGGCGAGCTTTGGCATGATTTGAGCGGTGAGGTGCACTCGAACTGCGCATCGAATTCGTCGTCGCATCCGATATCTGCGAGATAATCGACGAACACCTCGCCGACGGCCACGCAGGCGTCGATATCGGCGTCATTGCCGCCTTTACACTTGACCTCGGCTTCACACTCGGCACGAAGATCCGGTCCACACCCGATCAACGTCATACTCACGAACAACAATCCCAATCCAAGCGCCCGCATTGCATCCTCCCATCGTCAACACGATATGTTCTGCATTGGCCGAACGACCTGCGCCCGGACTAGAAGAAAAGGTCTGGACTCGCGCCCCCGCTCGCCTTGTCAACGCATGTTTGCACGGCTTCGGCTTGGGTGTCACACGCATCCTCACCAATTCCGATGCAATCGGCGTCCGAAGTGCAATTCTGATTGGATCCGCTACAAACCTCGAACGTGCATGAATTGTTGACACACGTGAGGGGGTCCTGAAAACCAATCGCATCGCAATCGGCCTGGGCCATGCACGTTACGCCGAGATCTTGCGTTTCATTACATTTGCCACTTTTTCGCGTCGTAAAATCGGCCTGCTTCTCGTCGCACGTGCCTTTTTCTTGCATGCAGGTCATGTATGCGTCCCACTTGTCCAAACAGCCGTACGCGTCAACCGCTTCCTCTTGCGCACGATAGATTGTACAAGTGAACTCGTATGTCTGGTCATTCCAATGCTCACACTCGTTTATGAGGTCACATGTGGCTTGGGCACTCGAACAGCCAGACGACGTCCCCAGAAGTCCGAGAACGAGCAACGAACCAATTCCCCAATATCGATTCATCATTCCATACTCCTCAGTTGCAACTTCCGAAGGCATTTTCTTCGGCCTCACACATATCTCGTTTGTCGGGGTCGACTCCAAATTGCGACAATCGGCAATTGCCTCCGGAACACGTTCCCTGGAAACAGTCGGCGTCGGTCATGCAAGGTTGGCCCGTGTCGGTCGTATTGCATTTCAACAATGGTTCGATGCACGTGAAATATGCATCGTATTCGTCGGCGCAGCCGATATCGCCGTAGTAGTCCTCATCTATTTCCTCGGACGCAACGCAAGCTTCGATGTCGAGATCATTGCCCCCTTCGCACTTGATTTCGGCTTCGCAGCTCGCCTGAATGTCGGGTCCGCAGCCAGACACGCCCACGCAGGCAATCACGATTCCCATCCAGCACAACCGCATGTCGTCCTCCCATCGAATTGCGCCACATCCTGCTGTCGCGACGCATCGTTCATCAATCCGGCATCCGTTTTTTACGTCAATCTCGTCCCGACCTGACCACGTTATCACGGGTGTTTTGTACAAAGCAAGAGATTTGCTCGACAAAGTTTTTTGCCGCCACCCACCCCTTCGCGTATCGTCCCTGCACATCGGCCTCACGCACGCTCGCAAAATCCATGAAACCACACATCTCGCCCCCATGGTGGACCCGCGCCACCATCTACCAAGTCTATTTACGCTCGTTTCATGACGCGTCCGGGGACGGCATTGGTGACCTACGCGGAGCGTTGCAAAAAATCGACTACTTGCATAACCTCGGGATAAATACCTTGTGGCTCACTCCGTTTTTCGCGAGCCCCAATGTCGATGCTGGCTACGACATCTCCGATTACGACACCATCAATCCCGAACAAGGGACAATCGACGACCTACGCAACCTCGTCGACGCCGCCCACGCCCGAGGTATGCACGTTTTGGCCGATATGGTGATGAACCACACCTCCGACCAACACGCGTGGTTTCGAGCGTCACGTTCCAGCAAGACAAACTCCAAACGTGATTGGTACATCTGGCGTCCGGGGCGACGACCCAATGGCCAAGAGCCTCCCAACAATTGGCGCTCGATCTTGGGGCCTCGCGGCTGGCATTGGGACGAAACGACCGGTGAATGGTATTGGTCCACATTTCTGTCGTGTCAGCCGGACCTGAATTATCGCCATCCCGAGGTTCGGCAAGCCATGCTCGATGTGGTTCGTCGCTGGCTCGCCTTCGGTTTCGACGGGTTTCGCCTGGATATTTTTTACGCTTTGTTCAAGGATGAAACATTCTCGGACAATCCATTTTCGCCGCGACTCTTGCCCACCGAGGAAAATACGGACGGCTATTTGCAATCGTTTCGCGCAACTCTGCATCATCCGGACACCCTTCGTTTTGCACGTACATTGCGCAAAGTCGTCGATGAATTTCAGAATCCACCTCGATTTCTCATTGGCGAAGTGTTCGGACAGCCCGAGTTCTTGCGCCAGTATTGCGAAGGCGGCGATGGTCTGCACGCGGTTTTTCTCTTCAAGGCGATGCAAACACCATTTGGTGCGCGCGAATTCCGGGCGCTGATCCAGGAATTCGAACACGAAATGCCCGCGCCGCTTTGGCCGACTTGGGTCTTTGGCAATCACGATCGCACGCGCAAAGGCGAGCGCCTCGAGCACCACCCTGGACGGGAAAAACTCCTTGCCGCCCTGCAATTGACTGCTCGAGGTCTCCCCTGTATCTACAATGGGGAAGAAATCGGTATGCGTGATTTACCCCTGCCGCTCGCAGGCGCTCATGATCCAGTCGCGGATATTTTTGGTTTTGTGCCCGAATTCGTGGCCCGATTTCTGCACCGTCGTGGCATCTTGCTAAACCGAGACGCTTGTCGCACTCCCATGCAATGGTCCTCCGCGCCAAACTCGGGTTTTACCAAGGAAGACGCAACGCCTTGGCTTCCCGTGCATCCAGACTTCGTCACGAACAACGTCGAGACGCAAGAAAGGGACCCCGATTCGATCCTGCATTGCTACCGACGCTTGCTCCGGCTCCGTCAGGCGCACCCGGCCCTGCACTCGGGCACGTTATCCTTGTGGCCAGAAAATGCCCTGCCTCCAAACGTAATCGGATTGCGCCGACAACATGCGGAAGAATCAATTGACGTTCTTCTACATTTCGACGACGCGTCGCGCACCCTTGTTCTGGATGACAAACCTACGCGCATCCTCGGATCGACCTACGCCACGACCAATGACGTACGGGACAAACGCCTCACCCTTCGACCCTACGAAGGCGTACTTTTGGCGCGCTAATCCGCGCTCTCACTTGCCGCTGAACTTCCCTTCGCGCCGCTCGACGAACGAGCGCATCCCTTCGGCAGCATCCTCCGTGGCCATGAGTTTCCGGGCCCGTTCGAGGAGACAAACGTTTTCGGCGTCGAGCCCCGCGGCATATGCATGACGCGCAGATTCCAACGTTGCCTGCACAGCAATCGGAGCTTGGGCCGCAATACGTTCGGCAAGCCAAATCCCACGGGCGAGCAGCTCGGCGGCGGGCACGACCTCTTGGACAAACCCCATGCGCAAAGCTTCGGCCGTATCGAACGTATCACCCGTCAAGAGCCATTTCATCGCATTGCCAAAACCGCATTGCGCCGGAAAACGCATGGTCGCCCCGCCAAACGGGAAAATGCCGCGCTTGACTTCCAGCTGCGCAAACCGAGCTCCCTCCGCCGCGATCCGCACGTCGGCCGCAAGAGCGAGCTCAATGCCGATGGTGAAACAATACCCCTGAAGTGCGGCCACGATGGGTTTGGACAAACGTCGCGCACCAAGGGCCAACGGATCGACATTCGTCGCCGGAAACAACGCACGTCCCGCAGCGATCGCGGGCCCGACTTCGGCCAAATCGAGACCACCGGTGAAATGATCCCCGTGAGCAAACAAAAGCGCGCACCAGAGTTCTGGGTCGTTTTCGTAATCGGTGTACGCTTGGGAAAGCTGATCCAGCATTGCCAAGTCGAACGCATTTCGTTTTTCTGGACGATTTAGGCCAATACGCGCGACGTGTCCGTGGCGCTCGTAGGTGACACGATTCATCCGCGCACCCTACAGGATGCTTTCGCGTTTGTCTAGTGTACTGTCATGGTTGATTTGTGCGGTAAGCCCGCCGGTTTACGCTTACGGCGCCGCAGCCACGTTCGTATACACCACATGCGTTCGGCATTGCTGCCCACGCAGAGATGGACACGGCGGCAAAGGCGTGGTCGCCACTTCACCCGCAATCACCGGCAAAACAATGCTCGACGGCTTCGCGGACGAATGCCCAATGTCATATTTCGCTGCGCCGGAAAACTTCTTCAAGTCGAATGTCCACCGCGCTCGACTATCTCCCGGCGTATCCACCGAAATGCGAATACGCGATCCCGTGCGAAATACATGCGCGAACGCAGCCACACCCACCCGCACACTCGACCATTCCCCAGGAACGAGCGGCGCGACGTCCTGCTCCAAGTACGTCTGGGCCGGCCAAAGCTCCGTCGCCGATGCGGACAAACCCCGCACACTCGCCCGCAACCAGCCACTTTGCACGAACATTTCTTGTCCGTCCGGACGAACCTCCGACAAGTTGACCTCGAGATCGGCGTCGTCGACATTTGCCCGCAACCATAAGTCCACGCTGGCAGTTCCAATCGTGACGAGGTCCGAGGTGAGTGGCGCTGATTCGAAAACCACTGCTTTACCCGGCGCGGGCTGTT
>DAOMZH010000405.1:0-9240 GCA_035437985.1 Polyangium sp. (in: bacteria) | reverse complement strand
GCCTCGACGGAAGATGTTTGGAGAGACAAATTCCAAAAACGCGAATTGCCACCCTACGGAAAGCAAGTTGCCGCTTACCAAGATCCGAAACTCGTCGTTTTTCTTGGGGGAGTGCAAACGAATGGCTGCGGACGGGCTTCATCGGCAGTGGGGCCATTTTATTGTCCCGCAGATCGGAAGCTCTACATCGATCCGACGTTTTATGACGTCATGGAAAAAAAGCTGAAAGCACCAGGCGATTTTGCCCAAGCTTACGTGATTGCGCACGAAGTCGGGCACCACGTGCAAAACCTGATCGGCTCGTCCGACCTTCAGGTTCGCGGCGAAACCAAAAATCAAGTATCTGTGCGCGTCGAGCTGCAAGCGGATTGTTTGGCCGGCGTTTGGGGACACACCGCGCGCACGACATTGGCCATCAATGATGAGGACCTACGCGAGGCGCTTAATGCGGCCCATCAAATTGGTGACGATACGTTGGGGCATTCGGACCAAAGCAAATTCACGCACGGGAGCAGCGATCAACGAGTGCGTTGGTTCCAGCGGGGATTTACTTCGGGCGATGCACGGCAATGCGATACGTTTGCCGTAAAAAACCATGCAGATCTGTGAAACGGAATCCCGCGAGTCGTCATTACGGGATCGTCACGGGTACGCGTGCGGAAGTGTTCGTGAAACTGACTTCCTCGAAGCTGTGTGAAGGGTTGAGCGACACTTCCAAGAAATAGTCGCCGGCCGGTACATCGGTCACGTCGAGCCATTGGCAATCGAGCGTATTGCCATAAAGATCCGACCAACCAGCCTGAATCCCCTGCTCTTCGCAGTTGTAGCGTTTGGTGCACGGGATGTTGGGCCCAAACGCTATTTGCTCGGTATCTTCCATGCAATAAGCTTGCTTCCGTCCAGTCGCAATGGTTTTTCCGTCTTTGTCGAGCAACGAATACGCCGCAAACCCGAGGAAGTGGTAGTGGCCGTGGCAATCGGAAAAGGTGAACAAATCAGGGCGTTCTGGTGGAGGCGGCACCGTGAGCGTCGCTTGACCCGGGTTTAATGCCTCGACACTGAAGCGCATCATTTTTCGTTTTCCAAGGCAATCGACGCATTGTTCGATCCACGAGCAAGAAGCTTCGGAGACGTCCACGGAATCGAAAAGGATCTCCGAGGAAAGCCGGTCTTTGTTGAGAACGAGGTCGGGCATTGCGGCTGCGGCTTCGTGGCAACTGCAATCCGAGCCGCAAAATTCACCAGCTCCACATGCGGGTAGGCATTTGGGCGCGTCGTGCTGGCAATCGGCAAAAACTTGGCATTGCCCCGTCGAAGTCACGCACAATGAACCGCTCGCGCGTTCGCCGCAATTGCCGCCGCAACCGTCATCACCGCATTGCTTGCCATTGCACATCGGAACGCAGGGATCAGGACGACATTGCCCGTCCACGCACCGCGACATTTTCAGTCACCGTGAGCGAATAAATCTTTTCAGGCGCTTTCGTCGCCGTATTGCACGAGGGCATTGTTTCGTGCCGGCCGTCGGTCGTGTCGCCTTGAACCAAATAATCGCCCATGAGCGGCATTCCCGCAGGAACCAAAGGCAATGGATTCGCACATGTTCCCGCTTGATTTGAAGGCTGGCACATTCCAGCGACAGCCGCACACGCCTCGCCCGTCATGCAATCGCCAAACGACCCTCCGCACCCGTCGTCCCCGCACACGCGTCCCGTACAATTGGGCGTGCAATCGGCCATTCACGTCGCGCATCCGGCCGAAAGCTCATGCGTACAACGCCCCGTAACTATCCACAACCATTGGTGTCGCATGTTCTCTCCTTTTCTCGTGGCCCATTCCTCGCGTGCGCTACGAATGCACGTATGTCATTCGAGTCGTATCTGGATTTGGACGCGACGTAAATGGCTTTATTTGCGCACCGAAGATTCCGCTCAGCTATCCGCCGCCACTTCTTTTGCGCTTGTCGGACTGGTTGCGTATGGGGCCCTGTTGCAATACGAATCGAGCCATTGCCGAGCGCGCTGCGCGATGTCGTTCAGTTTCTCATCGTCCCACGTTGCCCGCGGCAGCCGCACCTCGCGGCGAGTCATTGTGTTGCGCGCTCTGGCCAGGTCACAATACGTCGCCATCGCCAATGCTTGATGAAATGGGTCGATCGATTCGGCTCCTACTTCGCTCTCATCCAAGAATGCCTTGGCAAGCCGCGCAAAACTTTGCACTTCATTGGCATCCCAAATGATCGGTGTATCAATGGCTTGCCGCGCCGCCCGTACATCGCTTCGCGCAAACGCTTCGTCTGCCGTCACCAGCTGACGCAACCAATCTCGCAATACTGTCCATTCTGGCTGCCATGGAGTCGTGTCGCCTTCGAGCGGTTTACACAGAGCCATCAGCTCCTCCGGATCGCACGGCCCCTCCGCATACTTCATACACGACGTGAACTCCGCAATCGCTTTTTCGGGTTCGTCCATCATCATCCAGCAAATACCCCGCATATGGTGTAAATGTTTCGCATCGGTGTCGTCGAGCATTGCTGGATCGATCGATTCGATCCTCTTCATCATTTGGGCCCATTGACCGATAACCCCAAAGTGGTGGCTCGATACCAGCCTCACCCGAGGATGATGACCGAATCTTTGACTGATGAATGCATTGAGCTGGCCGGCCATTGACGGTTCGCCGAGTTTCAAGAGCGCACTTTCCAAGTCCAACAGCTCGATGGGATCGCCTCGTTTCATCGCCACGCGCACTCGATCCCGATAACGTGTCTTGCCCCATTTTCGGAGATCGGCTTCAATGCCTGCCACGACTCGAGCACGCGCTCCTGATGGCCGATGACAATTGAAGTGTTTCGTGTTTAATGAACTGCGCGGAGTGCTCGGCAACATGAACGGCGCGCAATTGCCCGACGACTCGATTCTTGGCGCATTGGCGTCGAGTCGCACGAATTCATGACGATCCAGATAAACGACCAGCAGCGCTGCATGGCTCCCATCAGGTGTGGAAACCAATGCCGAATTTCGGGGTACGAACGTGCGATGAGCGATTTCGAATCCATCAGCGGTAGGCCGCAATCCGAAAAGCTCATTACCCTTGCGCGCATTGACCAACAAAAAGCACATGTCAGCATGGCGATTGGTCACTGCTGTCACGTTATAAACTGCCGTTGTGTCGAGCGAATAGTCGAGCGCTGAAGTTCCTTGCATGTTCGTTTGGCAAAAACCCCACTTGACCTCCGACGGATCCTCGGGACCATCGGGATCCGAGGTCGCTCCGAACACATGTGTGCCGTCGGGGCGAGCCACGAGAGTCAGCGGCGGAATTGCCATGGCCTTATGGGTTTGCCATAACAGTCTGCCGTTTGGGTCGTAGAAGTATGTCTGGTATTGCAAGTAATCGTTGTCGACGTCATCGACGACCGCAATGCATGGACGCTCGAAGCCACTCACCACTTGGCATGACAGGCGTCCGTGCGGGTGTTCGCGCAACTCACGCACGAGCCGGAACGTTTCGAATTCGAGTACGTGAATGACTCGGCGCGAACGCTCGAACTGCTGCCGGCCATGCATGATGTTGACCCATAAATACTGGCCGTCCTGGGAAATGGTGCAATCCTCGATCATGACGTCGGGAAGGGCCAATCCCAACATGGCTCGGTCCATGTTGACATGGGCAGCTGTCTCGGTGGGACGGAGAATATTCGGGCACCATTGCAACACTGCCCAGTCGTGAACGTCCAGTTCGATGAATGCCCCAAATCGATCAATCAGGATCAGCCGGTCGCTACGCAAAAATATGCGCAGTAACTCGAACGTCGACGGCGTTCTGAAAGTAATGCGGGTGCGCACGACATTGGTGGCAACTTCCAAGACCCGAATAAAGACCAATCCCGCTTTCGCCTCCGTCAGAATCAATAACAAATCATTCGGTCCCCCTACAGGATCGACCATCAACGTGGTCCATTTCCACTTGGGCAAAATGCGCGCGTTTCGCAGCAAGTTCCATTTCGGCGATACGCGTTCTTCCTCCCCCGCACGCTCGATATGCATTGAAAACGCTCGTCGCGTCCGTTCCCTCAATTCCTTGCATACCTCCGCCAATCGCGCGACCTGCTCGCCTTCGACTACAGCCGCCAATCGTCTTGCTACGGCCAAAGCACGCATCGGATTGTCCTGACGTCGATGTTCTTCGAGCGCCACTTCGAGTGCATTACGTTCGAGCGCATGTTGAATACTCATACGCAGTTCATTCAATACTTGCGCATCCTGCTCGCATAAGTGCTTGACTACGATATCGACTACCATTCGCTGCGCTCGATGTAGTTCTCCACTCTCGAACGTTTGCCGCACCATCTCCAGCCGGTCTTGCGCAGTCCGTCGTTGTTGTTCGGCCAATGCATTTCCAGCCGCCTTACCCACATCATCCGCCCGCTTGAACCCCGCTAACATTCTTTCGTGCGCGCCGATCAGTTCGAGGGCCCTGCCCGGATCGACCGACATCACCTCCATTGCGCGGTCTAGCGCCACAATGGCGTCGACAATGGCGCTCGCTTTGCCACCCTCCCGCAGCAAACACAACTCTTCGAACCATGAAATCGCGCGTAATGAGATTCTTTCCGCCACCTTGCGTCGCGTCGACTCGCCCAACGAAGCATACGCGTTTAATCCATCGACCAAGCTTTGCGTACCCAAAATTCGCAACGTGTCTGCAATACGTGCGTCTTCGATTCGCTGACGCGCTTGCTTTTCCATCTCGGCAATACGTGCTTCTGCCCAAGCAGCATCGTCCAGCCCGAGTCCCATACCAAGCGCTGCACGCAGAAGTGACATTCCCCGATTCTCATCACCCGCGTCGAGAGCAGTACGAGCTTCATCGAGGCGCCGCCGGGCCAAGGCAAGTTTCTTTTGCTCGTCGATTCCACGCAGAATTCGTCGCGCGACTTCGCTATCCCCAAAACGTACGAGCACCTGCTGGGCCAGTTCTTCGGCCTCGCGAAATCGACCCGCAGCAAAGAGCGCCAAGACTTCGTTCTCCATCGGAATTCGCGCCAAACCTCGGGCTTTGACCAATGCATCCGTCAGCGTGACGAGTTCAGGGTGCGTCGGTATCTGTTCGCTTGCACGTTCCAGGTCCTTGGATGCTTGGGTCAGATCTCCGTCGACCAGAGCAGTTTTCGCAAGTATCACGAAGACTTCGGCCACATGTGTCGAGGACGGTTTGGAACCTCGTTCTTCGACAAACCCAATTGCCTGCGCACGTTGGCCGCTTCGTGCGGCAGCAATGGCAAGTAGACCGCGTACCGTCGGATCCGCACGCACCACACCAACGAGCTTGGGTTCCAGCTCCAACGCATCATGGTCTGCCCCGAGCTGTTCCACGAAAAGTGAAAGCAGCGCGTGCACAGCTTCTTTTCCGCCACCAGTGGTCTCGAACGCCGCTTCGTATTGCTGCCGCGCCAGATCATAATCATACGCTTGCAGCGCGACATGACCTGCGCTCAGGAGTGCGACAGCATCGAGCGAATCGGAGTTTGGCGCGACGTACGTTGCGCGTGATGGGGCGCCTTTCACGTCGGGCGCAGCTGCCTCCTCAGCATATCCACCCGTATCGAGGAGGTATTGGATTTTCGCCCGCGCATCGTCGTCTAGCTCCGCGAGCAAGGCATGGCACGCGTTAATGTCCAGCGACCGATGGCGTAACAAGACGACGCCCGATTCGTCGACTTTGGCGAAAGCCTCGATGTCCTCGGGACAGACCCGAACAAGCATGCTTTGCAGGCGACTTTTTAACGCGTAACGCCGTGCGGTTTCTTTGCGCTCGAGCTCCAGTCCGGTGGGATTGACTTCCCGAATGAGGGCGATGAGGGTGCGCGCATCGACGTGCACGCGACCAGCGAGGACATCGGCGGGACTCGGCAGACTACGATTGTTTTTTTTATGCTTGCTCACAGGTTTCGTCGGCACAAATTGGACGACGTCAGGCCCCGTATGTCAACAAAAACGTGGCCGCGTTCGGGTGATTGCTGGACGGAGGTAGCTGAGTTTTTGATCCGGCATACATTCCCGAAGCCCCTGTCCTCAATGGCGAGGAACGCGATCGGCGTTCCCGAGATCACTTTTTGCCACGCCATTGTCCGCATTCAAGAAATTCTCCCGCCGCGATTGATGCCGTCCCTCGAATGTTCGTCGTCGTTGACGAACCTTTGCCCGAAGCTCGCGTTTCGCCGTTTTATCTTACGGAAGTTGTATTACGCCCCCACGACCTCGCGCACGACGACAATGTCCCCGTTTCGGCTCACCCGCGATTCGAAATAACTCGGAGGTTTGGCGAATGGAGCTATGTCGTGCATACGCTCGCCGTCAAACCATTGAATGACCTCCCCGAGCGACAGTGCTTGGTGTCCGGGCAGTTGATGCACATGCAGCTCTTTCAGCTCCTGGGCCGCGGAAATGCGAAACGATTGCACTTCGCCCGTTTGGGTGCTCACGCGCCTTTGCAATAGCCCGCATTTCGCGGCAATCCCTCGCGCAGCCTCCAATATCGACAAATTCATCGCCGACAACCCCTCTTCGAGGTCTTTGGCATCTTCCGCGCTGAGGTTTTGTAGTTCGCCCAAACTGACAATCGAATAGACGTCGAGCAGGGATTCGTTCGTCGCATCGAACCGAGCGGGCAAAATCGTTTCGTATTGGAGATCCTCGTATTGTGAATAAATGAGCGGCAAGGAAAAACCTTGTTCGGGCGCTTGACTGCCTCGCGTCCAGGGGCGCGTATCGTACAGGCGCACCTCATAAGGCGCGGCCCAGACGCAACCAAACGTCAAAAGACGTTCGCCATTCGATGAAATCTCGTAATCGGTGTGGCAAAAATCCCAGCTCGTCGACGAGTCGAAAAGAAACTTCTTTTTTCCGGTGGCCGCATCGAGGACCGTCACATCCATGTAACTTGGCGCGGAGAGAAAAAGGAGTTCTTCTCCCTGGAGCTGCCCGAAGGACGCTCGCGCCGACAAGGCCCGCGGGAGAACGGTAAGAATTTCGCCGCGACTGGTATCGATCAAGGCGACGCGGCAGCCTTTGATATTTGGGGCCGGGGGCCATTCGACGCACAAGAAACGTCCCGATGGCGAAAGGACGAGATGCGTGGGCCAGGGGGCGGGCGTTTCAGGAAGGACAAACCGAGATGCCTCGACAAACTTATTTCCTTCCCGTACAAATCGTCGGTATTGATGCGTTTCGTCGTAGGTGATGAGCGTATCGCCCACGAATGCATGATTTATGCCGTTTTCGACCACGAGAATCGGGGGTGTTTCGTCTCCCTGTTCCAAATCGAGGACGTGGAGCGCGTTGCCGTTGACGTAGGCAACGAACCGATCGCGGGCGAGTGAAAGAGCCCGGTAGATCGGGGGGCCATTGGTGGCTAGACGGGGGCTTTGTAAGCGGACGACGCGGACGTGCATTGTAGAGAGCGTGAGACTATCACGTTTGCCTGGGCGAGTGAAGTCCCATGTGGTCGTGACAATGTTTCCGATGCTTCATGAATGTGCATCGTGCGCTCAAGGCCCATAATTCAAGATCAATTTACCATCGCATGTAGTTGCTCCCAAACTCTTGGGTGTCGTCGAACCGCAATATCCGCCGCCGTTAACGTCAGCTCTTTTGCGGTCGCTGGATAGAACGAGGGAACCCGCCGAATTCGAACCGAATGTGCACCACGTATCCGTCGCCATGGGCGAAAGAGTCCCAGCACTATTATCTTGAAATCGGGTACCCATTTGCAAAATGAATGGTGTCCCGGTCAAATCTACATTGGCTTGACCCGTTTTTGACATGCCCCCCTTGCAGTCTCCTGCAAACGCATAATTCACACTCGTAAACATCGTCATCGGGTTGACCATTATCAATCCGACCGACGTGGCGAATGTCATGTCCGTTCGATTCACTTCCAGAGTTCCGGGATCAAGGCGAATCTTCGTATATGTCGTGACGACATCCGTCCCTGGACGTGCTCCACCGGCCGAGTATTGCGAATAGTTGACGCCTGGTCCCGTATTGAGGGTCAAGTATTCCAACGGCGTCGAATCCATCGTGTGACAATACGCAAGCCAGGGTTTGGCCGGGTCTTGATTCACGTAAAGCGTGTAATCACCATCTTGCGCAGTGGGAATTCGAGCCTTGACTTCGGCACAGGTAGCTGGACGCCATCGTTTGCAATTGCTGAAACAATCGGTCGTCTCGCCCCCGTCGTCACATTCCTCGAGCCCCATGTGCACGATCCCGTCGCCACATGTGGCAACTTTGCATTCCGCCGTGCAAGCATCCGTGGTTACGACATTCCCGTCGTCGCATTCTTCCGTGCCAAACCATAAAAACCCGTCGCCACAAGCGGCGTTTTTGCATTGTGTCGTGCATGCATCGCCATTGTCAGGGTTTCCGTCGTCGCACGCTTCGCCACCCGCGACCATTGCATCGCCACACATGGGCACCGTGCACGAACTCGAGCAGGCATCGCCGTCCATGGTATTGCCATCGTCGCATGTTTCGCCATTCGAGACGAATCCATCGCCGCAAACGCAATTGAGTCCCTCTTCGTTGATTTTCCCATCGCAATCCTCGTCGCTGCCATTGGCATCACAAACTTCCGGCTGCGGATCGACGAACCCCTGACAACCATCGTACGCCGTGCCAGCCATATTGCAGAGTTGCGTACCTGCAGCACACTGGCCATACCCGAGCGTTTCTTGATTGCTAGGATAACATTTGCCAATCGAACCAGGCACGCATATACATCCATCACCTTCCTCGTTGACGCTGCCGTCGCAATCGTCGTCGAAGATATTCAAGCACGTCTCCGGTTGCGGAATCCGTTCCTGCAAACACGGTCCAGTGGCTTTGCCATTCTCGCAGGCTTGTACGCCGCCGCGACAATTCCCCATACCCTCGGTCCCAAATGGCCCGGAATAACACGATATCGCCGAAAGAAAAACATGACGAGGCTCGGTGCCGACACATTGATCGACCGTGCATGCTTCGTTGTCGTCGGGAATGTCTGCCGGTACTCCAACGATGCGGCTCTTCCCTACCCCGTCGCATTGGATTTCGACACAATCACCCGGTTTTTGTCGAGCTATCGGCAACTGAGTGCCCTCAGGCTCATCGACATACACGCAGCGCTCGTTCTCGCACGTGGCCATCCGACAATCAGGATCCCCGCGGTCACAATCATCAACACTCTTGCACGCAT
>DAOMZH010000404.1:0-9245 GCA_035437985.1 Polyangium sp. (in: bacteria) | reverse complement strand
GAATCCTTCGCGGCGGCGGAGGACACGTACTTTCGCCCCAAGTCGCGGGCCTTCTGTCGAGCGCGGTTTCTCTTTGTCCATGATCGGTCTTCTTTACGTGTTGCAGCACGTCATGCCGCAACATGTCAAGACTCGCTTGAGTTTCCCGCTCCGTCAACAGAAAATTAACAAGATTGACACATTTTCTGTTTGTCATTGACACTCATCAACCCAACCCTCCAAGCAGTTAGTTGCTTTTTGGACCGCTACACAGCATTTACAACGCGTCGCGTAAGTTTGCGCGTGTTTCAGTTACGGAGAAGGTTCAAGGAGGTCCCATGTCTGCTGCTCTTGCTCACGAGTCGTTCATCAAAAGCTCGACGTTTCACCAACAACGTTTCGAGAATATTCTCCGGAATTACGCGCATGCCGATGTTTTGCGGCTTCGCGGAAGTGTCAAGATCGCCCACACGCTCGCGGATATGGGAGCCCGGCGTTTGTGGGATCTTCTGCATTCGCAGGATTATGTCCAAGCATTGGGGGCGATGAGCGGCAACCAAGCGGTGCAAATGGTCAAAGCTGGGCTCATGGCCATTTATGTCTCGGGCTGGCAGGTCGCGGCCGATGCCAACAGTGCCGGCGAAATGTACCCGGATCAATCGCTGTATCCGGTCGATAGTGTTCCGAACGTCGTCAAAAAGATCAATGCCGCGCTCTTGCGTGCCGATCAAATCGACCACGCCGAAGGCAAGAAAAATGTTCATTACTTCGCGCCTCTGATTGCCGATGCCGAGGCGGGGTTTGGCGGTCCGCTCAACGCGTACGAGCTCATGAAACACATGATTGAATCGGGAGCGGCGGGCGTGCATTTCGAGGATCAGCTCGCCAGTGAAAAGAAATGTGGGCACCTCGGAGGCAAGGTGCTCGTTCCCACGTCGCATTTCATTCGCACATTGAATGCGGCACGTTTGGCCGCCGATGTGGCGGATGTGCCCACGCTCGTCATTGCGCGTACCGACGCGGACAGCGCCAAACTCATTACGAGCGATGTCGATGAACGCGACCATCCCTTCATCAAGCGCAACTCGAGGACGTCCGAAGGTTTCTATCGCCTTTCCGGAGGAATCGAATGTGCCATTGCCCGAGGTTTGGCATACGCGCCTTATGCCGATCTCGTTTGGTGCGAAACGTCCAAGCCCGATCTGCAAGAAGCCAAGTTTTTCGCCGAAGGCATTCGTCGTCATTTTCCAGGCAAACTCCTCGCCTACAACTGCTCGCCCTCGTTTAACTGGAAAAAGAACCTGGACGATTCCACGATTGCGAAGTTTCAGCGCGAGCTCGGAGCCATGGGGTACAAATTCCAATTCGTCACGCTCGCTGGCTTCCATACGCTCAATTACGCCATGTTCGACTTGGCGAAAGGTTATCGCGAGCGAGGAATGGCGGCATATTCCGAGCTCCAAGAGCGTGAGTTTGGCGCGGAAAAACTCGGATACTCGGCAACGAAACATCAGCGCGAAGTCGGTACGGGGTATTTCGATCAGGTCGCCGAAGTCATTTCGGGCGGAAAATCGTCCACGCTTGCCCTTGGTGATTCTACCGAAGCTCATCAATTCTGAAAACACCGTGCGCGTCACCTGGCCGAGTCCAGGCAAAACTGTGCTCGGTCCTGGCGCCATATTTTCTCCTCGCCATCAATTCCCCGGCAAATTCCTCGAAATTGCGCCCAATACGTCGCGCAGAGCATTGAGGTAAAACTTTGCGCCCTGACGCGGACGAACGGACGAAAATGTGCTCACCTGCGCCCCGGTTGTCGTTATGGATTTCCGTATGCGTTCGTACGGTCTGTTTGTCCTAGCGAATGAACTACAACGGCGAAAAAATTTCTTTTGACAAACGCGAGTGATGCGAGTATCGAGGGGTTTGCCATGCCGACTGTACACCTGACCCGTCACCTCTTCGCGTTCTTTCCACAGCTCGAGGGCCAAGACGTTCGCGTCGAAGCCTCGACTGTAGGCGAAGTGGTGCAAGCCTTGGACAGGCTCGCACCCGGCATTGCTTTCTATATTTGTGACGAGCGTGGCCGATTGCGGACGCACGTCAACATTTTCGTCGGCAAGCAGATGATTAGCGATCGCAGGGGGCTCACCGATGCGGTCGCTGCTGACGAAGATGTCCATATTCTGCAAGCGTTGAGCGGAGGTTGAGATGGCATCCCGTATTCTGGTCGGCACACGTAAAGGCATTTTCCTCGTCGAGAAGCAGAATGGTCAATGGAAGCCGCGTCTTGCCGGACATGCTGGCGGCAGCGTGAATTACGTCGCGCGCGATCCCTACACGGGCAAACTCTGGGCCCTTTTGGGTTTTGGTCATTGGGGCGCAAAACTCTCGGTGTCGTCGGATGATGGGGCGACCTGGGTCGACAATCCTGCGCAAATCAAATTCCCCGAGGGCGCTCGCTACATCGGACAAACCTTACCCGATGACTTCGAGACCGGCACGTTCGGCACCGTGACCCGCACGGCAACTGTGCTAAAACTCTGGGTTATCGGCTTTGGACCCGAAGGCACCATCTACGTTGGCACCATTCCTGGTGGATTGTTCGTCAGTCGTGATGGTGGCAATTCGTTTACCCTCAATCTCCCGCTTTGGAATCACGAATCGCGCGGCGGCGATCTTTTCACGGGCGACGGCAAAGGCGAAACGAAATGGTTTGGCACGCCAGCCGCCGAGGGAGGGGAATTTGCCCCCGGGATTCATTCGATCACGGTCGATCCGCGAGATCCCAAGAGGATTTTTATCGCGGTTTCCACGGCCGGCGTCATCGAAACGACCGACGGCGGCGAAACATGGCACGCTCGCAACAAGGGTATGCTCCTCGACCATAACCCCGAACCGGATGCCGAATGGGGGCACGATACCCATTACATCGAGCAGTCCGCGGGCGATCCTGAACATATCTGGCAACAGAATCACGTTGGCATTTATTACAGCAATGACTGCGCAAAGTCTTGGCGCAAAGTCAGCCATCAAGAACAAGGCGTTCACTTTGGGTTTCCCGTCACCGCCGACGCCAAAAACGGACGCACGGCTTGGGTCGTTCCTGGCAAATCCGACATGCAACGCATCACCGTCGGCGGAGCCCTTTTCGTCGCGCGTACCCGCGACGGCGGCGAAACCTGGGAAGAATTGCGCAAAGGTTTGCCGCAGAACGAGGCCTACGACGTCGTCTATCGCCATGCCCTTCACAACAAAGAAGGCTCGGTCGCTTTCGGCAGCACCACTGGCAATCTCTACGTGAGCGACGATGACGGCGACAGCTGGACAACCGTCGCCAACAATCTCCCGCCGATCTATTCCGTTCGTTTTGCGTGACGTGAATCCGGTTTTTCCGGACGCTCACGTCTCACGAAGCACGCGCACGTACCTCGTCCGCGACTCGAATCTTCGAAGAAACCATCGACTGTGTGCTTCAGGTTTTCGGAATCCAATTCGATATCGTGTTCACCGAGCTGCGCGGCGAGCAGCTCGACGATCGGGTCGCGATATGTTGCTGTGGCGATATTGATGACCAGATTGGCTCGGGAATCGAAGGACATGATGTTTTTTCAGGAAAAACTTTGTGCGAGGTTGTTCGAGTCGAGTGTGGGGTAAGGGGTGAAAAACGTGAAATTCAGAACCGTTGTCTAGTACTACCGTGTCAGTTTATACGACGCGAAGCCTCCCAAAGCGCAATTCAACGAAAGTGCCCCAATCGTACTAGTTCTCCATCAGATCGAGTATGTTACCGGTAATTCTCGCGCGGGGCAAGGGGTTTGTCGTAGCATTTTCGATGCGCATGGGCAAACCGTTTCGAGGTCGGAATGTATTACCCCGCGTCAAACGATCGATTCGGGTTCCTTCCGGCACCGAGAAACGAAAACGTCGCAAAATCATTGGCAAAATGATCCTCAACGCACGTTCGGCGAAAAGCATTCCGATGCAGGTTCGCGGTCCCGCGCCAAACGGCAAGTATGCATAAGGCACGGGTGTCTTATCAAGCCAGCGATCAGGTAGAAACCGCCGTGGTTCAGGGTAAAGGTTCGGATCATGATGAGTTGCCAATGGACTCACCAGCAGATTCGCGCCGTTGGGCAACGCAAACCCACCCACATTCGCCGAATCGGCACATACGCGCATGAAGAGCATCGGCACCGTAGTCAAGAGTCGCATTGATTCTTTGATGACTCGGTCCAGCAACACCAACCGCGGAAGATCCTCAGCTTCGGGATCTCGCTGACCCAGCACGACGTCCATTTCGCTACGCACCGCTTCTTGCACACCCGGATGCCGTTCCAACAAAAATAATGCCCACGTCAACGACATGGCCATCGTTTCGTATCCCGCCATGAACAACGAAGCTGCTTCAGCAATGATTTCATCATCTTCGAGGGGTTTGTCTTCTTCATCGCGGGCATTCATGACCAGCGCCATTGCATCTTTTTGCTCGCCGCCCATTTCGCGTTTCCGCCGCAGAAGTATGTAGAGGCGATCGAGCACTTTGTCCCCCATTCGGAGCACTTCCCGAAACGTCGAGCCGGGCACGTCGAATGGCAGGAGGATCGTGGACGGCTCCGTCACGAGTTCGACCCATCGGGAAGCCAATTGGCCGAGGTCGTGAGCTTCGGCGCTCACGTCGAGCCCATAAAGACAACGCATCGCCATCGCCAGGGCGGTTTCGCGACAAAGTACGTCGACGGATTGAATTTCTCCCACGTTCCAACGTCCCAACATGATCCGTGTCACTTCGACGATTTGCGTGGCGTACGCGTCGAGGGCGCTTTTTTGAAATGCCGGCATCAAGAGCTTGCGATGGCGCCGATGCAGGTTTCCATTGATCATGACCATTCCAAAACGCAATCGGTCCATCACGCTGCCCTTGGGGCCGCGAAGCAGATGTTCGTCGTGTTGAAACAGGTTGGGGTTTGTCAAGACTTCCCGGTTTCGCTCGGGCCCAAAAACACACACCACCGCTGGATTCCGATCGACGAGCGCCACCACGTCTCCACGGGTTCGTAATTGCAAGAGCACTCCGATTGGATCCTCCAGCAAATCGTATAAGGCTTTGAAGGTGCCGACGACGGGCAGGGCTTTGGGACCAGGAACGGAGACCGGGGCGAAACCAAAGAATTGAGGCATGAATTTCCCTTGGCGGGGTAGCGGCAAACCAATCCTACGTTTTTATCGCCCACCTTGCAAGTTCATCGATCATGCCATCCATAGCGGACGCTCCGGCATACGCGCCCGCTCACCTGACGAAAGATAAAAAAGCTCTCGAGTTACTCAGGCAAAGAATCGTTACTTTATGAAGTCCATGGAAAGCGCATTACATGCGTACGAATTCCACCGCCGAAATCACGACTTCGAGGCTTCGTGCCGAAATCCCCTGCGGTGGCGCACCACCTCGCAACCAATAATTGATTCGTGGATTCGTCGACAGTGGTTGCAGGATACCTTCCCGAATGCTCCGACGTATTGGCGAAATGGTCCCACTTCCCGCGCCGAATGGGGTACTCGTGAAGCTTACGAGACCACGTTTCCAAACGAACGTATGTTCGCTGCGATCCCACGCCGATCCAGAAATGCTCGAAGCTAGCACGTTCGGTTGAACCGAGAAAAACAGGTTTGGCCCGGCAACACCGCGGAACCGCGCGATCTCAATGTCCATTTCGTTGTTGGGTTGCCTCGTGCTCCAGGTGAAAAGCCCAAGAACCGTTTGTGGGTGAAACGAATCAATGGGTGTCTCCAGCACCATGGTATAAGACCCATAACCGATGTTGTCACGCATGATGATTTCCGCGCACGACCAAACTCCATCAGCATCACGGCGAATAAACATGTGCAACCGGCCCGCAGAATCTACCGTCACATTTTCTCGGCGAAAACGATTCGGCCCAGGACCCAAGCGAGAATTGTTCCCATCCTTGACATTCCATTGATATCCGGAAAATTCGAGCGCTTGGGCCTCCCGTGGATCGGCACTGAAAGCCGACAATCCGAATCCCACGCCAAGCCCGAGACACCATATTTTTTGAATGTTTGTCATGCCGAGCAAACATAACAATTCGTGTGCCATCCTCGCGTGCATGACGTGAACGCCGCAAATCGTCAGCAGACTCGTCGGCAACGCTGCCAAGCGTTTGTTTGTCCACCGCGTATCTGAGCATGGAGCGCACGGGTTTGCCCACGTAACGTGTCCCTGTCGGCGCACATGCGTACGCTGACGCGTCACTCGAATTCAGGAGAGAATGCGCGTTTGCCTCGGGCAGTATGGTTATCGTTGCGTCACGACGTACCTACGGAGCCTCCCAACGTAACGCGCGACATTGGGACACAACCGAACGTCGCGGCCAGTCATGTGCGCTTGGTCAAGGTTTGGCCGGGGCGGCTTTCGCGGCAGCTGGTTCGGCAGGACAAGCCAATGTGGCTTTGGCTTGACGAGCATAACGTTCACTCGTCGCATGTCGCAAAATGCCTTCGTCGATGAACGGCGGTTCCCCGTCTTTGCGCCACGCTTCGAGCGCCATGCTCGTCGCGTCCTTGCAGCTCATTTCTTTGCGTATGGCCCGACAAACAAATGCTTCGACGGAGGCCGCATCGCGAATGCCACAAGACTTCGGGTCTTCGCAGCCCTTGACCGCTTCGTCCGAACACGTGCGGCAGTTGAAAGCATCCAAGTGTTCCTTGGACGTCAAAAGGCATGTTCCCAGATCCGTGCACACTTCCGCCGCGGCGCACGCCGGCAACGTCGGAGCTGCAGGCGTCTTCGCGGTTTGTCCTTCCGTGCTCGCGCCCCCACCACATGCCCCACCTACGGCGAGGACCCAGGTCAATGCCATGCCGAGTACCAGACGAGTCCCGGATTTCGAACTGCACGTGTTGATCATCGCGCCGAAGGTTAACGCAGACCGCCAGGGCGAGGGAAGCCTGACGCGCTCTTGTCGCCCGCGCAGGATCGTCCTATGCGTTCGTCGTGGACCTCGACCTCAAAGGCTCAGTTGTTTTTGTAACCGGCGCGTCGGGTAGCATCGGCAATGAGATTTGCCGCGCATTTCTCGATGAGGGCGCATTGGTTGCCGCTTTCTCGCGCCGCGGCATGCCCACCGGAGACGCCGAGCGCACGATTTCGCTCATCGGTGACGTTCGCGATCCCGAAGCTGTCGATCACGCGATGCGCGAAACGGAAAAACGCTTCGGTCGCGTCGATATCTGCATCGCTTGCGCTGGAGTTTGGCCGCCCAAACCAACCCTTCTCCACAAGCAAGAGCCTTCACGAGCGCGCGAGGTTGTCGAGACCAACGTACTCGGATCGATGTGGACCGCCCGCGCGTTTGTCTCGGCACTCGAACGCACCGGTCCGCGACAAGATGGTCGCGGCGCAAGCATCATCGTCATCGGCTCGACGGCTGGCCGTTTCGGTGAACGCGGACATAGCGAATATGCGGCCAGCAAGTCCGCGCTCCGAGGTCTTGTGGCGTCGCTCAAAAACGAGATTGTCCTCGTCGACCCCAAGGCGCGCGTCAATCTCGTCGAGCCTGGCTGGACCGTCACGCCGACCATCGAAGAGTATCTCGAGAGTCATGGCGTGCTCGAAACGACCATGAAAACCATGCCTTTGCGACAGCTTGCGGCACCCGAAGATGTGGCTCGAGCGGTCTTGTTTTTGGCATCTCCGTCGATGTCTCGACACATCACGGGCGAGATTTTGGGGGTGACCGGGGGCATGGAAGGCCGCGTTCTCTGGTAGGTCTTGCTCGTGCAAATGCTTTCCCATCTTGCACCTCGAGGCGCGAACGATTACCCGTTGCGCCATGCCGAATCGCCGAACGATCCGCAACTACATGACTCCGAGTCCAGTGACGGTCTCGCGCACGACGACCATGGCGCGCGCGATGAAACTGCTCGATGAGCACGGATTTCGACATCTGCCCATCGTGGACGATAGTGGTCACTTGGTTGGGTGTTTGTCCGAGCGCGAGCTGAAAATCGTCGAGAACATGCGCGTCGTCGACGCGGGCATGGCGTGCGTAGAAGACTTCATCCTCGGGCCTCCGTATGCAGTTTCTCCGGACACACCTCTGCGCGAAGTCACGCAAGCGATGGCCGAAAACAAACATGGCTCCGCGATCATCGTCGAAGGGGACCAAGTCATCGGCATGTTTACGACCATCAACGCGCTGCGGGCATTGTCTTCCGTTCTCGATGAACTCGAGGAATCCAAATAAATCCTTTGAGCTCCCACCTTCTGCATTTTCTTTCGTGCACCAGGTGTCTTCGTGGCGCAATCGTGCCCGATTCTTCGCGTTTTCCCCCTTGATCAGTTATCTTCTCGGCAGTGGGCGATCGTTTCGTCGATGAACTGACCGCGGGCCTGCGACCATCGGCGCACTCATTCGTCGTGCACGCATGCGTCGCCGGGCTGCTCGTTGCTTGCAGTGCGCCCGAAGAGCCTCCCGGACGAAGTGCCGAGCCCGCCGAGACTGTGGACGAACCCGCCGTCGCTCTCGCCCAACCTTCTTCTGTCCCATTGCCGTTTCCCCCGGACGCAGGGGATCTCGACCTCGACATTGCGCCACCGCTTGAAGACCAAGAACCAGGTCATGGCTCCAAGCTCGCCAGCATTGCGATGCGCAATTACATCTACATTGCCCCTGATTATCAATCTACACGCATTGGTTATTTACGGGCTGGGGCGATTGTGGATCGAGCCGCCACACCAGCTGGATTCAATCGCTGCAAAGCGGGGTTTTACCGCATTGCTCCCCGCGGATATGTATGTGCCGGCGTGGGAGCGTCATTGGATATCGAGCATTCGGTCGCGCTAGCGGCTTATCGAGGTCCACGTCGCGGGCGCCCATTTCCGTATGATTACGTGATTTCTCGCGTGCCTACGCCGCACCTCTACGTTCATTTGCCTACGCCCGACGAACAACATGACGTCGAAGGGCGCCCCGTGAATACGCCGCCGATGAATCCCTGGATTCTACGCGAGCTCGAAGAAACCGTCGGTCCAGCCGACGAGCTGTCGGAGTTTCTTTCCAGTCGCAAGGATTTGCCCAAACCAGCGGGAGCTCGAGAACGAATACGTTTTCCCGCGCATCGTGGCCAGGCAAAACCCCGTTCAGCATTTGGCCTCATTGCAACATTCGATTGGACAAACCGGCGGTTTGGGTTGACCACGGAGCTCGATTTGGTGCCGCTCGATCGAACGCGTCTCGTGCGTTTGT
>DAOMZH010000403.1:0-9246 GCA_035437985.1 Polyangium sp. (in: bacteria) | reverse complement strand
CGAATCGAATATACTTTCACGGTTGGCCCAGGCGATCTCGTGTACATTCCCCGCGGGCAATTCCACAATGCTCGAACGCGCGAAGGCCGTTCGCTCCACGTGACGTTTGGTATCGAGTTACCAACCGGGTATGACCTTGCCAAACGAATTGTTATGGAGGCCCTTGGCGAGCCCGCATTACGGGAGTATCCATTGCCCGCAGCGAACGATCCCGATGGTGCACGTACGCGGGCGTGGTGTATGCAGGTGGCAGCGCAGCTGGCGCGGGCATTTTCGCCCGAACGCGTCGAGTCCGTGCGCGAGGAATTGCAGAAGCTTTGGGTGGCGAAATCGACTTGACCTTCTTCGGCAGCTCGACAGAAACGCATTGTGTTCGACGGTATTGATTCGCTACGCGTTTCGTAGTAGCGTCACTGGTCATGCTCCGTTCTTTGTCAAAATTGCTCGTATTTGTTGGTGCGTTGGCGTTCGTGACGCCGGCATATGCCGTCTCGCCGGTCGTGCACGATGAAATCAATGTGACGCGTAACGAGTTGCCGTCGATTTTGGATGTTCGAGACCGGACGCTCGAGAAGTTCATTGGTCCTCTGGAGAAAGTCCTGGTGAAATGGGAAAAGTTCGCTGCGCGGAAGGGTTTGTCGGCGGATGATCAAGCCGCGATTGACGCGACCACGGTCGAACTCCTGAACATGCTGGCGTTTACCCATATTGAACTTGGAAATCTCGCGGCGGCTGAACCATACGCTCTTCGGGCCACGATTCTTGCGGCAAAGCTTTCGCCCACGGCCGAATACGAGAGTTGTTTTGCGTTGACGACGGCGGGAAAACTTCGGATGCTTCAGGGCAAGTATGCCGAGGCCAAGCAATTTTTCGAGAAAGCACTCGTTGCGCGAAAACACCATGTGAATAGCTTTTGGGAGATTCGAATCCTTTATTATGAATACGCCCAATTGAAGAAAATCCTTGGTGATTTTGGCGGTGCGCGCGAACTATTGGAAAAGCTCGACAAATCATCCGAGGAAGAGGCGGCGAAGGTTGCACGCGCAGGCGTCAACCTTGTGGCTGGCCAATACAACTCCGTCGAAGCTCTCCTCGAGCCGGCCGTTCAAGCGCTCGAGTATAGGGGGAGTCGAGAGCCCGCGGTGATCAATGCCTGGGGCAACTGGGCCGACTACGCTTTGATTCTGGGGTTGCCCGAACAAGCCGAGGTCATTTCAAAGAAGCTACTGGAACGGCGCGAAAAACTTCCTTATGCGAGCAAATTCGACATCGCGGATTCCCATATTCGTTTGGCGCGGGTCTACATTGCGCTCGATAATCTAGACAAATCAGTATTTCATGCGGAGCAAGCGGAAAAGATCCTGCAGGCAATCACGGCCCCTGAACACCCCGCCCGCATTCCTTTGCAAGTGGTCCAGGGCGAGATCCATGCGAAAAAGCGCGACCTTCCTGCTGCTGAGAAAGTGTTTCAGTTGGCGTATACGCAAGCCACAACAGCATTCGGCGCTGATAATTACACGACGGCGACCATTCTCTCCCGCCTCGGGGCACTGCAATTCGCCAATCGCGAGCTGGAGGCCGCCTACACTTCGACATCGCGAGCCGCTGAAGCGCTCGAAAATGCACTTGGACCGACGCATCCTGATACATGCGCTGCACAGGATACGCTCGCCCGTATTTACCTCGCCCAAAACAAACCCAATTCGGCAATTACGGTTTTGTACAAGGCCATGGATGGGCGGGATCGGCATGCATTGCAGATCTTTAGCAATGCGTCCGAGGTCCAGAAAACACGCGTAATGGAGGAGCTGCGAGGACAGACGCAATTGGCGGTGGAGATGGCCTTGGCCATGCCCGAATCACAAGATGCTGCGAAATTGGCGCTCACCGCGGTTTTACGCCGAAAAGGAAAAGTGCTCGACGGAATGGCTCAGAGCCGCGCGGCGCTGCGAAATGCAAATTCTCCGGACGATGTCGTGTTAATGGAACGAATCGTCAACTTGCAGCGGCAAATCGTCGCCCTCCTCATTCGTGGACCACAAGGTCGAACGGCTGAGCAACATCGGGAAATGATTCGTGCGCTCGATATAGAGAAACAGAAACTGGAAGCGCAAGAAAGTCGTAAAAGTCAAAGCCTGCTCATCCAAGAAAATCCAGTGACTGTCGAGGAGGTTGCGGTTGGATTGCCCAAGGGCGCAGCGCTGGTCGAATACGCGCAGATTTCATCGGCCGACGGAAAAAACGAACCTCGTTATGTGGCGTGGGTACTTTCACGGGATGTGACGGTGCGTTTTCTCGACTTGGGTTCAGCGGAGAAAATCAATACGCTCGTGACTCGAGCCCGAGAGGCATTGGCCGATTCCAAAGCAGATCCAAAGCCCATTGCGAGATTACTGGACGCGGCAATCATGCAACCCGTGCGTCGCGCGTTGGAAACGACGCAATGGCTTTTCATCAGTCCAGACGCGGACGTGAACCTCGTGCCTTTTGCCGCCCTAAGAGACGAGTTCGACCATTGGCTTTTGGATGCGTATTCCTTCACGTACTTGACGAGCGGGCGAGATTTGTTACTCGGAGAAACCATTGACGAGCCGAAGGAACCCGGTGCACCGGCCGTTTTGATGGGAAATCCAGATTTTGGTGAAAAGAAGCTCGGTCGACGACGATTTGCGCAAAGAGACGGCGAAGCGCCGGCGGCGGGGCCGCGTGCGACGGATATCACGCGGATCAAGTTTAACCCTCTCAAAGGGACGACGGCAGAAATCGAAGCAATTCAGAAGAGAATCCCGGGGTCACAGGTTTTTATGGGCGAAAAAGCAACGGAGTCAGAAGTCAAGGCGGTCAAGCATCCGCGTATCTTGCATTTGGCTACGCATGGGTTCTTTTTGCCGGACAAACCGTCGGCCGAGCACCCGGATGAAGACGCGGCGGCGTTTCGTACGGACAATCCATTGGTGCGAGCGGGGTTGGCGCTGGCGGGGGCCAATCTTTTGCGTAGTGGCGAAGAAGACGGCGTGCTTACGGCGTACGAGGCTGCGGCGCTGGACCTTTATGGCACGAAACTCGTCGTGTTATCGGCGTGCGAAACGGGAATTGGTCAGGCGCGTAGTGGCGAGGGCGTTTATGGGTTGCGACGCGCATTGGCGATGGCCGGAGCAGAAACGACGGTCATGAGCCTATGGCCGGTTGACGATAACGGAACGAAAGAGCTGATGATTGGTTATTACGACCGATTGATGAATGGTGGTGGTCGCTCCGAATCATTGCGACAGGCGGCCTTATCCTTGAAATCGCAAACGAAATTCGCGCATCCTTTTTATTGGGCGAGTTTCATCGTTTCCGGCGACAGCACCGCATTGTCAGGAAAACTCGTGCCTCCCGGGCCGGCCCCGGTTGCGCCGAGCGCGCGCGGGTGTGCGTGTGAGATGTCGGGCGGTGCGAATGAGCCATTGATTCCGGCAAGTTCCGGAATTCTCGGAGTTATCGCTGCAATGCGCCTCGCACGGCGCCGAGGTGGACGGCAATTGAAAGATTGAGGGAACGCGACACGAGCGGCCAACCGCGCTCCCTCATGGTTGAGTCGGCAATTACTGATTTTGCAACCAGCCCTCGACAAACGCTTGTTGCTCATTTTGGTAGGGAAACCAATTACGGGGCAAGTTTGCGCGCCATCCGAGTATGCGTTCGATGGCATTTTGGGGTGTTGCACCATGACGAACCAAGAAACATGCGACGACAGTGCTCGTACGTCCATGTCCGCCCCAGCAATGGATGTAGATGGGCTCCTTGGTCGCGATGGATGCGTCGATGGTGTCCAAAATGGTCTTCATCAAGGACACCGAGGGAATTCCGCCATCAGGAAAACCCAAACGTACGCATTCGATATTTACGCCGCGCGCAATTCCAAATTCCTGAAGCTCCGGGGCATACGCGGCAAAGGGTGCGCCATCTCTTCCGGTTTCGAATTCGGGAATCAAGTTGACGACACGACGAATACCGACATCGACGAGTCCCAATAGCTTTGCGCGGTGGGTTGAAGGATCCCTGTCGCCGGGATAATGTCCGGCGCAAAAAAGCTCCGGTTCGACCCAGTAGCTTTGCGGGAACGGTAGCGAAATACTCATATGACCGTGCATATAGGGCGAATTGCCGAAGCTTCAACCATTTTGGGCTAGAATTTTGACATGCTGTTCGACTTCTGCTCGAATGCGCAGGATCTCATGCATCGACGTCATTTTCTCCACGCTGCAGGTTCGCTACTTCTGGGGTGTAGCAGCCGCGCGCGTACGGATTCGATGGTTGATGCGGGTCTCGACGCCGTGCAGGATGCAAACCCGATTTCGACCTCGTTGCCGTCTGTCGATGCGGCAATCGATGCTTCGGGCGAAACACGTGATGCAACGGCGGACGCGGCAATGGATGCAGCACCGGTCGATGCGGGAATATCAGACGAGGAAGCTCGCAAGGCGCAGCGGGAAGTTTTTCCGGCCTGGGATGGACGGCGTGATTCGGTTTCGCCCGTGACGATGCTGATGTTCCGGGGCAATCTGCGGCGGAATTTTCATGGGACGGGGGTTTTACCAAGAGAACCCGTGTTGAAATGGAAATATCGTCTGGGCACGCTCCATATTGATCGCGCTGGTGAGGATACTCGACATTGGACGGGCACGGGATGGACAGGACAAGCGGTAAAATGGGGACAACGCATTTTCGTTGGTGGTCTCGACGGCAAGTTTTATTGTTGGGACGCTTTTTCGGGCAAAGTCATTTGGACCTTGAAAACCGAGCGTATGTTCAAGAGCTCGCCATGTTTTTATGACGAACGATTGTACGTTGGAAATGTCGACAATAAATTTCGATGCATTGACGCACGCACGGGCAAACTCGTTTGGAGCCACGACATGCGCGGGGATTGCGATAGTTCTCCGGTCGTAGCCGATGGAATCTTGTACGCCGCGAGCGAATCAGGATTTTTGCATGCGCTTGACCCTCGTTCGGGCGGGCATCATTTCAAATTGGACTTGGGGGGACATCGGGGGCCGGGTGGTTCCCAAGGCATTGAAAGCTCGCCGGTGATCGACGGCGATGAATTGTGGATTGGCACATATGACGGATTTTTGTACCGCATTGATCGCATTCAAGGAAAAGTATTGGCGAAAATGCCGACGGGAGACGATACGGATGCAACTCCGGTCGTGACGGATGATTACGTGTTTGCCGCTGCGGAGCAAAAAAATCCCGTTCTTTCGTGTTTTGAACGAAAAACGGGCACACTCAAGTGGAGTTTCAAGGATCGTGGTGGATTTTGGTCCACCCCGGCGATCGTGAACGGCAAAGTTTACATCGGCGGTGACGATGCGCACCTGTATTGCCTTGACGAACACACGGGAAAACAAATTTGGTCCTTTGCCGCGCGTCGAGCGATTTGGTCGTCGCCTTCGGTGGTCGACGGCAAAGTGATTTTTGGAAGCTACGACGGCTTCTTGTATATGGTGGACGCTTTGACGGGGCATTTGATCTGGCAGGTCGACCTTGGGGGACCAGTGCTTTCGACAGCATGCATCGTCGACGGGCACATTTGGATCGGCAGCGGCGATGGTCAATTTTATTGTTTTGGTCCGCCAAACACTTGAATCACAAACGTTCGACCAGCGATGGTTGGACTTCAAAGTGTTTGCAAAAATTGTCGCACGAGATCGAGCACGAAACGAATTTTGGGCACCTCGGCGAGGGCCTTCGGAACGCTGAACCGAACGATTCGCTCGCGTCCGACGACGTCTGGTAAAACGGGGACCAGGGTGTCGTGGAGCAGGCCCATATCGGGTATCATGACGTCGGGAAGGAGTGCAATGCCTAATCCTTCAATGCAGCAGCGGCGCAGGAAGTGAATGTCCGTGGCCACGACGGTCGGAGTGACCCGAAATGTGGCGCCTTGGATCGTAGGCCATTCACTCGCATCTTCCCCTGGGGCTTGCCATGCTAGCAAATCGTGAGTGCGCAGATCGTCAATCGACCGGGGAGTGCCATGTTTGTCGAGGTAATCCTTGCTAGCGACGAGCCATTGCCGGGGGCGCAGTAGTTCGTACGAAAGATATGGACCACTTGGGAGATGGTTTGCGAAATGAACGAAGCAATCCACGTCGACGATGGATTCGGACAGGGGATCGTCGCTGAAGCTCAAGCGCAACGTCAATTTGGGCAAACGCGCGCGCAAGAGCGCCAACATGGGCGTCATCAAATGCGGGGGCATGCCCACGGGCAACATCACTCGTAATGCTCCAGTTGGTTCTTTGCCAATTTCGCGGACCGAAGAAATCAAAGCGCTGGCCTCTTCAATCATGGTTTTTCCACGATTACGTAATGCGCGGCCCGCGTCGGTGAGGACCACCCCGGTCGATGTACTCTCGAGAAGCGGTACGCCCGCACGCGCTTCCAATGCGCCCACACGTCTTCGTAATGTGCTGCGCGAAACACCCAATGAATCGGCCGCCGCGAGAAACGAGCCTGCATCGACGACTTTGAGAAATGCCGATAACTCTTCCAGATCCATGGATGACTCCAGCAGGTGTCCACAATCCGAGCAGCGGCTGGCCATCTGTGGTCAGCGCTGAACGAAAAAGTAGATTACATGAAGGGCCATCTTGGCGGAAGCCGAAAAGCTCCGCGCGCCCCCGAGGGAGAACCAAAGTGAATACAAATCGCAGAAGTGGTTTTCGGTCGAACGATCGTGTCCTGGTTTCTCGAATGCTCCTTTCTGCATTCGCTTTGCTTGGTGCGAGTTGTACCAAAGAAACGACGACACCCGAGGTGACCGAACCCGTCATCTTCGAGAATCCTCCGGAATTGGCCCCAAATGCCAATGGGGTGTATGAATTGAACTTTGGGCCAAGCGAGGTACAGTTCGAGGGCAAACGATATTGTCTTCGCGTGTACAATGGCTCTTTGACCGGTCCGACGATTCGAGTGCCCGCGGGGACCGACCGCAAGGTGCACGTGGATTTGCACAATCGGTTCATGAAATCCGATTATCGACTGGTGGGCGGTGCGTTTAATACGTCCGAATTGTCATGTCATGACTTCAACCTGACAAACCTGCATGCCCATGGATCGCACGTGCAGCCGAATCTTGCGAGCGCCGATGCTGCAGATCCATGTATGGGTGATGGTTGTGCCGCAGATTCGCGATATTACGGGGACAACGTGTTGCACGAAGTCGGCGTGGGAGAAATGGCACGTTATCGATGGGATTTTGATGAAGATGGTCCTCATCATGCGGGGCTCGATTGGTATCACCCACATATTCATGGCTCGACGGCCATTCAAGTCACGAACGGTGCGGCCGGGGCGCTGATCATCGAAGGCGATATCGACGAAGTTCCGGGTATAGCCAATGCGCGCGAACGGATCATGGTCTTGAGTCAGGTGGCATTTTCATCGGAATCAACGAAGCCACTTGCGGATGGGGAATCTTGCAATGACAGCACGTTGTCGATCAATGATTTCGAGGCGACGGAGGAAGAAGCCAAACCAACCTTGATCAATGGGAAACTCAAACCCCACGTGAAAACGTCGCCGAATCAGATCGAACGGCTGCGAATGATTTATGCAGGAACGCCCGACGAAATTGGCATCAAGCTGCACGTTGCCAAAGATGCAAATTGCGATAGTTTCGACATCACGCCGCTCGAGATTACGCAGATTGCCCGAGATGGCTTGACCTTGCCCCAATTTTACAAGAGCGACACGATGTGGATTTCCCCAGGATATCGCATTGAATCCGTCGTCAAGATGCCCGCGGAAAAACAAACGCTCTGCATGGTTGGAAGACGGGTAAAAGATCCGCAGGGGTCCGTTTTCGCAATCTTCGATGTCGATCCCGCGAATGGAGAACCGACGGAAACCAACATGCCCCAAGAATCGGCCATAACCGCCATTGCCAAACCGACGACCTGGATGGGCAAAGTCGATGGACAAATGCAACAGGTGACGTGCGATTCGGTAACGACCATCCATCAAAAAGCCGTATTGCTCGTGCCCACGCCCGGGGAAGAGCCGATGCCTGGTTCACACGAGTCGCTCGGCTCATGCAATCCCGCCGATTACATGCACGCACCAGATCCAACGGATCCCGTCTGCATTTGCCCCGCGCCGAACATCAATTGCCGTTCCTTCGAAGATCGCCGAATGCGTAATTATCGGAGCGACCGAGTGATGGAGGTTGGGGCGACGGAAAAGTGGGAAGTGCGCGCGTTCGATGGGCATCCCTTCCACATCCACACGAACCCATTTTTGGTTTGTCCGAACAACTCCAACAAAGAGCCGAATTTCGCACATTGGCGCGACACGTTCTGGACGCAAATCGAAGACGGTCCGCGCCAGCTGCTCACCGAGTACAGCAATTTCACGGGTAAGTTTGTCCTGCATTGCCATAAGCTCAACCATGAAGACATGGGTATGATGGAGCTCGTCGAAATTTGCCCTGCAGGGGATACCGCGTGTTTGTGTCAAGGAATGGACCCCCAAGGAAATTGCATCAGCCAGGCGAATTGTCAGGCTGATGATCTGCAATGTCAGTTCGCTAGTGCCGCGACGAACGCTTATCCCGCGCCGCCGTTGCCCCTGCCGTCGTTTTGCGGCCCCTGACGATTTTGCTTGCTCGCGACGGCGCGCACGCGTAACGTGTCCGCGTCATGAGCGCGACCTCGAACAAAACCGTCCAATTCTATTTCGATTTTTCCTCCCCCTATAGCTACCTCGCCGCCACGCAACTGCCCGAACTCGTCAAACGTACGGGGGCGAAAGTCGAATACCGTCCATTCGTGCTCGCGGCTGTTTTCAAAGCCACGACGAACGACATGCCCGCGAAAGTTCCGGCGAAGGGCCAATACATGCTCAAGGACCTGGAACGTTGGGCCGAGTTTTACGGGGTCCGTTTCAAGTTTTCGAGTTATTTTCCGGCAAATACAATCAAGGCCATGCGCCTCGTGGTGTTTGCCGAAGAACAAGGCAAAGCGGAACCTCTTGTGCAATTATTGTTTCGAGCAATTTGGGCGGAGGATCGTGATTTGAACGATGCCGTCGTGCTTGGTGATTGCGCAGAAAAGGCCGGGCTCGATCCGCAAGCGGGGCTCGCGGCGATTGAAACGCAGGCCGTCAAAGATCGATTACGCGCTTTTACGGACGCGGCGATAACGAAAGGCGCATTTGGTGCGCCAACTTTCGCGGTCGGGGACGAAATCTTTTGGG
>DAOMZH010000402.1:0-9266 GCA_035437985.1 Polyangium sp. (in: bacteria) | reverse complement strand
AAGTGTGCCAAAGAAGGCAAACGCGTGTGTGTGATCGACGAGCGGCCCCACGTTGGTGGCGCATGTACGCACACGGCAACGATTCCGTCGAAAGCTTTGCGGCACGCGATCCAACGTCTCGTCGAGATGCGGGACGTGCCCGGCGTGCGTGGGACGGGCTCGGTGCAGCCGTCTTTTGGAGATTTGTGTCGGACGGCCGGTAGTGTCATTGGGCGACAAACCGGGATGCGCCAAACCTTTTATGAACGAAATGAAGTGGAAGTCGTCGAAGGACATGCGCGGTTCGTCGATGCCCATACGGTGGAAGTGAGTCAGCCGAAAGGCGCCATGGATGTACTCACGGCACCCCATTTCGTGATTGCTGTCGGGTCGCGTCCGTACCACCCGCCGGATGTCGATTTCGCTCATCCGCGGGTTTTCGATTCGGATCGCATTCTGACGATGGACGAAACGCCGCAATCGATGATCGTTTATGGCGCGGGCGTGATTGGTTGCGAATATGCCAGCATGTTCCGGATGCTCGGGGTAAAACTGAATTTGGTCAATACCCGGGATCGGCTCATGTCTTTCTTGGACGACGAAATCGTCGATGCGCTCGCGTATCATTTACGCGACCTCGGCTGTTTGATTCGCCATAATGAAGAATACGCCCGCGTCGAAGGATTGGACGATGGCGTCATTTTACATTTGAAAAGCGGCAAAAAGATCAAAGCCGATGTCCTTTTGTGGGCCAATGGTCGGTCGGGTAATTCCAATGATCTCGGCCTCGACGCTCTCGGAATCAAGGTCGATTCTCGAGGAAACATTCGCGTCAACGAAGGTTATCAAACCGCAGTCCCGCATATCTACGCCGTCGGGGATGTCGTGGGTTTTCCTGCGCTCGCGAGCGCTGCCTACGATCAAGGTCGTTTTGCCGGGACGCACATCGTCGAAGGGCGCCTCGAATTCGGCCTCGTTGCTGATATTCCCAACGGAATTTACACCTCACCGGAAATCTCGTCGATTGGGAAAACAGAACGCGAATTGACCAACGCGGGAATCCCATATGAAGTGGGGCATGCGCAGTTCAAATCGTTGGCCCGAGCGCAAATCACAGGGCGCACGGTGGGCATGCTGAAGATTCTGTTTCATCGGCAAAGCCTGGAACTGTTGGGAGTCCATTGTTTTGGCGACAACGCGAGCGAAATCATTCACATCGGTCAGGCGATCATGTCGCAAAAAGGGGCGGCCAATACGCTCTTGTATTTCGTGAACACGACCTTCAATTATCCCACGATGGCTGAAGCGTATCGCGTCGCGGCATTAAATGGTCTGAATCGAGTGTTCTGAATCGCAAAGCGCCCGAGAAGTCGAATGTTTCTCGCGGTGTGATTTTGCGGCACGTCATTGAAATCTCAATGCGAATTGCAATACAGCAAGGTGCGTACTTCCGGTAACGGTCATATTGCACTTGATCCTGCGGCGCGAGAATGGAATCATCGCGCGCTCGAGGGACATTCTTATGCAATTCGCAAAAACCAAAGATGGAATCAAAGTGGCCTACCGCAAGCATGGCGAGGGCTCACGGGTGGTCATTTTCGTGCATGGTTGGACGATGTCGGGCCAAGTGTACGACGGTCTGCTCGAACAGCTCGATCGTTCAGGCTTGACGTTGCTCGTGCTGGATTTGCGTGGGGCGGGTGGTTCGGACAAACCGGAGGCAGCCGACGCGTATTCGTTCGCGCATTATGCAGCTGACGTGTTGGCCGTTGCCGATGCCGAGAAGGTCGCGAAGTTTGTCGTCATTGGTCACAGCATGGGAGGACAAATTGCGCAGTGGCTCGCGGCGCATCATTCTGAGCGCGTTGCCGGGGCGGTGCTGCTATGTCCCGTTCCTGCGTGCGGTGTTCCACTGCCGAGTGAACTAGCGACCCTATTTTCGACGTCCGGCGGCAATCGGGACGCCATCAAAACGATCCTCGGTATGGCCTGCAAAGATCTGCCCGAGGGTGCAGGTGAGCAGCTGATCGATATTGCGATGGGCACCACGCAGAATGCAGTCAAATTCGGATTCAATACGTGGACGACGGGTGGATTCACCGATGTGCTCGAGAAAATTCGCGTTCCCGTCGTTTGTGTAGGGACGGATGATCCATTTCTTCCGCCGCCCTTTTTGCGGGGTGAAGTCGTGGGCAAGATTCCCGGGGCGCGTTTTGCCTATCTTCCTGGGGCAGGTCATTACGTGCAGGTCGAGCGACCTCGCGAAACGGCTGCTGTGGTCGAAGCCTTTTTGGCGGCGCTTGCATTGTGAGCCGGTCGCCTCGTCTTCGGGGGCGGCTCATTGCGGGGATTCGGGAACGTCGCGCGCGCGGAATTAAAAGTGTGCGCGCTGGTGCGCCGTCCGTACTTTTGGAGATTATCAGGCGTTGTCGCAATGAGATTGCGGACAGGGCGACCGATTGGGTCATTGCCGCGGCGCCTGATCTACGTGGGCTTCGACCGCGTGACGAAACCAAACAGCTCGTTGAAAGGGTCATCGACGTCAATCAAGCAGTCATCGAACACGACGATCGCCAACCATTACGCGATTTCATTGAATTCGTGACGAGTTTTCGGGCGTCGCTCGAATTTCGAGTATCGACCATTTTGCGCGGCTTTTTGTCGTTCAAGCGCGGATTGGGGCAAGTTTTACGAGAAGAACGATATTCCGCGCGCGAAACACTCGCAGTATTGGCAATCGTCGACGAGATTTATTACGAAGCGATCTTCGAAATCTCGGATGTTTATGGCGCCAAACTCGTACAGACGATCAAAACGCGGCGGGATGAAATTCAAACCGAGCTTGGAAAGAAGCGTGAAGAGCTTGAATTGTCGGCCGAGATGCTCGAGACGTTGCGCGCCGAGTTCATCAAGTTGTCTTTGCCGATCTTGCCGATTTGGAAAGGCGTGTTGCTCGTTCCGCTCATTGGGGAAATTTCGCCTGCCCGTGCCGAACATGCGCGGCAGGAACTGCTCGAAGCGGTGGGTGCGCATCAGACACGAATCGTGTTGATCGATGTGACGGGTCTGGGTCTGATCGACGGGCCAGCGGCAAGTGTTTTGTCGTCGCTCATTCGGGCAGTGAAGCTGCTCGGCGCGGAAACGATGATTGTCGGCGTGCGCGGGCACGTGGCGCGGGTGCTCGTGCATATGGGTGAGGTTTTTCCTGGTACGCCGACGTTCGCGACCCTCGATGAAGGTTTACGTCGAGCGCTCCGGATGGGGTCCGCATATTGCGCGTAGATTTCCCGCATCACGACTCTTCTTTCTTCGGCGTGAATTTGGTAGAAGTCATTCGTGGCCAGTTTACCGCACGAATGTCTCGCCAATACCCACCTCAACCTGTGCGACGATGCGTTTTTCCTCGTCGCCTCGACCGCGCGTCTCGACGATGATTTGCTTCGGGATTTTGCCAAGCGACGATCGTCGGTGCTCCAAGCAAGTGCGCGCGGAGCTCCCCCTGAACACCTCGGTTCGTGGGATGGTTGGTTATTGAAAATGTCGGCGGCGATTGCGCCCTTGGCACCTCCGCGGTGGTTGGCGATGTCCGACGTCATCGATGAAGGTGTCTCGCTCGAACACGGGGCGCGAGGTGTGCGGTCGTTGTTCACGAGCAAGCCCAGTGAAAAAGACCTGGCGCGGGTGCAATCGCTGGGGAGTTTTGCCGCGCGCGCGTTGGCCTCGGTGCTTGCGGCGACGGGTGAATTTCATCCCGAAGCGCGAGCGCAGCGAGGTTGTTTCGTTGCGTCGCTCGGGCTTTCCGACGTGGATCAAAAGACGTTGACGAGCGAAGAGCCGGTCGTGGCGGCTGCACTGGAGGCGCCTGAAGGATTGCCGCCCAAGGTCTCGCGAGCCATTTTGCGAGGAGCGTTTGTCGCGGCGCTGCTCGAAGGAACGGATCCGCGTGAAGAGCAAGCAGCGATGGCGATCGGTAAAAAGTTGAGTTTGTCCCCCGAAGACATTACGGCGGCGCAAGGCGAAGCGCGGCAACGCATGGATGCGGCGCGCAGTTTTGGATTGCCAGCCGTCGACGCGATTCGTTACGTGCTCGAAGGTGATCGCATGACGAGCGATCTGCTGGCCGTCGCCGCAGCGAAATTGACGTTACCCACGAGCCACCGAACTGCAGCTATGACAGCGGTGAGTGTCGTGAGCAAGGTGGTGCTGACGAAAAAGCACGTCGTCGATCGCAAGACGCGGGAAGCGGTATTGGGTTTGGCATGGATAGCCACCTTGCGCATTGATCCGTCCTATGTTCGTCGCGCCGAACTGACGATGTTGCATGATGACCTTGCGGCGGACTTGGGCGACGCGGATGCGGGCAAATCCGCGCGTCAGGTGGTCGAGCGGTTTTTCGAGGACGAACTGCGGGCAGCGCGAGCGCTCGTGCCGCCGATGCCGTGAGGGCGCGGCATAGATTCTTTCGACGAAGGCTGCGCGTAATGGAGATGTGCACGCTCATGACGCTGTCGCATTGACTCAAGCGTGCGTAGCGGCACCTGGGCTCGAAGACGCCGTATTCTTAGCAAGAAACACATCTGCATTGCTTGCGCAAAGGACTCCACAATTAGGACAATGCAAGGCCGAATTCTTGCTGGATTGTTTCGGAATGGCAGCCGTAAAGGAGGTTTTACAACTTGCGCAATTGTCCCGGCGTTCGTCCAGCGCAGATTTCTTCATTTCGGGCTGGTACTTGACGACGACATCACGCCCCGTCGTTTTCGCATAAGCGATGGAGTGTTCTAATAAGAGTTTGACACTGCGCGGGCTTAGGTCATGTTCGTCCGTCCGTGCGTCCTCCGAAGCGATCCACCCAATGCTGACCGTACATTTCATTGACTCCGCTTCAACGACGGGCACTCGAATCTTGGATATATCTTCACGAAGGTGATTGAGTCGATCTTCGATGTGATCGCGTTGTGTCGGCAGAAGTCCGACGAGGTAGAACTCATCACCATGAGCGCGAAACGCTGTAACTTTTTCCTCGAAAAGGTCACTGCAATACGATAGACGCTTAGCGACCTTATCGAGCAACAGGTCGGCGTTTTCGTAGCCCCACTTGTCATTGATGCGCTTGAAGTAATCAATTTCCACGAAAGCGATCCAAAAACTCGAGCCATTATCGACCGTGTTCTGAAGCAGCTCCGTCAAGGCAGCATCATTCGGTAGTTTCGTCAATTGATCCGTACGCTGTTCACTTCTGACAGCCTCCCATATGAGGTTGCGAAGTTGATTCAGCGATGTGTCGATTTGCTCGCGAATCGAACTCATCGCTGCCCCCTCTGCAAGAGCATGTTCATCTTTGCGACAGTTTGATCGATCAAAGCTCGCAATGTTTCTCGAGCATATGGCTCACTATTTTGCGCAAATGGGAATCGCAAGAGCGTTACGCCAAGAGCAGGGTGGGTGACAGTCAACTTCCATACAGGCTCATTCTGAGGCCCACGTGCGAATTCGGAATTGACCATTTCGATACCGTAGTCTTGCAAACTTTCGGCGAGCTTCTGTTTGAATGCTTGCCGCTGCTCATGCTTTTGATGCGCAACTGCCCCAACAATGAGACCCACGCCAACACCCAAAGCTACCGCGGTGTTGAGTTCCTCGTCATTATCTCTGCCTTGTTTCTTACTCATCTCATCTCGCATAATGAGTCATTTCCAATGATTCGACAACGTCGATAGCTGGTTGATGGCATCTTTGGAAGCGAACGATCCGTCAGCGACGGCGGGTCTAGGGCGGTGATTGGGCACATCATGGTCGAAATCGTGCAAGCCGTTACGTGCTCTTTCCACACCGTCATGCACGGTTCGAGTGTGCACTGTTGAAAAGCGTAGTGCAAGCGTAAAGTTTTTCTTGGCGGATACTTCAGACCGCTCGCCGTTCGTCCTTCGGTAACCGTGTCAATTGCACGAGCTTTTCTCGCGGCACATCAGCCGCTGGTTCCTCGGCGTCGAGCGGTTCTTCGACAATCTCGAAACGCCCATGATCAAATGGTTTGCCCTCGGCGGGCGTCGTTGGGACCAGACGCTCCCGTTTGTTTTGCGCGGCCAATGTGCGCGCGCGGAAATGACAATATGGATTGTTGCCGGGACGCCCAAACAATGCATGCGCCGTGAAAGAGCACCCGCCCATACACACTTCAGCAAATGGGCAGCTCCGACAAAAGCCCCATAAAGCATCGACCGTGCGCGTACGCGTGAACGCCAGCTCGGGCGCGTGATCCCAAATTTCACCCAATGGTTTTTCGCGAAGATTTCCTCCGACGTACGCATAGGTTTGGAGGGACGGACAGCCCTTGACACTGCCATCGGATTCGATACCCATGACCCGCTGTCCGGCTTGGCAACCGACGAAATGATCCCGCCCGCCTTCTTTCAGCGACCGCAACAAAGCCTCTTCCGGGCCAAAATAACCCAAATTGTTTCCCGGTAAAATCGTAATGCCTTCGCGATACGCTCGTTTCTTCAAGTCGGCAATTCGCGGAACCACTTCCAGCAAGTCATAAGGCTGCAAGAGCATTGCTGGACGATCCGCCGCTCGACCCAAGGCCGCCGTAATTTGAATTTGCCAAGCCTTGATTCCGAGATGTCGCAAATGCTCGTACAGACCTTCGAGGTCCCCACGATTGAGGCGATTGATATGGGTATTCGACGCAATGGACAATCCTGCGTCCCGCAAATGCTCGAGCGCTCGCGTAGCACTTCGAAAGCTCGATTTTGCGCGACGAATGAGGTCATGGTTCGTTTCGAGGCCATCGATACTCACAGACACCGTATGCAATCCGGCGCTTTTCATGGCCCGCGCCATTTCTGCATCAACCCCGCGACCTCCCGTCGTCATCGATGGTCGAATACCCGCTGCCCGCAATGCGCGAATGATGTCCAGATACCCGTCGTGCAAATAAGCTTCGCCGCCAATGAGCACGACTTCGCGCGTGCCCCGAGCTGCAAGTTGCTCGACGACGCGTAGCGCCTCCTCCGTCGACAACTCGCTCGTGCGTGGACCTCCCGCCCGCGACCCACAATGCGCACACGGTTGATCGCAGCGCAGCGTGATTTCCCAAACGACATACGCCGGATAGAACTCGCCCGCGACGATGGGTACACGACGAAGCGCCATTCGACTAGGCTAGAGCAATTCGCGCGTTCCTCCAATGGGCGTGCTCTTAACCAAAGGATTCTTAGACATGCTCGTCTCTTGCTCGCATTGTACTGGGTTCGTCCCAGCAAACAGCACGACGTGTCCCCATTGCGGCACACAATCGTTGGACGTCAAACCAAATTCGAAACTCGGATCGCTCGTTGCAGGAGTTGCAGCGGCGGCAACGGGTGGCGTCGTGGCGGTGACGTTGATGGCTTGTTACGGCGGGCCGTACATCGACAACGACGGCGATGGGTATGAAGCGACGTACAGTGACTGCAACGATGCGGATGCGACGATTCACCCGGACGCACCCGACCCCGCAGGTGATGGCATCGATCAGAACTGCGATGGCGTGGATGGGATCAATCCTGACGCTGGAACCAGCAGCAGTTCGAGTTCGGGTGGCGGTGAGTGCGTGACGTGCGCGCAAACGGTGGCCGCTACTGGCCTCGCAGACCCCTCGAAACCGCTCTGCACGACCGCGGGGCAAACAGCGTTCGATGCGCTCAAGCTCTGCGCCTGTACGGAGGTGTGCACGAACGATTGTGCAAGTAGCGTTTGTCAAGGCTCGATGGCCACAACCACCTGCTCCGAGTGTGTCCAGACAAACTGCACGACCCAGAACCTCGACTGCTCCGAAAACTGAATCAACGCAACATCGTCACGACAAACGCGCCCGTCAGCACACTCGCACCCACGAGTCCCCAGCCGACGCGGCGCAGTTGTCTCGTGTGGACATCCGCGAGGAGTACGCCGAGTCCGAGCAGCTCGAACGGAGCAAGCGCGATCGGTACGCCCATCGGGAGCTGATCAACAAGCGCCAAACCTACCGTCGAAAAGAGCGTTCCGATCGCCACGACATATGCGAGCACCACCGGCTCGGGACCTGTGTCTTTCGCTCGCGCGATCACGGCGCGCACAGAAACCGTCGCGACGCCAAACGCGATCGTCCAGACAAACCAAACGAGCGCTGCTCTGAAAACATCGACACCTTCGGCGAGGGCGATGGGAAAACCTGCGCCAGAAAGAGCTGCTGCAGCGACGACTTCGCCGATGGTCGTTTTCTCCTCTTTGCGCCAGACGAACCAGGCGACGACGATGCCCAGAAGCATCGGAGGAATGGCTCCGAGACGAGCAATCATTGGAGCACAAAACAATCCCAGACCACCAGCGACGAGCGCGAGTGTGCCGAGGAAACGCAGGCGTTTTGCGGCGCGAGGTCCGTCTTGGGTGCGGGCTTTGGAGCCGCGTTGGCCGAGCAGAACGAGCAGAGGTTCGTGGGCCAAGAAGGTGGCGATAGCGCCGATTGCGAGGCCGAGGGCGGCGAGGTTGGGCGGAGCAAGGGCGAGGCTCGCGACGAGGGGGACGCCGAGTTGTCCGTAGGCGCCGTGTTCACGTGGGGCGAGGGACCTGGGGGATGGGGGAGCTGGTGGGGGTAGGGGCGGATGAGCGGACATCGAAGCAGTTGCAGGAGATGTTGGTCCGATATCTTGCCACGCGCGCGTGTTCATGAGACACGTGATCCAGGAATTGTCGCTCGAGGTTCGTCCCTCGGTGACCGAAGGAAATCGTGAAGCCGCTACGCCAATTCGTTGCCCTTTGCGTACCGTTTGCCGCACTCGTTCTTGCTGGCGGTCCGCTCGGATGTCAGCTGCTCGGTATCCCTGCGCTACCGACGATTCCCCCAGCGCCGAAGTTCGAGCTGCCGCAGATTCCGCAAGCGCCGGAACTGCCGCAAGTGCAAGTGCCGCAAATTCAATCGCCATCGCTACCGTCCGCTCCGGAAAAACCCAAAATCGACGTGCCGCTCGACGACGATCAACCGATCTGTTGCTTGCGTAGTGGTCCGGTGCAGCAAGTTTGTGGTGGAGATGCGGAACGTTGCTGCACGATCAAGTTCGAGCGTGACGAGTGTGAAGCGCAGGGTGGCTTGTGGTTTCACACCGTGCGTGGTTGCGCTGGCGCTTGTTGATCGCGCGGGCCTTCCGCTTTGCGCGTGAAAAATTCCGGTCGATAACTCAGCTCCGTCATCAACCTCGCGAAGTCGTCGATGGGCATGCTGCAGTGTCCGTACGGGTCGTGAATCGTCACGTCTGCCCCGTCAA
>DAOMZH010000401.1:0-9274 GCA_035437985.1 Polyangium sp. (in: bacteria) | reverse complement strand
CGGGTCTTCGTCCGTGACCCACCCGGTGTCCACACTGTTCATGTGAATCCCGTCCTTTACATAATCTTGGGCAGACGTGCGGGTAAGCATGTTGAGCGCAGCTTTGGCCATGTTCGTATGAGGGTGTTTGTCCGTCTTGTGTTCCCGGTAAAACTGCCCCTCCACGGCCGAAACATTCACGATATGTTTGTCCTGCGTCGGCACTTTCAGCATGAGTCCTTTGAGTTTACTGGACATGACAAACGGGGCCACAGCGTTGACGAGGTACACTTCGAGCAGTTCGACCGTCGGCACTTCGGCCAATGTCAGGCGCCAACTATTTTTGTCGCGACGATCTATTTGCTGCAAATCCTGATCGAGTTGCCCATGCGGAAAAAGGTCGATTCGCCCAGCAAGGGCGTGATCTTCGTTCGTGAGCGATAGCTGCGACAAACGCGCGGGGTCCGAAAACAACGTATCGTTTGGGGTCGCAAGAAGACTACGTTCGTGATCGTGACGCGCGAGGAGCTGACGTGCGGGCAGAGGCAATGCTTCGAGAGAAGCGGATTCGACATCGAGCAAATGGGCGTAATAACCCGGCGGACGACGGACGGTTTGACACGCGTTGTGCAAGATGAAATCGAGGCGGGGAAGGTATCCATCGACAAACCGTACGAATCGTTCGACTGCAGGCGTGAAACGCAAATCGAGACCAAAAATCTCAAGACGATCGGCCCAAGATTCATAATCGGTTTCGCGTGCGTATCGCAAAGCCGCATCGTGCGGAAAACGGGTCGTGACGATCACACGCGCCCCGGCACGCAATAGAAAAATCGCCGCCTGATATCCAATCTTCACGCGCGCGCCCGTCACGAGCGCAATGCGTCCACGCAAATCGGCCGATTGCAAACGCTTTTGATAGTTGAAGTCGGCACACACCGGACAGAGCTGGTCGTAAAAGAAATGAATCCGACGAAATTCTTCCTTACAGACGTAACACTTGCGAGCTTCACGAACTTCCGCTCGAGGTTCGTCACTAGAAACCTCGCCTGCGGACGATAAAACCGGAATCGGTTCGGGCGTTTGAAAGACGGGAGCACGCCGCCCCGCACGAATACCCGTCGCCTCGAGCAGCTGTTCTTCGGCAGCTCGGGAGACGCGTTTGTCTTTCCGACGCAATTCTTTGGCCAGCTTCCGCTGCTCGGCACGCGTGGGTCGCGATACCCGACCTGCAGCTTCGAGCAATCGCTGGCGCGTGACTGGATCGATATGGGCTAGTCGGGCACGATTAGAAACGATGCTTTCCAAAACGGAAAGGGTCGTCTGCAGTTCGCATTCATTGGGCGGGGACGCATCGCGTGCGTCTTCGACGTTATCGTCGTCTTGAGCAATCGTTTCGTCGTTCATCATCAATGAAAGGCCAAACCAAAAAGTTGGCCATCGAGAGGAATGGGCACTTTAAGAGCGCACACGAGGCCCAAATCGATGCCGTAGGGCTGTCCGGCATTCAGAGTTCCGATGGGAACAGCAAGGCGCAAAGCGGCCGAGAAAAACCCGAGCGACACGAAGGGAGACGCGTGTACACCCACGGTCATGGCTCGCGCACCCGTTCCTTCTTCGACATATGCGCCGACCTCCGCACCGAACATCATGAAGTTGAATTGCGGCCCGAATGCATAACGAGCATGATTCAATCCAACCGTCTGGGCCTGAACGAATCCGCCCATGCCAAATCCAAATGCTGCATAAGGATATCGAACATAGGATAATTCGAGTCCCAGCGCGCCCGTGACTTCCGAATCGATATGACTCGTGAAACCAAAAATGGGCCCGACACTGACGAAATTCTTGGCTTGTTGTTTCCCCCCACCTTGCGGCGAAACAACGCTTGGTTTGGCCGGAGAAACGTTTTCGGGGGGCGCCGGTGCCTTCGATTCAGGATCCGCAAACGCTGACGTCGAGGCCAGCGAAAGCCCCGCGGCGATTCCCAGCGCGAGCAAGCTTTGCGATTTGGGTCGAAAGACGCCGAAAGCGAACGGAAGCCCCAAGTGCACAAACGCGCAACGGGAAAAGCCAAGACGCCGGCGATATGACTCGGGGTTCGGCAAAACCGCCGAAGCCCAACCGTTGACGAATGCCTGACGCATCGAGTCGAAGCATACACGCGTGGAGAAACCCTGCCAGGTGTTATCGCGGCGGGACTGTGAGATCGTACCAAGTTTTCCTCCAACTTTGGTCTCACCACCCGATTGAAAACAAGCTGCATCCCAATGGGGACATCACGCTTGGCGCGCCAAATATCGAAGAAGCCGCGCCAACGCGAGGACTGCCCCAGCTCCAATGAGAATGCCTGCAATCCAAGTCAAACGGAGCGGGCCAATATCCACGCGTTGCGTGCCGAGCCAATACGTGCTGACCACATAGTCGAGCACGCGGACAAACACCCCAGCCGCCGCGAGTGCAACGGGAACACCAAGCATCGTGCCTACTTCCGGAGCTGGCTCAGGTGCTAGTGATGGTGATGTTGCTCGACCACTCGAAGGTGGCGGCAGTCGTTCCGACATTGGTGGTAACGCAACGTTCGGCGTCGGAGCACTGCGACGCGGCAACGGTGAGTTCGTTGCTGACGACGCTTCGAGATCAACCCGTAAATTCGGAGCACCACTCTGCCGGGGCGAAGAAGCAACATCCACACTCGACGATGGGTTCGAACTTGGTGCTGGAGCTCCAGACGAAGAACGACGCGACGGTGGAGCAACATCGACGTCGACTTTGAGTTCGACGGCGGATCTTTCGAGGGTGACGGGTTTGGAGACAGGCGACGATCGTGGCGGAACCTCGGCCAACATCTCGTTTTCCGTAGGAACGGCGCCGGGTACGACCGCGACAAACCCACCACTCGGTGGACGCACAGGTGGCGGCCGACGTGATGCTGGCGAGTAGGAACGAGTGACGCTTGAAAGCGCTTGCTCCATGTCGTCCCAAAACGCTCCTGCGTCTGCATGACGATCACGCGGATGCAACGCGAGCGCCTTCTGCATGACGGTCTCGATGACATCGGGTACACGAACGCCTTCGGTACGCGGCGTGGGACGGCGTTTTTCGTCGAGCACCGTGCCCATGATGGCCACGGGATCACCATCGATTGCTGCACGACCAGCGAGCAATTCGAGGTACGTGATTGCCAAACCCCACACATCGGTCCATGGGCCCGTCGTCCCGAATCGTTTGGGTGCCCATTGTTCTGGAGCGCCATACCGAGGGGTGAAAGCGAGCGGCATGGCCTCGCTGGAGCTCGTCATTTGTCCGGCAATGACGGACATGTTGTCGCGAGCTTGGGCGATGCCGAAGTCGAGGATCTTGATGACGTCAACGCCGCGCATTTTCGTGAGAAAGATGTTTGCGGGCTTGATGTCACGATGCACGACGCAGATCGTTCCCGAAGGCCCAGGGAAACGATGCGCGACCTCGAGCGCTCGCGCGACGGGGGTCAAGATTCGCCCAGCTTCGAGACAATCGAGGGGCCTTTGGCCACCAGCGGCACGTTCTTCGATCAAGGTCCAAAGCGTGCGGCCATCGAGCCATTCGAGGGCAATGAACGGAACGATGAGTCCGCTGCTCAAGGTGATGACGTCGTAGTGCAACGGTCGAACGACTTCGGGGATGTTCGCGGACAAACGAAAAAGCATCTCTGCTTCTTCGCGAAAACGTTCGAGAAAAACAGCGCGTTGGGGTGCGGGAATGGTGGGTATCTTCAGACACTTCAGCGCGACAGGTGCTCGAAACGCACCATGAATAGCACGATACACGACCCCAAAGCCGCCCTCGGCGACAGCTTCTTCGATTGTGAAGGGACCCTGCGTGGTGCCGACGATGCCGAAGACATCTTGGGCCATCCGGCGCAGCATACGCTGACTCACCTGATCCCGTGAAGTAGGTCAAATTGAAATCCAAGTAGAAGAGGTGCCGGCGTTTTCTCGCACGTTTCGAATCGCGATCGTGCGTTGCACCCACGCTCGAAGAACCGACAAACACCTTGGCTTGCTCTGCTAGCCTCGCGTCATGAGCGACTTCCTCACGTTGGACATCTCCGATTCGATCGCGACCGTCACGTTGCTTCGCACCACCATGCCCCCGACATTTTTCACGGATGTCGAAGCAACGTTTCAACGCCTCGCTACCGAACGGGATGTGCGCGTCGTCGTCGTGCAATCGAGCGCAAAAGCATTTTCGTTTGGTTTGGATTTGCGCGCCGCGATGACCGATCTCGGTCCCCATCTCGCCGGAAATCTTGCGGGAGGGCGCATGGAACTGCTCGCGCTCATCAAGCGACTTCAAGGCAGCTTCAACGCGATCGCGAGTTGTCCTGTACCCGTCATCGCCGCGATTCATGGGCCATGTATCGGCGGAGGCCTAGACCTCATCACGGCCTGCGACATTCGCGTGGCGACACGCGATGCCACATTTTCGCTGCGTGAGACTCGAATTGGCATCGTTGCCGATCTCGGAAGTTTGCAGCGTCTGCCGCGGATTTGTGGGCAAGGTGTGGTGCGCGAGTTGGCGTTCACGGGAAAAGACATATCGGCGACGCGGGCCGAGTCGATCGGGCTCGTGAACGAATTGTTCGACGACGTAACATCTCTGCATGCTGGCGCGCGCCGACTCGCTGTGGAGATCGCCAGCAATCCGCCGCTGACGGTGCGTGGAGTCAAGGCGGTCTTGGATGATGGCGAAGGTAAAACCGTTGCGGAAGGACTGGCTTATGTGGCCACGTGGAACGCAGCATTTCTCGCCTCCGAAGATTTGACCGAGGCGATGATGGCGTTCGTGGAGAAGCGCCAACCACGATTCACTGGAAAGTGAAGAAACCCAAAATCGGCTCACGGCACGAAACGAAAAACCGTTTTGTTGGCGAACGAAGAGCCTATCCCGCAACTCGTGCTTCGTGAGAGACTACGCGCGGTCGCGGCGGTGTACAGACAAGTCCGTCCAGCGCTTCGACACGAGGAAAGTTGGCCATGACGATCCGCCCTGCCGATTTGCACGCAATTCCTCTTTTCGAGGGGATCACCGAAACGCACCTTGCCGAACTCATCGAAGCGATGGAGCGCATTACGCTTGCTCCGGGCACGGTGTTGTTCGAGGCGGGTACCGAACCGCTGCACTTCACGTTGCTCGTGCGCGGAGAAGTGACGTTGGAGCAAGAAGGAAATGTGCGATTTCGCCTGACTCCAATAGCGCCCATTGGGGAGCTCGGGGCATTGACGGGTCTTTATCGCAACACACGCGCTGTTGCCTCGACGGAGGCCGAGATTTTACGCATTGGTGTGGTAGCCCTAATGCGGTTTTTCGAGGCCCACGGGGATGTGGCATTTCCGTTTTACAACAATCTCTTGAAAATTGTCGCCGCGAAGATGCATCGCGATGCAACGCGTCTCGAAGAAATGCGGACAAACATCATTCGCACGCAAAAGGCAATGAAGGATTTGCGCGATCGGGTGCTCGAAGCGGAAGAAACGCCCATCAGCAGAATGGTTTGCGACACGCTCGAACCGCTCATCGAAAAAAATCGGCGCGGACATTACATGGTGACGCCGGCATATGCATTGTCGACGTCGGTTCGTCTCGACGATGGTCGATTGTTACCAGTATCGGCGATGTCCGAAGGATACGTCAAAGTTGTGAATCTGCTTCCGTCTGCCGCGCCAAACCACGAGGTGAGTTTCGTATTGGTCGCTCCGAACGGCGAGATTCCGCTGAGTGGAAAGGTCGTGCAAGCGAGTGAAGACGGAGTGTTGGTCGAACTCGATATGCTGATCGACGAATACGCCAGGAAACTCCAGGCTCATCTCACTCGTGTACAAATGCTCGATTTCGTCGTTTGACGCCCAATGCGAAGGACACCTCTATGAATCCGACTCGTCGAAAACTCGCCATTGCCACTTGGTCCTCGCCGGCAGAAGGGAACATTTATGGCAAGCTGACGCTGGATGTGAGTCAAGCATTGCAATACGTGGAGCATTTGCGCAAAAAGGACGGCGAGAAAGTCACGATTGCGCACGTGGTGGGGAAGGCCTTGGGGAAAGCGCTCGAAGCTGCTCCGGGGTTGAATGGACGAATCGTTTTCGGCAAATTCGTTCCGCATCAATCGGTGGACGTGACGTTTTTGGTCGCCCTCGAAAATGGCAAAGACCTTGCCAAGACGAAGATCGCGAATACGAATGAACGCTCGATTTCGGATATCGCCCGTGAACTTGGCAAAGGCGCCTCGAAACTGCGTGATGGTAAAGACGAGAATTTCGAGAAAAGCAAAGGACTGATCAAAGCCTTGCCTTCGTGGCTTTTGCGCCCGATTCTGTGGACCACTGGCTACATCACGAGTGCGCTGGGCATTCCGGCAATGGGCCTCGAAGCATTTCCCTTTGGGTCGGCAATCATTACGAACGTGGGGCCCTTTGGCCTCGAAGAAGCATATGCGCCGCCTACGCCATTTGCGCGGGTGCCCGTCTTGATTCTCCTTGGGGCCGTCAAAGACCAGCCCGTCGTGGTGGACGGGCAAGTCGTGGTTCGTCCCATCGTAACGATTACAGCGACCATTGATCACCGTTTCATCGATGGCGCGGAACTGGCGACATTGGCGAAAATCGTCCGCCAAGGCATCGAGCAGCCGTGGACCTTGGAAGGCCTTTCCAAGCCGCCGTGGGAAGACGTCAAGTCGTAACTTGTCAAGTGACGACTTGACAAGTCGTCACTTAGGGACACCAGAACTCGAGTTAAATCCAAGGGTTAGCCGAAGCCGTTCCGTCGAGCCGACCGTATTTCCCATGGTCGTGTGCGTCTGCAGGTCTCCGTCGATGCATGCGGGCACGGCAGGTTCGTAGCTGTTGTCACCAAGGACCACGTAGCTCGCGACATAATTTCCGTATTCGGTCGACGCATCGACATAATTGAGACCAATTTCGGCGAGATTGAGTCCACCTCCCGAGGGCAACGCCTGACCAAATACACCCGAAATGGTCAAGTAACTGCCATCGATATTAAATTCGCCATTCTCATTGGAATAAAAAACGTCGTAATACTCGGTCGACGCTCCGGTGATATCCGCATTTCCGTCGCCAAGCGGATCCGCGAGACGATTGGTCAATTCAGCACCATTGACGGTAAACGTATAGGCTGTCGGCGCTGTGCCTCCGGTGCGCTCGTGGAACGTAATGCTGTCGAGCCCGGGGAGATTACGGACGGGGACCGGTATGAAACCGCCTCCGCCAGCACCAACGAAGCTGCCTCCGACGCCAATGCCACCCATGCCGCCGTTCCCTGACAAACCCGCTCCACCCACGCCAGTTGCCGACGCAGAATCGCCTCCGGATCCATTCGAGCTGGTGGAGTCTCCTCGTGGCTCGGCACTACATCCTACGGCGGCGTAGGAAAAACCGAGCAGTGACGTGAGACCGAGGAGGAGCCAAGAGTGTTGGCGAAGATAAAACATGAGGTGAGGAGATCTCGGATCGCGTGATCCGTCAATCCCCTCGCCTCATCATGCGAGCATGAGCTTGCGCAGAGCACCGAGGCCGATCGCGCCGGTCGACAGAATCGCGGCGTGGAACTTCTTCAGATCGAATGCGCTGCCTTGTCGCGCTCGAAGTTCATCACGCAGGTCGAGCATGACGCGCTCGCCAACCTTGTAGGCAATCGCCTGACCGGGCCAACCGAGGTAACGCGTCATCTCCGAGATCGCGTGGGGCGATCGCATGCGACCGACATTGACGAGCAGGCCTACGCCGTAATCGAAGTCGATGAGATCTCCGGGGCGGTAGGGCGCATCAGCAGGCGCGCGTAGACCAAGATGAGCACCGATGTCGAGCACGACGCGACATGCCCGCATCATCTGACAGGTCAGCATGCCCATCACGTACTCGGGTTTTTCCAGGTACCCGAGTTCATCCATCAAACGTTCGGCGTACAGCGCCCAGCCCTCGGCGTAGCCGGTTTGAAAATCCGTGATGACGACACGATGCAAAAGGCACAACTCGTCTTTGAGCGAGACCTGCACACCGAGCTGGAGGTGGTGTCCCGGAAAGCCCTCGTGATACGCGGTGCTCACTTCGGAATAGAGAGGAATGGTGGGGCTGTTGCCTGGCGAGTACCAGATCGATCCAGGTCGTGAAAAATCAGCGGACGGCGGAACGTAATACGCACCAATCGGGCCTCCCGGCGGTGCGAGTTTCGTCTGCACGATGCGTACTGGTTCAGGAATGTCGAAGTGCGTGCCGCTCAGTTCTTCAACGGCGCGTGTTTGTCGTTCTGCAACGAACCGGATAAGTTCGTCCGGGCCATGAGCACAACGAGCAGGATCGTGTTCGAGTAGCTCGATGACCTCGTCGAGCGACGCCCCGGATTTGATTTGAGCTGCAACTTTGTGCATGCGTTCGGAGAGGCGGCGAATTTCTTCCCAACCCCACGCGAACGTGTCGCGCAGATCGAGCGTCATGCCCAGAAATGCACGGGCTTTGCGAGCATAACGTTCCTCGCCAAACGCATCCGTGGTCCGCGCACTTGGACGGTATGTTTGCTCGAGGTAGTCGGTCAGCTCGGCGAACGAACGACACGCGTGATGGATCGCGGCGTCGAGACGGTGCCCGAGTTCGGAATCCCCAACATCGCTCTTCGCATATGCGCTTCCGAGGGCATGAAATGATGAAGACGCGCTTGCATGAATGCGCCCCTGTTCGATCGTGGCAACGACCTGGCGTACCGAAGCAGTGGACCCATTGCGCCGGCCTTCTTCCAAGGCTTCGCGATACGAGCCGAGCGCACGATCAATCGTAGCGAGACGTTCGGTGATGTTTTGCCATCCCTGGCGTGTCGACGTGTTCATCACGTCGAAGACCATGCGGATGTTCTGAAAAGGCGACGCGATGTTGTTGAGATCGACGAGATGATCTCCTTCGCGGAGTCGCTCGAGTTCGACGTCGATGAAGTCGCGTGCGAAGAGGGCCGCGAGCTCGTCACGTGCATGTGCGCGAGGTGCGGCGTCGATGAGTTGCTTGTGGTGTTCGAGCGTGGAGATAGCCGAGGCGGCGCCTTGAAGGCCAAAGTCGTCCCAGGCGTGGTCGTAGCCATCGATGCCCCAGAAGGTGGCAGCGGAGGGGCGTAGAGCGGCGATGTCGCGCAGCAGTGAGTCGGTGAGGGCAAACATGCGGCGCATTGTGCGGGAAAACGAGGAAGTTTCCCGTCAGGAAAATCGCCGCTAGAGAATTCTGGTGATGGAAAAAGAAAAGCCTGCAAGAGGTAA
>DAOMZH010000400.1:0-9290 GCA_035437985.1 Polyangium sp. (in: bacteria) | reverse complement strand
ATAGAAAAGGAAAAGAATAAAGGTGCTGTACCCTTTGCCCGAGTCGGGTTGGGCTCCGCCATGGTTGGCTTTGACTTTTGAAACCCTGATTTGTTGAGGAAACGATGAAACGAGCAATTTTAGGCACATTGTTCCTAGCGTGCGCGGAGCAGGTCGGATGCGCGCCAACAGCGACGTTGCTTCCTGTGGCCGTGATAAAAGCAGAACCAACCGCGGATTTTCCCATGACGTGGGACGGTTCGACCACAATGGCCACTTCGATGGCTCATTCAATGCCCGTCATTGCCACGGAGTTATCACCAAAACCCGGTACATCCGTTCGAGAAAAATCGTTGGCCCTCGTCGTGGGCGTCGAAAAGTATCGCAGCAATGTTCAAGATGCGGTGGGCGCAGAAGCGGACGCGCGTTTATTTTCGTCTTATGCAGAGAAAACGCTTGGCCTTGCACAACGCAATATTCACATGCTGCTTGGACAACAGGCGACCAAGTCCAGCATTTCTGCGGAAATCGAAGGTTGGTTGCGACGCAAGGCATCCCCCACGGAGGAGGTTTTCGTCTATTTTGCAGGTCATGGCGCTCCAGATCCCGAAACAAAGGCGACGTACCTGCTTCCATGGGACGCAGATCCTCAATATGTATCCATTCAGGGGATTTCGGTGCAATCGCTGATGCGTGATCTCAATGAGGTGCGGGCATCCTCGGTTGTCGTGTTTTTGGACGCCTGCTTCAGTGGTGCTGGTGGTCGTAGCGTCATTCAAGCAGGTGCGCGACCAATCTTTGCAGAAGTGTCGCCACCACCGTCGATGAACCGCGTGTTGCTCCTATCGGCCACGGGGCCGAATGAAATCACCGGAACCGCCCGTACCGGCAATGGGCTCTTCTCGTATCACTTGTTTCTGGGATTGAATGGTGCGGCGGATATTGATAACGATCACAGTATTACGGGCCAAGAGCTTTCCGACTATGTCGGCAAGCGTGTTGCCGACGCCGCTCAATTCGAGAATCGCAGTCAGCATCCACAAACGACGGGCGAACCATCGCGGCTCAAGAAATTGGTGCTCACGAAGCAGGTCCGCTGATCTCCGCGCCAACCACAGCATTTCATGCTGGCGGGGCGCGTGCGGCCTTCGCCCGAAGCTCCTGTTTGCCCGGCTCGACCAAGCGCACGTGGAGCCAAGCCTAGGAAAATCAGCCTGGAAAATAGGCTATCGACGCGTCTTCCGAGCCAGAACCGCCCCCTCATCAATAAACAACTCGATTCCGGGCAGAATGCCAGCTGGTGGATGAAATACGCCCTCGACGTTGCCTGGTGTCCGTCAAGCAGGACAATTCTGGTCAGATGGCAGACGCAATCCGCTGTTGACTGGACGACGGCGATGGCGGTTCCGCACGAGACTTGAAAGCAACCAGGCGACGTGGCTGGGATTTTCCCGCCCTTTTCGAAAAGTTCGCCCCCTCGTGACTTTGTCTCGCAATTCGTCCCCCACTTTTTCTACACTACGCCACTTTCCAGTCGAGGGTCGCGTCATGAAACGTTATCAAATGCTCATCGGGGGATCTTGGGTCGATAGTGCGTCGGGAGAAACGCGCACGCTGCACGACCCGGCAAATGGCGAAGTCGTCGCGACGGTGCCTGAAAGCGGACGCGAAGACGCGCGACGCGCGATCGATGCAGCGCGCGAAGCTTTCGATCGCGGTCCATGGCGCAAAACTTCCGCGCTCGATCGCGCCAAACTCCTGTTCAAACTGGGCGATGCAATCAATCGTGAAGCCGATGCGCTCGCGCGCCTCGAAGTCCGCAGCTGCGGCAAACCTCTCGCCGAAGCCCAGTACGACGTCGCCGACGCCGCCAACTGCTTCGAGTTTTACGGCGGACTCGCCACGAAAATTCATGGCGAAACGATGAGCGTACCGGCCAACAGCATCAGCTACGTCGTGCGCGAACCCCTCGGCGTGTGCGGACAAATCATCCCGTGGAACTATCCGCTGCTCATGGCGGCCTGGAAACTCGCGCCCGCACTCGCTGCTGGAAATACGTGTGTGCTCAAACCATCGGAATTGACGCCCCTCACGGCCTTGGAACTCGGCCGATTGATGCTCGACGTGGGTTTTCCCGCGGGCGTCGTCAACATCCTCACGGGCCCCGGCGCGGGCGCAGGCGAAGAACTCGCCGAAAGTTCACGCGTCGACAAAGTTGCATTCACCGGCGGAACAGTCACGGGACGCAAAATTCTCCAAGCTGCATCGGGCAATTTGAAGAAAGTCACGCTCGAGCTTGGCGGGAAAAACCCGAACCTGGTTTTTGCCGACGCCGACTTCGAATGTGCCGTGGATGGCGCGCTGTTTGGCGCATTCGCGAATCAAGGCGAGGTCTGTTCGGCTGGATCGCGCGTCCTTGTCGAACGATCCATTCACGACGAATTCGTCAAAGCCATGGTCGCGAAAGTACCGCGCATCAAATTGTCGCACGGTCTGGAAGATGGCTGCAAAATGGGGCCGCTCGTATCCGGACCGCATCGGGACAAGGTTTTGTCGTATATCAAGATTGGCCTCGAAGAAGGCGCGAAATTGGTCTGCGGGGGCAAAGCTCCCGATGATCCGGCGCTGGCCAACGGCAATTTCGTCGAGCCGACCATTTTCGTCAATGTCACCCCGAAGATGCGCATTGCGCGCGAAGAAATCTTTGGACCTGTGCTCTCGGTCATTCCGTTCGATACGGAAGAAGAAGCGATTGCCATGGCCAATGATACGGAATACGGGTTGGCTGCGGCCGTATGGACGAAAAACATCAATCGAGCGCATCGCGTCATTCGTGAGCTTCGTGCGGGCATTACGTGGGTGAACACGTATCATCCGACGTTCAACGAAATGCCTTGGGGCGGATACAAGCAAAGCGGAACGGGGCGCGAGCTGGGTCTTTATGGGATCCAAGCGTACCTCGAGACGAAGCAAGTCAATATCAACCTCGACGAAGCGCCGATTGCTTGGTACTGAAAAGGTTTACCAATGCGAATCAACCTGAAGACGGAAGTCCCGGGTCCAAAAAGCCGGGAGTACATGGATCGGCGGCGCGCCGCGGTGGCTCGTGGGCCGTTTCATGGAACGCCGGTATTCGTGGCGCAAGCCAAGGGCGCGGTGCTCGAAGACGTCGACGGTAATCACTTGCTAGATTTTGCGTCCGGCATTGCCGTGACGAACCTGGGGCATTGTCCCGAGGAAATCGTCAAGGCATTACATGCGCAGGTCGACAAGTTTTTGCATACGAGCTTCAACGTGGTGCCATATGAAGGTTATGTGGCCCTGGCAGAACGGCTCAATCGTTTGACGCCCGGGACTTTCGCGAAAAAAACGTTTTTGGCCAATAGCGGCGCGGAAGCCATCGAGAATGCGGTGAAGATCGCGCGCGTGGCGACGGGACGCCAAGCGGTTGTGGTATTCGAACATGGGTTTCATGGACGAACGTTCATGGCCATGACGATGACGAGCAAATTGGGGTATCGCCAAGGGTTTGCTCCATTTTGCGGCGAAGTGTACCGGACGCCATTTCCGTATGCCTATCGTTGTCCCGAAGCGGATGCGTCGGCGTGGAGCATGCGGCAATTGCGGGAGCTCGTGTTGCATCACGTGGGCCCGAAAAATGTGGCGGCGGTGGTCATTGAATTGGTGCTCGGCGAAGGTGGTTTTATCGATGCGCCCCCGGAATTCGTGAAGCAACTCGCGGCATTTTGCAAAGAGCATGGGATTTTGCTGGTCGTCGATGAAATCCAAACGGGTTTTGGACGAACGGGGAAACTCTTTGCGACCGAGCATTATGGGATCGAGCCGGATCTGATGACGCTCGCGAAAGGGTTGGGATCGGGTTTGCCGATTTCGGCGGTCGTGGGGCGAGCCGAAGTGATGGATGCGCCGCTCGAAGGGGCCATTGGGGGCACTTTCGGAGGTAATCCGGTGGCCATTGCGGCGGCTTTGGCCGTTCTGGACCAATTCGAGGCGGATGGGGGCAAGATATTCGAGCATATTGGGGCTGTAGGAAAACGGCTCGAAGCGCGATTGCAATCGTGGAAAGATCGTTTTACGGGTGTGGGTGACGTGCGCGGGATTGGGCCCATGCGCGCCATCGAACTCGTGAAGGATCGGGAAACGAAAGAGCCGGACAAACAAGCGGCCAATGCATTGGCGAAATATTGTTACGAGCATGGGGTCATCGTGCTTGGTGCCGGCACGCATGGCAATGTGTTGCGTTTTGCAATGCCGCTGGTGATCAGCGACGAAGAACTCGACGAAGGACTCACGGTCATCGAAAACGGACTACTCGACGCCATGGGCAAAGCGAATCGAGCTGCATAGAGGTCCGGACAAACAGGCGCCCGTGTTGCAATCATGGGCAAACCAGATGGAAATAGGATTGGGAGAAACAGTCATGACGCGGATGATGATTTCGGTATCGCTGGCGGCGCTTTATGCGTTGCTCGGCACGGGGTGTGGGGAAGAGAAGAAGCCGGAAGTCAAGAATGATGCCAAGCCGGCGATGAGCACGGCGGCAGCGGCGGCGCCTTCGGCGGCAGCAAAGCCTGAAGACCCGGCGATGAAGTACAAGGGACAAACCTTGCAGCTTTTGACCTGGGAAGGATATGCCGACCCGAAATTCACGAAAGGGTTCGAAGAGAAATACGGCGTGACGATCAAATACACGTATTTTGGTTCGAGCGACGAACTCGTGGCGAAGCTGAAGTCGAGTCCCGGCGTTTATGATATCATTTCGCCGTCGTCGGACGTGGCGTACACGCTGGTGCAAGGCGGATTGGTGGATCCGATTGACACGGCGAAGATTACGAGTTTTGGGGACTTGGCGCCCGAGCTGACGAAACTCGACGACGTGAAGAAAGACGGCAAGCTTTATGGCGTGCCGTTCACGTGGGGCCCCGATTATTTGATTTACGATGCCAACGTCGTGAAAGAAGAGCCCAAGAGCTGGAAAGTGTTTTTCGATGCGAAGTACAAGGGCAAAGTCAGCCTTTGGGACGACATCTCGAACATTTACCTGATTGGTCAAGTGCAAGGTTTGGACAAGACGAACCAAGGCGCACTTTACAACATGACCGACGAGCAATTGGCGGACGCGAAGAAGAAGCTCGTGGAGCTCAAGCCGCAAGTGCGCAAATACTGGGCGACTGCGGGTGAACTCAATGATTTGTTCAAAAACAAAGAAATCGTGATGGCCGTTGGTTGGCCGCTCACGGTCGGGACGCTCAACAAAGAGGGCTTGAATTTGAAGGGCGTGATTCCGGAAGAAGGGGCGACGGGCTGGATTGATCGGTTGATGATCACGTCTTCGTCCAAGAACAAGGACTTGGCGCTCATGTATTTGGATTACGTGACGTCGCCGAAGGTCCAGGCGCTCGTATTCGACGCGACCGGTGGTTATTGCGTGGCGAACGCGAAAGCGAAAGAGCACATGTCGGACGACTTGAAGAAGAGCCCGTGCGTGACCGAGGGTGACAGCTACTTCAAGAAGCTCAACTTCTGGCAATACGTCAAGGATCGGAAGAAGTACAACGAGCTCTGGAACGAGATCAAGAGCGCGAAGTGATTGAGGCGTAAGGTCATGAGTACAGCGTCCGTCAGCCAGGACAAACCTGTCAAGGAGCGTTCGCCGCGTCGGCGGGCGCTGTACTTTTTGGCATTGCCGCCCGTGCTTTGGCTTTTGTGTTTTTTGATTTTGCCGTACGTGGCGCTGTTCGGGCAAAGCTTTCTGCAATCGGATGATTTGGGCAATGTGATCATGAAGCCCACGCTCGATCCGTGGAAGACGTTTTTCACGAAGGAGCTGTATCGGGGCACGTTGCTTTATACGTTCAAGATCGCGGCGCAGGTGACGGCGCTGAGTGTTTTTCTCAGTGTACCCTTGGCGTATTTCATTGCTTTCAAGATGCAGCGGGGCAAGCAGCTTTTGTATACGCTGATCATCGTGCCTTTGTGGGTGAGTTACATCGTGCGCGCGTATGCGTGGAAAATCATTTTGGGTCGGGAAGGAATTCTGAATTCATTTTTGCAGTGGGCTCATTTTACCGACGCGCCGGTCGATGCGTTTTTGTATAGTGAATGGGCGATGATCATTGGCCTCGTGCACATCTACACGCCTTTCGTGCTCATGCCGGTGTACACGGCGTTCGAGGCGATTCCGCGGCCTTTGATTGAAGCGTCGAAAGATTTGGGGGCGGGGCGAATCACGACATTTCGGCGGGTGGTTTTGCCTTTGGCGCTACCGGGAATCATTGCTGGGGGAACGTTTGCCTTCGTGTTGACGCTCGGAGACTTTTTGGCGCCGGTGCTGCTGGGCGGCACGGATAACCTGATGATTTCCAACATCGTGCAGAATCTGTTTGGCACATCGAACGATCGGCCATTGGGATCGGTGGTGGGCATCATCATGCTGGTGGTCGTGGTACTGTTGCTGGAAATGACTTCGCGGGCCGAGAGATCCCTGGCGAGCTTGGAATCGGGAAGTGGGCGATTGGGAGGGGCGCGGTGAATCAGCGCAGAATTGATCTTCCCACATTGCTCATTGGAGCCGCAGCGGCGTTCATTTTGGCATTCATTTACTTGCCGATGTTCGTCGTGGTGATTTATTCGTTCAACCCGGAATCGGTGAACGTGTTTCCAATGCGGGGTTTTTCGCTGCGTTGGTACAAGATCATGGCCGAGAACGAAACCTTGATTTCGGCCTTGAAAATCAGTTTGAGCATTGCCGTTGGGGGCACGGTGATTGGCTTATTGCTAGGCATTCCAGGGGCGCTCGCGCTGGCGCGTTATGATTTTCCCGGAAAACGCATTCTCGAACGCATCGTGCTTTTGCCGCTGACCTTGCCAGGCATCGTGACGGGTGTGGCGATGCTGAGCTTTTTCCCGCTCGTTGGGGTATCCGTTTCGCTTTATGCCGTCCTCATTGGCCACGGGACATTTCTCATTGCGATTACGTTGACGCAGGTGTTTGCGCGTTTGAAACGAATCGATCCGTCGCTCGAAGAAGCGAGCGCGGATTTGGGTGCGCCGCCGGTCACGACATTTTTCCGCGTCGTGTTGCCCAACATTCGCACAGCAATCATTGGCTCGGCGCTCTTGTCGTTTACGTTGTCGCTCGACGAGATTCCGGTCACGTTTTTTTTGATTGCCGGAGACAATACGTTGCCCATTCAAATCTGGGCGATGATGCGGCGGGGTATTTCACCTGAAGTCAATGCGATTTCGACTCTCGTCTTTTTAGGTTCCATCACCCTCATTCTGCTCGGCACTGCGCTTGGCGGTCGGGACAAGGAGTAAGGTGTGGCAGCTCTGGCCGAATTGAAGAAAGTCATCAAGCGTTTTGGGGATGTCGAAGTCGTCAAATCGTTGGATCTATCCGTGGAAAAGGGCGAATTTTTGACGCTGCTCGGGCCGAGTGGTTGTGGGAAAACGACGACCCTGCGGATGATTGGGGGATTTGAGCTACCGTCGTCGGGCGAGATTTGGCTCGGGGGCCAGGAAGTATCGAATTTGCCTCCGTACAAGCGGGATGTGAATACGGTGTTTCAGAGCTACGCGTTATTTCCGCATATGACGGTGCGGCAAAATGTGGCGTACGGTCTCGAGCAAAAGCGTTTACCGAAAGCGGAGATCGAGCGTAAAGTCAATGAAGTTTTGGCGACCGTGCGCATGGACGTTTTTGCTGGGAGAAAACCGCGGGAAATGTCGGGTGGTCAGCAGCAACGCGTGGCGGTGGCGCGGGCAATTGTGAATAGTCCGAGCATTCTGTTGTTGGACGAGCCGCTCGGGGCGCTCGATTTGAAGTTGCGCAAAGAGATGCAATTCGAGTTGAAGTCATTGCAGCGGAAACTCGGCATGACGTTCATCTATGTGACCCATGATCAAGAAGAAGCGCTGACGATGAGTGATCGCATTGCGGTCATGAATGGGGGGCGCATTGAACAAATCGCCGATCCCGTGTCGATTTACAACCGGCCGAAAACGAAATTCGTGGCTGACTTCATTGGCGAGACCAATTTGATTTCGGGCGAGATCGTTCGGGACGGTGAAAACCATGTTTTGGAAGTTGCGGGGGACAGGATAGCCATTGAACCGCAAGAAGCGATCGGCGCTGGAAAAAAGGTTTGGCTGAGCATAAGGCCCGAGATGGTGTCGGTGCACAAGACGAATGGCGGATCGGAATCGGGAGCAATTGCATTGCCGGGGGAAGTCGAAGAAACGGTATTCGTGGGATCGGCCTGGAAAACGATGGTGCGGCTCGCAGCGGGGGCCCGAATCATGGCGACCGAGCCACCTTCGTCACATGGTCATTTGGAGGTGGGGACCAAAGTACATGTGAGCTGGGCGCCGCAAAATGGGGTGGTGCTGGAACAATAGCGGCAAATTTCAGCCGGACACGTCAATTTGTTGGCTTGTGGAATAACTCGAGCAATCAATCGCCGCATTTGTTGGCGCCATTGATTGGCGCTGTGTTCATTCGCGTTGCGCTCGCGTGGTGCGAATCTTTTTTCGCCATCTGCATATGATATTTCTCAGTGAGATTGTGTTTGCTCGTGGAAATCGTGCGTTGTGAAAGCTCGTGTCGAATTTCCTATCCTTTGTTCCGGAAATGCGATGTAATGGGACGATTGAACGTGGCGTTGCGGTTTGACCAAGGGTATCGTGACGGCGTTCTTTAGGAGAAAACATGCGCAAAATAAGATATCTTCAGGGGGCATGTGCGCTCGCGATCGTCGGCGGCGGGGCATGGGCCATTGCCGCAGATCATCTCGACGGAGCGGCAGCGAAAAAGGATGCGGCAGCGGACATCACGGACGTTTACGCGTGGTCTGGTAATGACAAACTTACGCTCATCATGGACGTCGCGCCGGTAGCGACCATCGAGTCGAAGTTTTCCGATGCGGTGCAATACGTTTTCCACGTGGAATCCAGCAGCGCTTACGGGACCGCGGGCGAGAAGACGGATATCGTTTGCACGTTCGACACGGCGCAAAAAGTCAATTGCCAGCTTGGCTCGCCAGGTGATGTCGTTGTCGACTTCGTGACGGGTGACGCGAGCACGACGGCGGGAATCACGAGCGATTCGCTGAAAATGAAGGTATACGCGGGATTGCGTGCGGATCCGTTCTACTTCAACCTCGAGGGTTTCAATGATGCGGTCGGCACCGTCAAAATGGCCGCTGCCGGACTCACGTTCGACGGCGCCAAATGCCCCACGCTCGACATGGCAACCTCAATGGCACTCATTGGTCAGCTACAAAGATCGA